>JBHORD010000041.1:0-6670 GCA_042408355.1 Anaerolineales bacterium
AAGTCGAACGCACCTTTTCCTGGTTTGGTAATTATCGACGCTTGGTCGTCCGTTGGGAACGTTCGTTGACAATCTATTTGGCATTCTTTCATCTCACTTGTTTGCTCATCACCCTTAACCAGTTATGAAACCACTTCTAAGAAAATTGTGAGACGAACCACAGATTCAAACGAGATAACTACAATTTAATGGTGAGCGTTCCTTTCTGAAGTGGTTTTACACTTGCCGCAACGATAAAGAAAGGAGCTTATGATGTACCAAAGCGGACAAGCAACAGGCACAAAATGGTTTTTCTTCCTGGCAATTGTGATCTTGGCTGGAGCCTTTGCCCTCGGTTTCAACATCAAGGATGCGACATGGTTGAACGGTCAAATCGCATCTGCGACAGCGCGGGAAATGAATGTTCAAACAGACATTCAACGTCAGCAAGGCGAGTTGAATTTGCAACTGCTTCAGGCGCAAACCAATGCCCAAATTGAGCAGCAAAAACAGCAGACAGCATACGAAGCGGCAAAGCAACAGCTAGATCTTCAAGCGGCAAGCGTTGCCAATGCACAGGCGGCGGCATTTAGAAGCGCGTTGTACAACGTTCTCAATATCGGGCTGGCGATCTTTGTGATTGCGTTGTGTGTCGCTCTTGCCGTTATTGGGATCAGCGCTGGTTTCGGGTTATATAAGGTATTAAGTGCCAAAGCACAATCTACACAACCCAGCAGGCCCTCGATAATTGTCGTCCGAAAGGATCACCGCCGGCCATCGGTCGCCGCTCAAGAGGCGCGGCGCCGCGAACGAGAAGAGCGCGTCAGACAGTTACTTAACAACAGCAGAGCCATCTGGCCCGATGATGGCAAAGCAGAAGCGCCGACGCCCGAAAACTATCCCTGGGCAAGCTGAAGGAGTGATCACATGAACACGTTGAAAACGCCATTTCCATTCTTTCTTGCGATTGCTCCGAGGGTATGCCAAATTAGATCACCGCCGATTGGATATGAAGTTGCCGCATCCCGAAACGGAGGTAAAAAATAAAATGGAACCACCGGACACGAGAGGGCCCGTATAGACCGGGCCCTTCTTTCGTGTAAATCAAATCAATTAATTTTTTCTGGCCGCCAGACAGTTTTGATGGAAAAGGGGGGTTGATCGGCGAGCAAAATCGAGGAAATTTGTTTTGGCAACAAAACGATTTACTTGGAGATGCTGATGCCGACCGACCGTCTGTATCATACCTGGATGCGAGAAATTTGTGAACTACGGCCTGACGAACGGATTACCCCCCTGCATAACTTTGTCTGGCTGATCGTAGGAATCTACCAACGCCGCTCGGTGCATTTGAGCAAGGAGGCAGGGAAGATTCCTGGACCAGCCAATCTGGTGAGCATCGCCCGCCGCTTGAGTCGTTTTCTGGATAATCCTGCCGTTCGAGTTCGGGAACGGTACGAGCCGATTGCTCGCCGATGGATCCAGGCGCAATGGCGTTGCTTGCAAGAAGTGCGCTTGATTGTGGATGGCACCAGAGTTGGTTTTGGACATCCGATTTCGCTGTGTTCCTATCTCTGACACCAAACTGTCTTGGCTAGGGTATGACCACACATCTCTTATGTGCTGCTTTGCCATTCTAAACTCAAGCAGTTATATGTTTGATGAATTGCATCCGCTCGTTTTATTTCAACGTGTGAATGTAGACGATGACCTGCCATATTTGTTCATCCGACAATACGCCCTTCCAGCCGACCATCGCAGTGCCTGGCCGTCCCGTGGAAATGCGCCAGAAGAAATAATCGTCCGAAGCGATCTTGCCCAGTTCAACCAAATTCTTCGGAGCGGGATCGAGCGCGGCTCCTGCGGGACCGTCGCCGTAACCCTGCGGGCCGTGGCAGGCCGAGCAGTTCGTCTCGAACACGGACGCGCCCGCCGCCGCGGCGTCGGACCCAAGGGGATTGGTCTTGCCTGCATATTCAGCAGGCACAGGTTCAAGCGTAGCAGTCGTGCTGGGATTGGCGGGCGCGGCGGCTGTTCCGCAAGCCGCCAACGTCAGGACAAGAGAAGGTACAGAATCTTTTTCATAGTTCTCCGCTTCGTTAAGCCAGATCGAATTTATTCAACCCGTCACGGACGATCTCGAACATTTCTTTCATGGGATGGACGAGCGCCAGCGCATAGAGCGCGAAGCCGATTCCATACAGGATGCCTTTGGCGGGAGCGGGAATGAAGATGCTGACCCAGATCAGAATGCTCCCAAATCTCCTTCCCAGAATATGATCGAGTTGGGAGAAAAGACCTTCCAGACTGCGCCGTCTGCGAGGCGTGCAAGAGCCGCGCCTTCCAATCCGCGCAGGAATTCGAAGGAACGCAGACGTTTGAGCAGAGCATCATTTGCAGTTGCATGACTCATCATGAGGAATAGTTACACGTTTCCGCCCATCCGTGCAAAGAAATAAATTGCTTAAGCCGAATGTTATAATGAGAAAAACTTCTTCAAAAGCAGATTGGGTTCATTCCTGTAATGATCCAGCGCCTCCAGGTTCAACTTACCATTTTGCTCACGGCATTTGTCCTGCTCGTGCTCGTTTCCGTCGGCGTTACGTATTGGGGCTTGCAGTCCCAGCGGCAGGATGCATTGGTCATCAATTTGGCTGGGCGTCAACGGATGCTGGTTCAGCAGATGACGCGGCTGGCGCTTCAATTACATGATGGGGATGAATCTGTATCCGCCGCCTTGAAGAAATCCGAACAGACCTTCAGCCAAACATTATCCGCTTTGCGGAATGGGGGAAGCGCGCCGTATCTGACAGACAGCGCGGTCAACCTGCCGGTCACGCTTGACCCGCAGCTGCTCACCGCTTTGGACGAGATGGATTCATCCTGGAATCAATACCGCTCCACATTAGATGCAATGGATTCCTCCGCCGCATCCGCGTCACAGCAAAGCGCACTTGAAACACAATCCGATGACCTGCTCCAAAAAGCCGATGTGGTTGTACGTTTATATGAAGCGTCTTCGACTGCCAAAGTGAATCGCTTGCGCGCCATTCAAATTACATTTCTGGCTTGTGCATTGGCATTGCTGACAGTCGGCGCATGGATCACGCGCCGCTCTCTGCTCAAGCCGCTTCAGGATTTGAGTTTGGCGGCAAAACGTTTGGGGGAGAATGATCTCGTAACGCCGATACAGGTTGAGGGTCCGGCAGAGATGCGAACCTTGTCGCAGGCGTTCGATGAGATGCGCTCCCGCCTCCACGCCGCACGTGAAGAACTCCTTCAAGCGAATGTCACGCTGGAACAACGTGTCGCTCAACGCACACAAGAATTGGAAACGCTCAACGAAGTGAGCCGGGAAATTTCATCGCGCCTCGATATTCAGCAGGTGTTGAACTCGGTCACAGATAAAGCGCGCACCTTGTTGGGCGGCGATATCGCCTCGCTTTGTCTCGTGGATACCAACCAGCATTGGCTGAAACTCCAGGCGGTTAGCGGTCCGCGGCACGCGATTGTTGGCGATACCATGCCCGCCCACACGGACTTTACTGATACCGTGATGGAAGGCGGACAGGCAATGATCTGCGGCATGAGCGCTTGCCATGGCGGATGCCGCATGTTATCGGAGGAATATCGCGCCAGCCATTTAGCCGCGCCGCTTCGCGTCGGCGACCGCGTCATCGGCGCGTTATGTGTGGGCAGTCCATCGCAAAATCAATTTGCAGTTGAGTCGGCGGATATGCTGACCAAACTGGCAAACGTCGCCGCGATTGCGCTGGAGAATGCGCGTTTGTTCGCCCAGGCCGAGCGCGTGGCAACGTTGGAAGAACGCCGCCGCGTGGCCGCGGAGATGCACGATGGGCTTGGGCAAACGCTCAGTTATCTCGGCTTGATGACCGATCAGGTGGTGGAGTTTCTTTCGGAAGGGCAAGATGAAGCGGCGCTCGAACGTTTGCAAAAGACGCGCCAGACGATTGACAAAGCCACCCGCGAGGTGCGCCGCGCCATCAACAAATTGATGGATGACGCGTCTGCCCCAAAGGATTTATGCGCCCGCCTGCGGGATACGCTGGAGAAAATCGCTTCGCAGCATGACCTGGAATCGGTCTGGCGTTCTGACAGCGACACTGCGCCTGAATGTCCTCCGCAGACGGCGGAACAGATTGACAATGTTGTGCGCGAGGCGTTGATCAACGCCGCCCGTCACGCGAACGCGAAGCGGGTCAGCGTGCATGTGGGGATGGACGGCGAAGATTACTTCGTGATCGTCGAGGACGACGGCAAGGGGTTCGACGCGTCCCAGCCCGAGCCGAGCGGACATTTCGGTCTGCGGGTGATGCAGGCGCGCGCCGCTCATATCGGCGGGCGGCTGGAGGTCGAATCGGAGCAGGGACGCGGGACGCGCATCAGGTTGAGGTGGTCTCAGTAATCCATTGCAATAAGTTATCGTTTATGTTATCTTATTTGCATGGAATTTGGTCAATTGCTCCACATTGTTGGCGATGAAATTGTCTTTGAAAGCGCCTTGCTGCTGGCAGGGGAGGTGAACCCGCGCAGTTTGCGCGTCCAACTTTCGCGCTGGGTCAAAGCGGGGCGGTTGTATCAATTGCGGCGCGGCGTGTATGCGCTGGCTCCCCCCTTTCAAAAAGCCAGACCTCATCCTTTTGTCATTGCCAATCGCCTGGCGCGCGGTTCATACGTCAGTTGCCAATCCGCGCTGGCACATTACGGTTTGATTCCCGAAGGAACGCCGCGCGTGGTCAGCGTCGGCGCGGGACGCGGCGCGCGTTGGGAGACGCCGCTGGGAACCTACGAATTTCACAGCCTCAAACCAGACCTGCTGTTCGGGTATCGTCTGACGGAGTTGGGCAACGGGCAAAAGGCGTTCGTCGCTTCGGCGGAGAAAGCCCTGCTGGATTTGATCCATCTCACCCACAACGGGGATTCGCCCGACTATTTGCGGGAGTTGCGCCTGCAAAATCTGGAACGGTTGAATCTGGAGGAACTGAAAAAACTGGCGGACAGGATGGGCGGCCCCAAAATGAAACGCGCCGTCCGCGTTGTGAACGACCTGGCGCGCGCCGAGGCCGAGGAATACGAGACGGTATGAAGGACTATCTGGCGCAATTGACGCGTTCGGCGCAGTCGCCGCTACAGGCGCGCAACGTCGCGCGCGAATATTTGCAGGCGCGCATTCTTGCCGCCCTGCAACGAGCAGGCGCAATGATTCCGCTCGCCTTTCACGGCGGCACGGCGCTGCGCTTCCTCTACGCGACAGCGCGCTATTCCGAAGACCTGGACTTCGCGCTGGAGAGGGAACGCGAACGTTACGATTTTCGCGCCCTTCTGCAGACCATCCGCCGTGAGTTGAGCGCGGAGGGCTATGCCATCGAGTTCAAGGTCAACGACCAGAAAACCGTCCACAGCGCGTTTGTTCGTTTTGCGGGTCTCCTTTATGAATTGGGGCTTTCTCCTCATCGGGGCGAGAATCTGGCGGTGAAAATCGAGGTGGATACCAGCCCGCCGCGCGGCGCGGGATTGGCAGTGACCGTCATCCGCCGCCACGTCACTTTGCAATTACAGCACCATGACCGCGCCTCTTTGCTGGCGGGCAAACTTCACGCCATTTTGCAGCGCCCCTATCTGAAAGGACGCGACCTGTACGATTTGATCTGGTTTCTCAGCGATCCCGACTGGCCACCCCCCAACCTGCTTCTGCTCAATCATGCTCTGCGGCAAACGGGCTGGGAGCGCACCGAACTGACCGAGGACAATTGGCGCGGCGCAGTCCTGCAGCGGCTGGAAACGGCGGATTGGGGGCAGGCAGTGGAGGATGTGCGTCCGTTTCTCGAGCCGAACGTGGATCTGTCTTTGCTGAAGTATGAGAACCTGCGGCGATTATTGAAGGGAAGCGAATAGTGATGACACCTTACCGGGTTTTACTGGCTGACGATCACGCCCTTTTCCGCGAAGGGCTGGCAGGGATCATCGCTTCCCAGCCAGACATGGAAGTGGTCGGCGAAGCCAATGATGGTTTGGAAGCCTTCGTCAAGGCGCAGGAGTTGAAGCCTGACCTGATTTTGATGGATGTGCAAATGCCCGGCATGGACGGAATCGAAGCCGCGCGCCAGATCAAGGAGTCACTGCCCGAAACCCGCATTGTGATGCTGACCGTGCGCGATGACGACGACAAACTGTTTCAGGCGCTCAAAAACGGCGCGCAGGGATACCTGCTCAAGGAAATTCAATCGAAGGAAATGCTCGCCATGCTGCGCGGCGCGATGAAGGGGGAAGCCGCGCTTTCTCCCGCGCTGGCAGCGCGCGTGCTGACCGAGTTCCGCCGTTTGAGCGCGGGCGGCTTCTCCGCAGGGGAAGAGGACAGCGGCTTGACGGAGCGCGAACAACAGGTGCTGGCGCGGGCGGCGCAGGGCGCAACCGATAAGGAGATCGCCGCCGCGTTGAACATCAGCCTGAACACGGTCAAGACACATATACGGAACATTTTGTCCAAACTTCATGTCCGCACGCGGCGCGAGGCGGCGAAGGCGGCGAAAGCCAAGGGCATTTTATAAAGCAGAAGAACTACTAGCGACCTGACAGTTTGATGAAAAGGTATTGATCGGCAAAAGAAATCGGGTAAAGTTGTTTTACCACAAACGATTTCACCCGGAGGTTCCAATGCCGATCAACGAGA
>JBHORD010000043.1:0-8599 GCA_042408355.1 Anaerolineales bacterium
AATCTCGTTGCGAAAATCGGCGCCGAGCAATTCAAAGAGCCGCCTCGGCGTGCCGCCTCCGTTAAGCACGAACAAAAAACGGCCGCGCTGTTCCACCGCCTGCCGGCATGAAGCGGCGATTTTTTGCGCCGCCCATTGACTCAGCGCTTCGATGTCCGCGGTTATTTTTAAAATATAGTCGTCCACAGTATGTTGTATTTTACCTTCGCGATGTGCGCGGCTTCAAACGCTTATTAAACTTTAACAATCGAGTCTTCGCTTCCGTACGGGTTGGCGCGGTAGGCGTCGGCTTCCCAATCATTTTCCCAGCGTTTGCCGTCGAGATAATAGCGGAAACGATATTCTCCCGGTTGAAGCGTGATCGTAATGGAAAATGTGCCGTTCTTCAAACGTTTCATGGGATGCGCATTTTTGTCCCATCGGTTGAAGCTTCCGCACAGGCTGGCGGACTCGGCGTTCACTTTGGCGGGAAGCGAGAACGTCACGCGGCAGTTTCCGTTTTTCAGGTAGGTTTTCTTTAACATGTGAGCGCTCCTTTTTTATGATGAACTGGACGATTTCAACCGTTCATCGGCTTGCAAATACGCCTCAACGGTTGCGATAAACGCGGCGTGACGGAGAGCGGCGACGATCAACTTTCGCGTCAACAGGTTCTCGTGAAAATCCACCGCGCCGCTGAATTTCAGCGTGATGTTGTTATCGGGATGATGAAGATTGACGTCTGCGGCCGGCGCATCATGGCCGTATTGAAGCTGTCTCTGCCAGCGATCGTCACTAAAAACCGGCTTTGGACGCCGATCAACGCGGAAAGCGCAGATGTTTTTCTTTTGTATCGGCGTACGTCCGCGTTTTTCTGCGTCCCAATTTTATTTCCAATAGAGTCTATTATAGTCTGATTGCAGATTTAACTTGCATGGAATAGAATGTCGCCATGCCCCTCATCGAACTCAAACAACTTGAGACGCATCGCGCCCGGACTTTTCGCCTTCCGCCTGCCAAACCGGTCTCATCTCAAACTCAGGCTTTGAAATTTGTCAACGAACGCGGCTTTGTTTATTTCTGGCCGATCAGCGGAGTGGATTTGCCAAGTTTGTGGACGGCGGTTGCGGGCGATCGTCCTGTGGCTGACGCGCATGACGATCCGGGCCACATCACATGGAGATGGAAAGACGATGCGCTTCCCAAACGCATTTGGTATTACGCCAAAATTCTGCGCCGCAAAGCGACGATGATCTCGCTGGATGCCGTCCCTTATTTTTATGCCTTGTCCGAAAATTACGGCTCGCCGGAAGAAGATTATTTGATTCAATATGAAGACGGGCGCCTCACGCAGGCCGCGAAAAATATTTATGAAGCGTTGTTGAAGGAAGGGCCTCTGGATTCGATCTCGCTTCGCAAAGCGGCGCGGCTGACCAGCGCCCGGGAATCCGAATGGAAGGGCGCCCTCGAAGATTTGCAAATGGATTTCAAGATTCTGCCCGTTGGCGTGGCAGAGGCGGGCGCGTGGAAATATGCGTTTGTCTACCAAATCACCGCGCGGCATTATCCCGATCTGCCCGAAAGAGCGCGCCCGATCAGCGAATCGCAGGCGCGGCAGAAATTGCTGGAACTGTATTTCGATTCGGTCGGCGCGGCGCAGGCAAGAGACGCAAATAAATTATTTGGCTGGGGGAGTGAATTGTGCTCACGCGCCATCACAAAATTAATAGAAAATGGAAAGCTGAAAATTGCTGAACATCCGAAACGAAAAGGGGAGTGGTTGGCGCTGACGGAATTATGCAAATAAAAAATAGCGGCCTTCCGTGATTGGCGGAAATGAGCCTGACCACAAGGTGTACAAAGGGAGAAAATGCTTGAATTTTATAGCGGCTTTCCTTGGCGGCCTTCGCCTCACTTCGGCATGGCGGCGCCAGTCAGTGCAAGTGTTTAATGTAAGGCATAATCAAGAAAATAAATATAAAGATTTATATTTTTAAATTTTTAACTTGACAAAATAAGATTTATTGATATAATCCTTGTAAAAGGAAAAATATGAAGCCTTCTCTCACCAAATGCCCGGTTTGCGGGGACGATCTGTCTGTTGTGCGTTATCACTGTGACACATGTGATACTTCCATCGAAGGAAGATTCGAGAATAGTTCGTTTCCGGCTTTGACTGCGGATCAAATCGAATTTGTCAAGACCTTTGTCCGCTGTGAAGGCCGGATCAACCGCATGGAGCAGGAGGGGAAATGGGGGTCCTATCCGACGATTCGCAATCGCCTGCATGAGATTATCCGCGCCATGGGATATGAACCGGGCAAGGATGAAACTCCTGAGATTACGGAAGAGAAACGCCGCTCGGTTCTCGAAGATTTGGATGCCGGCAAGATTTCGGCGGAAGAAGCCATGCGCATTCTGCGCGGTGAGGATGAATTATGACCAGTCAAACTCTTTCCACAGGTCCGGCGCCTCGCATTGTGATCGAAGAAGTAAAAGGCGATTTAAGCATTGTCGGCTGGGGTGCACAGGAATTGTTGGTCAAAGCCGACGATGAAAATGTTCGTATTCGTCAAGATGGTCAAACCGTTTATTTCTCCTGCAGCGACGATTTGACGTTGCGTATGCCGCGCGGCGGTTCGCTCGAAGTTCAGACCGTCGCCGGCGATATGTCCTTGCGCGGCATTACCGGATCGGTTGAAATCAAAGCAGTGAAGGGTGACCTTTCCATTCGCGACATCGGCTCCGCCTTGATCGAAAGCGTTGACGATGACTTTGACCTGCGCGGCGCATCCGGCGATTTGCGCATCAAAAACATCAACGCCGACGCGTCCATTCGCGATGTGGCCGGCGGCGTAACAATTGAATTAGTATCCGACGATCTTGTTGTGCGCGGCGTCGGCGGAAATCTTAAAGCGACGGTCGGCGCGGACGCGGTGGTTTATCTCGATCCAAAGGCAGGTCACGAATATTCAGTGAACGCCGGCGAGGACATCCTGGCAATCCTGCCGTCTAACGCAAACGCAACACTGAATTTAACCGCCGATGAAGTTGAGATTCAACTTCCGGATATTCCCCGCGAGGATTCGTCTTCGCGGGTTGTGACGCTTGGCGACGGTTCGGCAAAGATTTCATTGAGCGCCGGAGGCGGATTACGCGTCAGCGGCCGGGATACAGCGGCGGAATCGGCCGACGAGTTTGGCAATTTGGCTGGCGCCATGTTCGACTGGAATGATTTTGGCCGCGAGCTTGGCGGTCAAATCTCTCAACGAGTGAGCGAAGCCACGCGCCAGGCTGAACGTAAAATGCGCGAAGCCGAAAAGAAAATCCGCCGCATCGATTCGCGCATGAGGACCCGCGGCCCGATACCGCCGCGGCCAGCCTCTTTTCAAAACTCCAGCCCGCGGCCGGATGCGTCAGCGAAGGACCAGCCTGTAACGGACGAGGAACGTATGGCGATTCTCAAAATGCTGCAGGAAAAAAAGATCACAGCCGAGGAAGCGGATAAACTGCTTTCGGCTCTCGAAGGAGGGGAATAATGTCCTCGGAAGAACGGCAGGAAATTCTCAAGATGGTCGCTGATGGGAAAATCAGCGCGGATGAAGCCGTGAAGCTGATAAAGGCGCTGGATGAATCGTCCGTGGAGATGGAAATCGTCGAGGCTTCCTCGTCCCGCGTCGGGACAGGCGCGCCCGCTTCTTCGTCCGGACCCGAAGCGGAATCAGATGCAACGAAGCCAGCCGCGTCCGAATTCGAAGAAGTCGCGCGCAAAGCGCGTCGTCTTTGGCAAATCCCGTTGTGGATCGGCGTGCTCATCACAGCGCTTTCCGCTTATTGGATATACGCGCTGGTCGCCACATCCAATTACGGATTCTGGTTTTATTTTGCATGGCTTCCGCTTTTGCTGGGGATTGCGTTGATTGTATTGTTCGCAAGCTCCGCCACTTCCAGATGGTTGTACATAAATGTGGAACAAGCAGAGAACGAATGGCCGCGCAACATCACGCTTGGATTCCCGCTTCCTCTCGGATTGGCAAGCTGGTTCCTTCGTAACTTTGGCCGCAACATTGACGGCTTGCGGCAAACCAACATGGATGAAATCGTTGAATTGTTGTCGAAGGGAATTTCATCCAAGGAGCCTTTGATTGTGAACGTGAATGAAGGCGAACATGGCGAACGTGTGCAGATTTATATCGGGTAGGAGGCGCAAATGGCTAATGCAGAAGAACGTATGAAGATTTTGAAAATGATCGAGGAGGGCAAGATCAGCGCGGAAGACGGCGCCAAATTGCTGTCGGCTTTGAGCGAGGGACGCCGTTCGGGGCTGTCGGGCTCATCGCGCGCGGCCGCGGCGGGACATTGGCTTCGCATCCGCGTAACGGATATTGCGACCGGGCGGTCCAAGGCCTCGGTGCAGATTCCGCTTGGGCTGATTGACGCGGGCATGAAGATCGGCGCGCATTTTGCGCCCGAGGTGGAAGGCGTGGATATGTCCGCGGTGATGGAAGCTTTGCGTTCCGGCGTGACCGGCAAGATCATTGACGTCACCGATGAGGAAGACGGCGAACATGTGGAAATTTACGTGGAATAGAATATGGCGTTTTACATGTTGCACCAAATAATGATGAAGCAATAAAGCCTCTTGCTTCTGATTAATGCGAGAGGCTTTATTGTCCCAACGGTTTTATTTCGAATCCGCTTAACGAAATATATCGAACATCCTGGAGATTTCATGACCGACACAATCGTACAACCGATTGCTGCCACAAATCCGATGAAACGCGTACTTGCGATCCGCGATTTCCTCCTTCTTTGGATTGGGCAAAACACATCCCTCCTTGGCGACCAATTCCATTTTATTGCTATGTCGTGGCTGGTGTTAAAAATGACCGGCGATCCGCTGGCGCTCGGCGCGGTGATGGCGTTGGGCGGGATTCCGCGCGCGGTCTTTACGTTGATCGGCGGGGCGGTCACGGATCGAATCTCACCGCGCCGCGTGATGCTTGTTTCCGATGCTGTTCGGCTGTTCATTTCAGCGGTGATTGCCGCGCAAGTGCTGACCGGAACGATGCAGGTCTGGATGATTTACGTTTACAGCGTCGTTTTGGGCGTTGTCTCGGGCGCGTTCGGACCGGCTTCGATGTCCATCACGCCGCGTCTGGTGCCATCCGAGGATTTGCAGGCCGGCAACTCGTTGATGGAGGGGAGCATGCAGTTGATCAGTTTTGTGGGACCCGCCGCGGCTGGATTCATGATCGCGACCCTCCGGGACGAAAAAATCGGCGTGGCGCTGGCGATGGCCTTCGATGCGCTTACGTTCCTCGTTTCGGTGGTCACGCTTTGGATGATGAAATCTGGAGGCGAAGTCATTGCGGCGCGCCAGGCTGAGTCCGCCGGCGTGCTCGAATCAATACGCGACGGCATTGTGCTTATGTTCAAAGATCCGGCTTTGCGCGCCATGTTCATTCTGATCGCAGTTGCCAACTTTGCCTTTGGCGGACCCGTGATCGTGGGCGTCCCGTATCTGGCGGATACGCGTTTCGTTGAAGGTGCAACCGCGTATGGCTTGATTATGGCTGGTTATGCTGGCGGCAATTTCCTGGGCATTCTGATTTCGGGCGCACTGCCGAAGATATCGAAAAGGCTGATGGCGTTCTTCATGGTGGCGATGTTCATTGTATTTGGCGCGGGGCTTGGCGCGCTGACATGGATCCGCGCTTCCGGCGTCGCCGCGGCCGACCTGTTCGTTTTGGGAACTCTTAATGGATATCTTGGCGTTTTGTTGATCACCGGTTTACAGCGCAACACGCCCAGGGAAATGATGGGACGTTTGATGAGCATGATATTGCTGGCCAACCTCGGATTGATGCCGCTTTCGCAGGCAATTGCCGGCGCGATATTGCGCTGGAATATCCCGGCGCTGTTTCTGACTGCAGGCGGAATGCTGGCGGTCTGCGCCGTTTATCTTGCCATGCCGGGAGTCGGTTCTTTGTTGAGCGTTCGGTTTTTGGGCGCATCTTCCGAGGGCATATAAAAAATAGGCGGAGTCCGAAGCCGAAAGACTTCGGACTTTATTTATTGTCTGAGGTGAGAATGCAAGCAACCCAAGCGCAAACAAAACCGCGTCTGAGCGGAATGCTCGGATTTGGCGTGGTCTGGATAGGACAGATCGTTTCGGTGCTGGCAAGCGGCATGACTTCCTTTGCCATGACCATTTACATGTACCAACAGACCCATTCCGCCACGGCCATGGGATTCGTTCAGGTAGCTTATATCACGCCGTTCCTGATCATGTCTCCGATTGCAGGCGTGATGGTGGATCGCTATAACCGCAAGCTGATGATGATGGTCAGCGATATTGCCGGCGGCATGGCCACGTTGTCGTTGTTCATCTTGTATGCAACGGGTCATTTGCAGTACTGGCATATTTATATTGCGGTGGCGGTTTCGGGCATCGGCACCACGTTTCAGTGGCCGGCATATTCCGCGGCGATCAGCACAATGGTTCCCAAAGAGCAGTATGGACGCGCCAACGGTATGATGTCATTGATCGAAGCGGGGCCGGGAGTCGTCTCGCCGTTCCTGGCGGGCGCGTTGATTCCGCTTATCCAAATCGGCGGAATCCTTTTGATCGACTCGATCACTTTTTGGATCGCCATCTTCGCGCTGGCATTGGTCTTCATTCCACAGCCGCCTCGCACGGCGGAAGGCGCTCAATCCCAAGGCGGTTTTTGGAAAGAGGCCGCGTTTGGTTTCAAATATATTTTTGCGCGTCCGAGTCTGCTTGGCTTGCAGATGGTTTTCTTCTTTGGCAATCTGTTTGCAGGAATCGGCTTCACGGTTTTGCCGCCGATGCTTTTGGCGCGCACTGCTCAAAATACAATAATCCTTGGTTCGGTTCAATCTGCCGCGTCGATCGGCATGGTGGTGGGCGGAATTGCCATGAGCGCCTGGGGCGGATTTAAGAATCGAGCTTATGGGGTTTTGTTCGGCTGGTTCCTCTCCGGCATTCTCGGCAACATCGTCTTCAGTTTTGGACGCGGCCTGCCGGTTTGGGCGTCCGCCGTTTTGCTTGGCGGAATTTTTATTCCGATCATCAACGGCTCGAATCAGGCTCTCTGGCAGGCAAAGGTCGCGCCGGATTTGCAGGGACGCGTCTTTTCTGCCCGGCGGCTGATCGCGTGGTTTACGAATCCGATCTCGCCAATCATCGGCGGGACGTTATCGGATTTCGTCCTCGAGCCGGCAATGAAGAATCAAAACAGTTTTCTGTCTCACACATTCGGCGGACTGTTTGGCTTCGGCCCCGGCAGCGGCATGACGTTGTTGATCTTCTTATGCGGCGTTGCAATCTTAATGGTCGGCGTCGCTGGATATTGTGTGCCCGCCATTCGCAATGCGGAGGCCATCCTTCCGGATCACGACGCTTTGCCGGCGGCGGAGGCGGCGTCCGCGTAAGAGAGATCGAAAGGGACGCCCGCTCAGCCGGTGGGATCATTCCTCGACCAGGGAGGCGGATTTTGACATTTCCAAAAACCACTTGACGGTGTCGGCAATAGTCTCGTACAACGTTCGCGGCCGGTAGCCGAGTTCGCGCGTGGCTTTGGCGTGACTGATGTTGCAATTGCTTTGCAGAACTTCCAGGGAATACGGCGTAAAACGCGGCGTGGCGTTCGATTTTCTGTAATACCACGGAGTAAATCGCGCCGCGAATTTCGCCAGATCAAATGGAATTTTCATCTGGAAGAAATGACGACCCGTGATCTCCCGTACGGTTTCGAGCAAATACCGCACCGAAATTTTCTGTCCCGACAAAATATAACTTTCGCCGCGCCTGCCTTTTTCAAACGCGGCGATCATCCCGCTGGCTACATCGCGCACATCCACAAAATCGTACGCGCCGTCCACGTAAAGCGTCGGCTTTCGCTGTGCCGCGCTGCGGATGACCTCGCCCATCATCGAACCGCGAAAATCATACGGGCCGATGACGCCCGTTGGACAAACGATGACCGCTTCCAGTCCCGCCTGAGCCGCTTTTTGAACTTCGAGCGTTGCTTCCGCTTTGGAACGGTCATATTCGCCGTATGGATTGTTCGGATCGAACGGCAGGCGTTCATCAATTGTGCCATCTGCGACTCGTTGAATTGCATGGATTGAACTCGTGTACACCAACTTCCTCACGCGCATTTGTTTTGCGGCCTGGATGATATTGCGCGTGCCTTCCACATTGACTTTGCGAACGATGGGATTCGAGCCGGGCATGATGGAAATGATTCCAGCGAGGTGAAAGACTCCGCGCACGCCTTGAAACGCTTTGAACAGGGAGGACGCATCAAGCACGTCGCCTTCCACCGCTTCCACGTTCAGACCTCGAAGCGGGGTGCGGCTTTCTCCGGGCAGAATCAGCGCCCGGACTTTTTCGCCGCGCTCGAGCAATTTGCGGACGAGGACATTCCCAATGTGTCCCGTCGCGCCGGTAACCAAAATCATTTTGTTGCCTCATTTCTTTGTCAAATTGTTTAATAACAGGGTCGTGCTTTCGCGCGCGACCTTTTCCCATTTTGCGCCTTTGGGGTCGAGCAGACTTTGTAACAGCAAGCTCATTATGGGAACGCCTCCG
>JBHORD010000035.1:0-30557 GCA_042408355.1 Anaerolineales bacterium
GTCTGCTGCCGAAGTTAATGCGGGGGGAGGTGAGGGTGCACGGGTAGCGGGTAGGGGGGAGGGGGAGGGGCACGACAATGTCGTGCCCCAACGCGTGCCCCAACGCGTGCCCCAACGCGTGCCCCAACGCGCGCCCCAACGCGCGCCCCAACGCATGACCCAACGCGCACCCCAACGCGCGCCCCAACGCATGACCCAACGCATGCCCCAACGCATGCCCCAACGCGCACCCCAACGAATAACCAGAACGGATCAACCATGAAATTCGACCCGCAAAATACCCCTTCGGGGCACTTACACCACCGCCGTTCCATCCGATTGAAAGGATACGATTACACCCAGGCAGGCGCGTATTTCATCACGATGGTCACCCATCAGCGCGAACCATTGTTTGGCGAAATCGTGGACAGGGAAATGCGATTATCGCCAATGGGTCGAATCGCCGACGAACATTGGCGCGCCATCCCCGAACATTTCCCCCATGTCGAATTGGGCGCGTATGTGGTCATGCCGAATCATGTGCATGGGATTATCATCATCACCGATGGTCGGGACACCGATGGCAGGGACACGCCATGGCGTGTCCCGACGGACAACATTGAAAAATTCGGCAAACCCGTTTCGGGTTCATTGGCAACGATTATTCGTCAATATAAATCGTCCGTCACCCGCCGTATTCAAAAGGAATTGTACGGGCTCGATATATCGAGTCCCACCATCTGGCAGCGCAATTATTACGAACACATCATCCGCAACGAGGCGGAATACGGCCGCATCCACCGGTACATCGAATCAAACATTGACAATTGGGCAAAGGACAATGAAAATCCTGTGAAATCAAAATGACCTCTTTCACCGAATCCACCCTCGAACAAGCCGCCCTCGACTGGCTGCAAGACCTGGGCTACGCCCGCGCCTTTGGTCCCGACCTCGCCTTCGATGGCGCCGCCCCGGAGCGCGAGAATTATCAGGATGTCGTCCTCTTCGGACGCCTGCGCGCCGCCCTCGACCGCCTCAACCCCGACCTCCCGCCTGCCGCGCGCGAAGACGCCTTTCGCCAACTGACGCGCCTGCGCGCTCCCTCGCTCCTGCTCAACAACCACGCCTTCCATCGCATGTTGACCGAAGGCATCACGGTGGATTTCAGGGAGAAGGACGGGCGCACGGTCAGCAAGCCTGTACATTTGATTGATTTCGACATCCCCGAAAACAACGACTGGCTGGTCGTCAACCAATACACCGTTGTAGGGGCAGATCATAGACTTGCCTCACCCATCAATCGCCGTCCCGACGTGGTCATCTTTGTCAACGGACTGCCGCTGGCGGTCATCGAACTCAAAAACGCCGCCGATGAGAACGCTACCATCTGGTCGGCGTTCAACCAACTGCAAACCTACAAACAGCAAATCCCCGACCTGTTTATCTACAACGAACTGCTGATTATCTCAGACGGTCTCAACGCCCGCCTCGGCTCGCTCACCGCCAACCGCGAATGGTTCCTGCCCTGGAAGACCATCGAAGGCGACGCGACCGCCCCCGCCTCCGTGACTCAACTCGAAGTCCTGCTGCGCGGCGTGTTCGAGAAACGCCGCTTCCTCGACCTCGTCCGCTACTTCATCGTCTTCGAGCAGGATCGCGGCGCGCCCACCGTCAAGAAAATCGCGGGCTATCACCAGTTCCACGCCGTCAACGTGGCGGTGGAAGAAACCCTCCGCGCATCCCAAATCGGAGGGGCAAGTCACCGACCTGCCCAATTGGGCGAATTGCAAGGCATCTACCGCGCCCAGCCCATGCGAGACGGCGAACGGGGCGACCGCCGCATCGGCGTCGTCTGGCACACGCAGGGCGCAGGCAAAAGCCTGACGATGGCGTTCTACACGGGGCGCATCGTCCTGCATCCCGCCATGCAAAATCCCACCGTCGTCGTCATCACCGACCGCAACGACCTGGACGACCAGCTCTTCGCCACCTTCTCGCGCTGTTCCGAACTCCTGCGCCAGGTCCCCGAACGAGCCGAAAGCCGCGAGGACCTCCGCGCCCGTTTGCGCAATCGCGCCGCTGGCGGCGTGATTTTCACCACCATCCAGAAATTCCTCCCGTCCGCAGGTGCGACTCATGAGTCGCCCCAACTATCCGACCGCCACAACATCGTTGTCATTGCCGACGAAGCCCACCGCAGCCAATACGACTTCATTGACGGCTACGCCCGCGCCATGCGCGACGCCCTGCCCAACGCTTCGTTCATCGGATTTACGGGGACGCCCATCGAACTGAGCGACAAGAACACCCGCGCCGTGTTCGGCGACTACATCAGCATCTACGACATCCAGCAGGCGGTGGAAGACGGCGCGACGGTCAGGATTTACTACGAGGGCCGCCTGGCAAAACTGGAACTGGACGAGAGCGAACGCCCGCGCATTGACCAGGAGTTCGAGGAAGTCACTGAAGGCGAGGAAGTTGAGAAGAAGGAAAAACTCAAGTCCAAATGGGCGGCGCTGGAGGCGGTCGTCGGCGCGGAAAAGCGCGTTCATCTCATCGCCAAAGATTTCGTCCAGCACTGGGAGCGGCGGCTCGAAGCGCTGGACGGCAAAGCCATGATCGTTTGCATGTCCCGCCGCGTCTGCGTGGACCTGTATAACGCCATCATCGCCCTGCGCCCCGACTGGCATTCCGACGACGACGCGCAGGGCGTCATCAAAATCGTGATGACCGGTTCTGCCAGCGACCCGCTCGACTGGCAGCCGCACATCCGCAACAAGGCGCGCCGCGAAGAACTCGCCCAGCGCTTCAAAGACCCCAACGACCCGTTCAAGATTGTCATCGTGCGCGACATGTGGCTGACGGGTTTCGACGTGCCGCCGCTGCACACCATGTACATTGACAAGCCCATGCAGGGACACGGTCTCATGCAAGCCATCGCCCGCGTCAACCGCGTCTATGCCAACAAAACGGGCGGCTTGATTGTGGATTATCTCGGTCTGGCGTATCACCTGCAAAAGGCGCTGGCGACCTACACCGAAGCGGGTCATCCTGCCGAAATCCCCGACCAGCAAGAAGCCGTCAACGAACTGCTCAAACGCTACGAGATTTGCCGCGACCTGTTCTACGGCTTTGATTGGTCGAAGTTTTTCAGCGGCACGGCGGCGGAACGAACGACTGTCTTGCCGATGGCGATGGAACACATCCTTGCCCAGCCAGACGGCAAGGCGCGCCTGCTCAAAGCCGTGCGCGACCTCTCGCTGGCGTTTGCGCTCGCCGTGCCAGACGAGCGCGCGCTTGCCATTCGGGATGACGTCGCCTTCTTCCAGGCGGTGCGCGCCGCGCTGGTTAAATCCACAGTGGAGGGAGAAAAAACCGCAGAGGATTACGAACAAGCCCTGCGCCAGATTCTCTCGCGCGCGGTTGCCGCCAGCGATCAGGTGATAGATATTTTCGCCGCGGCTGGCTTGAAGAAACCAGAACTTTCCATTCTGTCCGATGAATTTCTGGCGGAAGTGAAGGGCATGCCGCAGAAGAATCTCGCCATCGAACTGCTGCGCAAACTGCTGAATGACGAACTCAAGAGCCGCCTGCGTAAGAATCTCGTCCAGTCGCGCTCCTTCGCCGAGATGCTCGAACGCACCATCCGCGCCTACCAGAACCGCACGCTCGAATCCGCCGAGGTCATCGCCGAGTTAATCAAACTTGCCAAAGAGATGCGCACAGCCGAAAAACGCGGCGAGGAGTTGGGGCTGAGCGAAGAGGAAATCGCCTTTTACGACGCGCTCGAAGTCAACGACAGCGCCGTCAAAGTGCTGGGGGATGAAACCCTCAAAGGCATTGCGCGTGAACTGGTCGAGACGGTGAGAAGAAACGTCACCATTGACTGGACGGTGCGCGAGACCGTACGCGCCAAATTGCGCGTGATGGTGAAACGGATTCTGCGCAACCACGGCTATCCGCCCGACAAGCGGGAGAAGGCGACGCAGACCGTGCTGGAGCAGGCCGCGTGGATCGCGAGGGATTGGGCGGAGTAGGAGACATGGGAATCGAATTCGATTTGTCGAACTTGGAATTCCTGTTTAACTGATGTTACGCACTGAGCAGTAAAAACGAGTAAGATGTGGGGATGAACAAAGAGCAATTAGAACTATACACCGATTATCTGTTTCGCACATTTGGGTACGCAACGGCTACTGGTCTTTCCGAGATGTTGAATGGACAGATCAGCCACGACCAGATCACCCGCTCTCTGTCCGATGAGGAGTACACTTCGAAAGACCTGTGGCAAGAAGTCAAGATAACCGTCGGAAAGGTAGAACGGGAGGATGCAGTCTTGATTTTTTATGATGCTGTACAAGAAAAGCCCTGCACAGATGAAAACGAAGTGATGTGCTGGCCCTATGATCACAGCAAAGGCGAGCCGTGCAGGATTCGCAGACGCAAACCCACCGGGCATTGACGGGATTCGGTCGCTTGCATTTCGAGAGGAGTTTTTCTGCCGGTTGACATCTTGTCAAGATGATATGACACGAAGGTAAAGGCTGATTGAGAAATTGGAAGGTCACAGAAAAGACACATAGAAATTAAATTGATTTATATCGCCCTACGATATATAATGACTGCTCTATCACGAGCCTGTCTATGAAAGATGATGGAGCGATAACCGGCAAATGAAAAAGCGCGTCTTCTCCGGCATTCAGCCAACCGGCAATATTCACATTGGTAACTATCTGGCCGCGATTCGGCAGTGGGCGGCATTCCAACCGCAATACGATAATATTTTTTGCATTGTAGACCTGCACGCCATCACGGTTCCTCAAGACCCGCGACTCCTTCGAGACAAGATCCGCGAAGCGGCAGGCTTGCTTTTTGCCTCGGGCATAGACCCGAAATTGTCGGCAGTCTTCGTCCAGTCGCATATTGCGGCGCATTCGGAACTGGCCTGGATATTGAACTGCTTCACGCCCATTGGCTGGCTGCAGCGCATGACGCAGTTTAAGGAGAAAGCGCAAAAGCAGAGCGAAAGCGTCAGCACGGGATTGTTCGATTATCCCGTTTTGATGGCGGCGGACATTCTCTTATATGAAACTGATCTCGTGCCGGTAGGAGACGATCAGAAACAACATGTGGAGTTGACGCGTGATGTCGCACAACGCTTCAACTCAATCTACGGCGAGACCTTCAAGTTGCCCGAAGCGATGTTCGTCGAAACGGGCGGCAGAATCATGGGATTGGATGATCCCACCAAGAAGATGAGCAAGAGCGAAGCAAATCAAGGTCATGCCATTAAATTGCTCGATTCTCCAGATAGCATCCGCGCGAAGATCGCTCGAGCCACAACGGATTCCGGGCGCGAGATTCGATTTGACGAGAATCGTCCCGGCATCCACAACCTGCTCACCATTTACCAGCTCTTCAGCGGAATGCATCGAGCGGAGATCGAGGCGCGGTTCGCAGGAAAGGGCTACGCTGACTTCAAAAAGGAATTAGCAGAGCTGATCATTGAGCATCTCAAGCCTTTGCAGTCCCGATATCGCGAGATTGCTGCAGAAAGTGGATATATTGACCAATTATTACAGGAAGGCGCCGCCAAAGCGCGACCTATTGCAGAAAGAACTTTGCGCATCGTCAAAGACAAAATTGGTTTAGGCTGATAAAAATGGGGAAATTTAATGATTCTTGTATTCAGGAGTACACTATGACACATAAATACTTTTCGAACCCGCAAGAGAAAATCGTTTTTTCAGCTGATGGTCCTCAGCCTCAACCGTTGTTCACAAAAGGCGAAGTCAAGGTCATTGTTGTGGGTCTGAATGCAGGGCAAAAAATACCGCCTCATCCAGAAGGGCTATCGGTATTCCAATTTATCGAAGGCAGAGGCACAATGATCGTGGACGAAGAACGACTGTCCGTAAGCCCCGGAACAGTGATCGTTGCCGATGAAGGGGCGCATCGCGGCGTGGAAGCGGAAACCAGGCTAAAATTCATGGCAGTAAGAATTACGGAATTGCCTCATTAGATGAATCCAAAAACTCCCTTTTACCGCCTTGTTCTATTGGCTCTTGCCATCCTGGCTCTATTATCTGCTATCTGGGCGGGTTGGGTAAGGCTGGGATGGCATTGGCCCGTGCCAGAATCGGACTTCATTTTTATCCATGGACCATTGATGGTTTCAGCATTTCTCGGCACGTTGATCGCACTCGAACGCGCCGTTGCGCTTCATCAGCGTTGGATGTATGTGGGTCCAATGCTTACCGGGTTGGCTGGCATCACATTGATCGTGGGGTGGGGCGCATCCATCGGCGCAACATTGATCACACTTGGCAGCCTGGGTTTTGTTGGCATTATGATCGTGATCATCCGCCGGCAATTGGCGTTATATACGGCGATTATGTTCCTCGGAGTTCTGTTCTGGCTGATTGGGAATCTCCTCTGGCTGTTTGGGTTTCCCATTTACCGCATCGTCCTGTGGTGGATGACGTTTCTAATCCTGACTATTGTCGCGGAACGGCTCGAACTGGGACGTTTGACGCGTCTGCCGCGAACTGCTGAAGCGCTGTTCATTATCAGCGCATCCATCTTTTTGTTGGGAACCATCATCTCTGTGTTCGCCTTTGATCTCGGCGCAAGGATTGGCAGTTTGGGGTCGCTGGCGTTGTCGCTTTGGCTGCTGCGCTTCGATGTCGCGCGGCATACGATCCATCAGAAGGGATTGCCGCGTTTTGCCGCAAGCTGTCTGATGGCTGGCTTTGTCTGGCTTGGCATCAGCGGCGCTCTCGGCTTATTGTCCGGCGGACAAACCGGAGGGTTGAAATACGACGCGCTCCTGCATACCGTGTTCATCGGCTTTGTGATCTCGATGATCTTCGGACACGCGCCGATCATATTCCCCTCCATTCTGAATCTTCCGATCCGTTACATGCCCGCGTTCTACGTTCATTTGGTACTGCTGCATCTATCCCTGATGATGCGTATCACAGGCGACTTAATTGTGTCCGTGCCGTTGCACATGTGGGGCGGACTGTTGAACGGCGTTGCGATCCTGATCTTTCTGATTCTTACCGCTTATTCAATCGCATCCTCACGGAAGCAAAATGTCAGCCCGCCTTCGGAACCGGCTCGAACGTGAATGCTGTATCGCGGAAGCGTCAACCTTTATACGTCAAGACTCTGCCCCACAGACACTTGGTTCCCCACAGCCCTGACCGCAGGCATTCCAACTGAACGACTTGGCTTTTGTCAACGAACAGGCTCAAAGTCTCATCCTTCCAATAGCAGCCGTTCCGGATTCTCAATCAACTCTTTGACGTGAACCAAAAATTGGACAGCCTCACGGCCGTCCACGATGCGGTGATCGTAACTGAGCGCGACGTACCTCATCGGGCGAATCAGGACTTGACCCTCTTCGGCTCCGACCGCAACTCCGATATCGTAATAGCGTTTGAGGACGATCTCATCGCCCTGAATTTCGGCGTTCAATCGCGGAAAGGCTTTCAACGCGCTGATGCTGGCCTTTACGAAGAAAGATGTGATTCCCAACTTGAGTCCATAGCGCGCCTGGAAAGCCTCGTTACGGCGATGACACAAGTCAACCCGGCGGCGACTTCATCGCGGATAAAAATGGCATTTTGCGTCTGGTCTATCCGAGTCACGACCCCGCTGACCGTCCGCCAGTGGAAGCGTTGTTGAAGGTATTAGCCAAACTGTCTTAAACGAGAACGCCCCGAAGGCTTTGACCTTCGGGACGTTCTCTTTCGTCAGGTTGGGGCTATTGTATTAATCCATGCCCGTCCAAACGCCATTGTGTTCCCAAAACAGACTATTGACAAGTCTATTCTCACGACCATAGGCTATAATCTTCTAAAGGATACTATGCCCAATCACCTAACAAACGAAACTTCCCCCTATCTCCTCCAACACGCAGGCAATCCCGTTGACTGGTACCCCTGGAGCGAAGAGGCGCTTGCCAAAGCCCGCGCCGAGAACAAACCCATCTTCCTCAGCATCGGATATGCGGCCTGCCATTGGTGTCATGTGATGGCGCACGAATCATTCGAGAATCCGGAAACCGCCGCGATCATGAACGAACATTTCGTCTGTATCAAAGTAGACCGCGAAGAACGCCCCGATCTCGACAGCATATATATGCAGGCCACTACTGCGCTCACAGGTTCCGGCGGCTGGCCCATGTCGGTATTTCTCACGCCGGACCTGCATCCGTTTTACGCTGGCACATACTTTCCGCCTGTCCGTCGTTACAACATGCCATCGTTCCAGGAAGTTCTACTGAGCATCGCAAAAGTATGGAACGAGGAGCGCAGTGAAGCGGAACGCGTCGGCAATCAAGTCGTCCAGCACATTCAAATACCGTTGGCGCCCGTCCAAAACAAAAACGCTTTCACACAGCCAGCGTTGAATGCAATTGCAAAATCCCTGTTAGACGCTTACGACTGGGGTTACGGCGGCTGGGGCGACGCGCCGAAATTTCCACAGCCGATGACGATTGAATTTTTACTGCGCCGCGCCGCGGTCGATTCGCCGCAACGCGAAGAATTGCTCAAGGCCGCGGCGCACGCCCTCAAGGCCATGGCGCGCGGCGGAATGTATGATGTCATCGGCGGCGGCTTCGCGCGCTATTCCACCGACAATTTATGGCGCGTGCCTCATTTCGAAAAAATGTTATATGACAATGCACAACTTGCGCGCGTCTATCTGCATGCCTGGCAAATCACGCGCGAGCCTTTTTACAAACGCATCGTCATCGAGACGCTCGATTTTGTCAGACGCGAAATGACGCACCCCGGCGGCGGCTTTTATTCCTCGCTCGACGCCGACTCGGAAGGCGAAGAAGGCAAATTCTACGTTTGGACGAAAGACGAGATCCGCGAGCAGTTATCAGAGGACAGCGAGTTTTTTGAAGCGGCTTATGGAATTACAGAACTGGGAAATTGGGAGGGAAAGACGGTATTGCAACGCGCATTGGACGACGCCACCCTCGCCGCCCGCTTCCATCTGGACCTGCAGCAGGTCGGCGATAAATTAGCCGATTGCCATTCCAGACTGCTCGCGGCACGCGCCGCGCGCACCCGCCCCGCCACAGACGATAAAATCCTGACGGCATGGAATGGATTGATGCTTGCCGCCTTCGCAGAGTCGGCGCGTGCGTTGGACGGCCGGACGAAAGCCTTGCAATATCTCGAAGCGGCTGCGCACAACGCAAATTTCATTCTGAACAACATGCGCCCCGCCGGACAGTTACGAAGAGCCTGGCGAAACGGCAACACGTCAAACGAAGTTTTCCTTGAAGATTATGCTTCGCTCATCATTGGCCTGCTTGAACTTTATCAAACGGACTTTGAAAACCGCTGGTTCATAACAGCCTGCGAGCTCGCCGATGAAATGCTGGCGCGTTTTTCAGACCCCAATGGAGGTTTCTTCGATACGCCGTCAGATGGAAAGCCATTGCTGATTCGGCCAAAGGATGTTCAAGATAATGCGACGCCATCGGGAAATTCGCTGGCATGCGAGGCGTTGCTCAAGCTCGCCGCATTTACAGGCAAAGGCGAATACCGCGATCGTGCGGAAAAATCCCTGTCGCTGATTGTTGACCCGGCGATGCGCTATCCGACCGCGTTCGCGCGCTGGCTATCTGCCGCCGATTATGCCCTCGATAACGGCAGACAGGTTGCGGTCCTGTATGATGCGAAGGAAGATACTGCGGGGGATTTGGTCAATGTCATTCGCGCAGAATACCGACCAGGCATTGTCGTCGCCGCCTCCGCCTATCCCCCTCCAAAAGATGCGCCGGCCCTGCTTGCAAATCGTCCGCTAAAGAACGGCAAGGCCACTGTCTATGTTTGCGAAAACTTCGTTTGTAAACAGCCGGTCAATTCGGCAGAAGAATTAAAGAAGCAGTTATAAATTCACCTTACAAGCAGGGCGAGATTTATCTCGTATTTTCAGATGGCACTTGCATTGACTGGCGAAGCCGCGGCGAAGCGACACGAAGGTCGCGGCGGTCAGGTCCTTTTCCGCCAATTACGGACGAGGCGGATTCATAAAAGCAAAGGCTCTCCGGGAAGAGAGCCTTTTCTGTTTATGACTTTGCGTTCTCGTCTTTAGGTTGTTCCGGCTTCTGCTCATCCTTGCCGTTAAGTCCTTCACGGAAACTGCGGATGCCTTTACCAATCTCACCGCCGATCTGCCCGATGCGGCCCGGCCCAAAAAGCAAAAGAATGATGATCAGAATGATGATCAGTTCTGGTGCGCCAATATCAAACATAGTTAACTCCTCGGTGTTACTTTACCACATTCGAGGAAAATTGACCATGTCGGTCATCAGCAATCTCATACTTCTTTAAGTCATCAGGAGTCGCGGCCCCAAATAAGTCCTTCAAGGAGGCGCGTCAGCCGCAGTAGAATCGAGCGCGCCCGCGCCCAGTTGCGATAGCTTTCCGGATGGATGCGCCGTTCGGCCGGCAACGGACCGGTCCATTCGGCGGCCAGAGCGCCCCACGTCAATCCCGCGCCGAAACCGACAAAAACTATTTTATCGCCCTTCTTGATCATTCCTTTTTCAATGGCTTCAACGGTTGCAATCGGAATCGAAGCCGTGGAGGTATTGCCATAACGGTCCACGTTGATTACAAAGCGTTCGAGCGGCAGTTTGAGATATTTGGCCGCCGTCTCGATAATTCGAAAGTTTGCCTGATGCGGAATAATCCATTGCACGTCATCGGTGGTGAGTCCCGCCAATTCAAGAGCTTCCTTTGCGGCGTGGCCCATCACCCGCGTCGCAAAGCGGAATACCGCCCTACCGTCCATGTGAATGTAATGTTTGCCTTCATGAACTGTGGCTTCGCTGGCAGGATGATGGCTTCCGCCGCCGGGCAATGAAAGCAAATCGCCGCCCGAACCGTCCGAATGCATCACTGCCGAAAGGACGCCGCCGGGCTGATCGCTGGCCTGCAAAACGAACGCTCCCGCGCCATCGCCGAATAAAATACAGGTGTTGCGGTCCTGCCAATCTACAAACCGCGATAAGGTCTCTGTGCCGATCACCAGCGCATTTTTGATGGAGCCGCTTCGGATGGCCTGGGCCGCCATATTCGTTGCGTAAATGAAGCCGGAACATGCCGCAAGCAAATCAAACGCCCCTGCCCTGGTGGCGCCCAGTTCATCTTGAATCAAACAGGCGGTCGCCGGAAAGAGGTATTCGGGGCTGGATGTGGAACAAATAATCAGATCAATATCACCCGGTTTGAGATTCGCGACCTTCAACGCTTTGTACGAAGCCTGAACCGCCAGCGTCGAGGCAAATTCATGATCGCCTGCAACGTGCCGCTCATGAATTCCGGTGTGGTCGCGAATCCATTGATCGTTGGTGTCAATGACTTTGGCCAGATCGTCGTTTGTCACGACTCGTTCAGGGACAGCCATCCCCCAGCCCGTAATGTGCGCATATGGCATATCGGCTTCCTTTTCTATGACTCGAAACGGCTGAGAATCAGCACGGCGTTATGACCGCCAAAGCCAAACGAATTCGACATCACATGACGCGGCGCGGCTTTGCGCGATTCGTTCGGCACGTAATCCAAATCGCATTGAGGGTCGGGCGTTTCGTAATTGATCGTGGGAGGCAAAATGCATTCGTTCAATATCTTTGCGCAGAACACCGCCTCCAGCGAACCGGAGGCGCCCATTAAATGCCCGGTCATGGATTTGGTGGAGGAGACCGGAATCTTGTATGCATGTTCGCCAAAGACCGTTTTAATGGCGGCAGTTTCGCTTTTATCGTTCAACGGCGTGGACGTTCCGTGCGCATTGATGTAATCAATATCGGTGATGTTCAATCCTGCATCCTCCAGGGCGCGCTGCATTGAAATTGCCGCGCCCGCGCCGTTTTCCGCGGGTGCGGAGATATGATAAGCGTCGTCCGACGTCCCGTATCCGCTGAACTCACATAGAATCTTTGCGCCGCGTGCCTGCGCGAATTCCAGCGACTCAAGCACCAACATGCCCGCGCCCTCGCCCATCATGAATCCATCCCTGTCTTTATCAAAAGGACGCGAGGCTTTTTCGGGCGCGTCGTTGCGCGTGGACAGGGCGGTCATTACGTTCAATCCCGCCATGGTCAGGGGAAGAATCGCCGCTTCGGAAGACCCAGCCAGCATCACATCCGCCGCGCCGCGCCGTATCATCGCCGCGGCTTCGCCGATCGCATTCGTCCCGGTTGCGCAGGCGGTTGCCAGCGCCATATTCGGGCCGCGCGCGCCGGTGCGGATTGCCAGAATGCCCGCGGCGCTGTCGGAGATCATCATCGGAATCAAAAACGGGCTGACGCGTTCGGGGCCGCGCTCGCGCAATGTTTCGTAATTGTCCAAGATCGTGGCGATGCCGCCGATGCCAGTGCCAATCACGATTCCAACCCGGTCGCGATTGGATTCATCAATCTTCAAATCAGCCTGAGCGAGCGCCTCTTCGGCGGCCGCAATGGCAAATTGGGCAAAACGATCCATCTTGCGCGCCTCGCGCGTACCGAACAGGGCGACTCCATCGAAGCCCTTGACCTCTGCCGCAAATTTTGTTTTATGCAGACTTGCATCAAAGCGCGTAATCGGGCCCGCTCCGGATTTGCCAGCCACCAGCGCATTCCATGTTTCGCTGGCATTCAACCCAAGCGGGCTGACGCATCCCAGACCGGTTACGACAACTCGTTTCCTCATGCGACTCTCCTGTTTCCTCTGCGATTGCTGATGACTCGCCATATGCAGTTTCTCGCTCTCATCCCCTTTCCCATATTTTCCAGCGGGAGAAGGGTAAAAGGGCAAGGGAATGTAATATCAATCATTAACTCGCCTTGCGCCGTTGCGCGAGATTTCTCGTATTTTCAGGCGATATGAATGTCGCCCTATGAGAAAACTGCACAGCGTCAGCCATTAACTCGAAATCAAATTTTCAAGAATTAGTTCTGCCGTTTTTAATGGGAAAACTATTTTCAACCACAAAGACTTGTACCGGGCTTGTCGAAGCGACGCCAAGGAAAACCGCTGTACGATTTAAGCGTTTTTCCCTTTGCGCGCCCTTCGACGCGGCTTCGCGGTCAGACTCTTGCCCGTCCATTAAAAAAGAGCCCAGGAATTTCGGTTGACAGTTTTTCCATCTGCCATTAAGCAACGTGACAAGATTCGATTCGTCTTGTCCCGAACAATTCTGGCAGTTATAACACAACGAATCGGAATCCGATGCGCCTCCCCATGAGAGGGATTTAATCGTTTTCCGCGCAGTGCGGCATTCACGCCGTCTAAAAATGCAGGATATGCTTAAGGCGGGTTAATGATATTCCACGCCTGTTGAATATGCATACGATCATGTTCCGCCATGAAACTGATGACTTCCAGAAAACTGGTTGGCCCGAAAATAGCGTGGCGGGCTTTGCGCGTCCATAAGCCGCGCTCCAAACTTTTAAGTCTGTTCAACATTTCAAGACGCGCAGCCGTAAATTCATTTAAGGCGGCGGCGCCGTCCTCGTTCAAATACTTGCGTTCCTTCGCCCACACCGCGCCATCGGGACGCGGAACAAAAGGATTGACTCCGCTCAACAACACATCCAACTGCAGACGATGAATTTCGCGTTCGGTATCGCGCAGATGACACAGCACTTCGATCAGCGCCCAATCTTCAGGCGCAGGCTGATGGGACAACTCCGCGCGGCTCAATCCCGAAATCAAACTTTGCAGGACGCCCGGCGTGGATTCCATGACTGCAAGAATCGAATCGATTGACTTGAAGGAGGGCTCGAGCGAGGCGAGGTCGGCGGATTCAAGCCATGAGCGAAGATCAGCCAAATTGCCGCGGCGGTCCGTTTCAATTCCCGGACTTGAAGCGGCCGCGTCTTCAATATGATATGTCGCCAGCCCAAGCTTTTGCGCCGGCAACAAGTCGCGTTCAACATCATTGCCCACCATCAACACCGGCCCGTCGGGCCAACCGAGGCGGCCCAGCACTTCCGCAAAATACGCCGGATGCGATTTTGAAAAATGAAACGTCTCGAACGATGAGATCAACGCAAAACGTTCGGGGTCGAGGCCGGCCCAGCGTACGCGATGGTAGGTTGCCTTCCAGGGAAAGAGCGGATCGGTGGCAATGGCGACGCGATATCCCTTTTGAAACGCCCATTCGACCAGCTCACGCGCGCCTTCGCGTCTTTTTGTCACATAAGCGAGGGTCGGAAAAACACGATCGTAAAAATCATCAATGGCTTCGGCAAGCTGTTCCTTCGGCACGCCGATCTTCGCATAAAACTCGGCTTCGAACACATCCTGCAATGTACGCGACGGATCGTCGCTGGCAAGCATCAACTGCGTGCCAGACATCAACGCGGAAAGCATGGGTTGCGGCGCGACGCGGCCGGATAAATGTTTCGATAACGCCTGGAAATAAGCAGGCACAAAAGCATCCATGTTCGTGCTGAGCAAAGTATCGTCAAGGTCGAGGAGAAGGGTGAGCGCCATATTCGATTTTCGTTATTGCGTTCAAAAGCCCGCCTCCGAAAAACGCGCCGAAGCGCAGCGCAGGCGGGGATGGAACGCGCTGATGGGATTATTCTTTCACTTTGAATTCCGGCGGCAGTGGATGGCATTCCCCACAACCGATATGCGGTTCAGCGACTGAACGATTGGCTTTTTCACAGTAGGCCGTAACCTGCACGCGGCGTTGAAACAACGCAGAGAGCGGCCGCGCAACCGTGCCTTTCAATTGCAGGAACCCGCAAGCGTTGGCCTGCAAAATCGAGGGGACCGGGCACGTTTGACACAAATCTGCAGACCATCGCTGAGCCGAGGCCTGAAGAAGGCGGCATTCTTCCGTATCGCGTCCGCGAAAATAGTTTCCATAAAAATATTTACATTCTTTTCCGGCGGGAGTTTTCATACGTTGTCATTAAAGAAAGAGCGAGCGTCCATTTAATTACACGGCCACTCGCCCAAAGCTTCCTTCGATATTCCGGAGCCAGACGCCTTAGACGCGCGTGATATATTCGCCGGTGCGCGTGTCAACACGGATCACATCGCCGACTTTGACAAACTGCGGACACTGGACTTCAAGGCCCGTCTCTGTTTTGACTTTTTTCGTTACGCCGGTCGCCGTATCGCCGCGCACAGCCACCTCCGCCTCGGTCACTTCGAGATCCACCGAAGTCGGCAATTCAACATCCAGCGGTTCGCCTTTGTAAAAAGTCAACTTGACTTCCATGCCCGCCTTGAGATAACCGGCGCTGTCGCCCAGCACATCGGCTTTGATGGCAGGCTGATCGAACGTCTCATTATCCATGAAATGATAGAACTCGCCATCGGTATACAGATATTGGACATTATGAAAATCAAGCCGTACATCTTGCACGCGATCGCCCGATTGGAAAGTCTTTTCAATATTCGCGCCGGTCAGCATATTGCGCGCCTTGATGCGGATGGAAGCGTTGCCGCGCCCGGCTTTGTTGTGGCTGTATTCCAACACCTTGTACAGCGTCCCATCCAACTCGAAGGTCACGCCTTTGCGAAGATCGTTCACATCAATCATACAAAATCACCTCATCGAAAATTGCAAGCGGCGGCGATTATACTACAACTTCCTAATGCCCCGCCTCGGCATTTGGATCTTCGCGCAGCAGGCTGACGGCATGTTCCAGCGCAGGCAGGACGGTCTGCAGATTTTCAACGGCGGCTTTCGGGCTTCCGGGCAAATTGATGATTAGGACTTTGCCGCGAATTCCGGCCACTGCGCGCGAAAGCATGGCGTGAGGGGATTTGGCCGCGCTGGCGCGCCGCATGGCTTCCGTCAAACCGGGCGCTTCACGTTCGATGACAGCGCGCGTCGCTTCCGGCGTAACATCGCGCGGCGCAAAACCCGTTCCGCCCGTTGTAAGGATAATATCCAACTCCTCGCGGTCCGACCAGTCCGCGAGCGTTTCACGTAACATCCGTGAATCGTCGGGCAAAATGGATTGACGTATCACCTGCCAGCCCTGCTGTTGAATCAACGCAGTCAGCGCGGGGCCCGATTGGTCTTCACGTTCGCCGCGCCAGGAGCGATCGGAAACGGTCAATACCGCGAAACGTAAAACTGTCAATCGAAATCCTTTCCGTAAGTGTAAACGTGATCCATGCGCTTCCAGCCCCGCTTCTCGTAATACGAGACCGCTTCGTCATTATCAACCGTTACATGCAGATAACAACGGAGACAGCCTTTGGCGCGCAATCGGTTTTCGACTTCGTCCATTAGACGGGATCCGATTCCCCGTCCGCGAAAGGAAGCGGCCACCGCCAAATGATAAATCAGTCCGCGCCGGCCGTCGAATCCGCCGATGATTGTGCCGACGATTTCGCCCTCTGATTCGGCGACCAGAAACAGGTCGGGGTCGCGCTGAAGCTTTTTCTCGATTTGCTCGGGCGAATCGGAACGACCGACTTTGACGCCTTTCTCCATGCCTTGCCAGAGTCGAATCGCGCCGGAATAATCGGCAGGGTAAACAAATTGACGAATCTGAATCAAAGCGGTTTACGGAACGTGGCGAGCCTGTTTCAAAAGATTCATGAGATCATCGGGCATGAACGGCTTGAGCAAAAACGCGTCTGCCCCGCGCCTCATACATTCCTCGCGGACGTTCATTCCCGAAATCATAATCACGTAGGTATGGCGGGTGTCGTCCGATTGGCGGAGGGTATCCAGAATACGCAATCCATCCTGATTCGACAAATGAACATCCAACAGCAAGACATCGGGGTCCCCGCGTTTGACAGCCGCGGGAACATCCTGATCCGGATCGAGCGGCAGGACCTCAAAGCCATCCATCTTCAGCAGGGTGGTCAGCAAAGTCACCATCGTGGCGTCATCTTCGACCAGCATGATCTTTGCCATTCGCTTTGCCCTTCTTTGATGCTTTGATTTTCCTGTTTGTGGCTTTCCTTGTTTTCCCGTCCGGCGCGGACGCTTCCAGCGCGGCGTTCAACACGTCATCCATTGTTTCGACAAAAATGAATTGCATGGATTTTTTGATCTCTTCGGGAACATCGTCCAGATCAAATTTGTTGCGCTTCGGCAAAATGACCGTTTTGAGACCGTTGCGGTGGGCGGCCAGTATTTTTTCCTTGACGCCGCCAATCGGCAGAACCTGCCCGCGCAATGTGATTTCGCCGGTCATTCCCAAATGGGGTTTGACCCTGCGCCCGGAAATGAGCGAGACCAGCGCCGTTGCCATGGTCACGCCCGCCGATGGTCCGTCCTTGGGGGTTGCGCCAGCCGGGATGTGCAGATGAATGTCGTTCTTGTCGAAGAAATCGGACGGCAAACCCATCGCCTCCGCCCGCGAACGAACATAAGAAAGCGCGGCGCGCGCCGATTCCTGCATCACATTTCCGACCGAGCCGGTGACCTGGAAGCCGCGCGCGCCCGGCATGCGCGTCGCTTCGATGAAAAGCACATCGCCGCCGAAAGGCGTGTACGCCAGCCCCGGCACAATGCCCGGCATGGAAGTGCGTTCGTTCAATTCTTCCGTTCCGGCGTAGATCGGATGTTCAAGAAATTCCTCGACCAGTTCCGGCGTGATGTTGAATTTTTTCCCTTTGCCTTCGGCGATGCGCGTCCCAACTTTGCGGCAGACGGCGCCAATCCTGCGCTCGAGATTGCGGACGCCCGCTTCGCGCGTATATTCGCGAATCATCTTCTGAAGCGCTTCATCGCTGAAATTAATTTCATCCGGGTGCAAACCGTTCTCGCGGATTTGCCGGGGGATGAGATAGCCTTTGGCAATCGCAATCTTTTCGCTGTCCGTGTAACCGGAAAGGTAGATGACCTCCATGCGGTCAAGCAGCGGGCCGGGAATTGTCTCCGCCGTGTTGGCCGTGGCGATAAAGAACACCTGCGAGAGATCGAAGGCGACTTCCAAATAGTTATCGCGGAACTCGCTGTTCTGTTCCGGATCGAGAACCTCGAGCAATGCAGAAGCCGGATCGCCATGATAATCGAAGGTGAGTTTATCCACTTCATCCAGCATGAAAACAGGATTCCTGGATTCGATGCGCCGCAAGGACTGCAGAATGCGCCCGGGCAGAGCGCCGATATACGTGCGGCGATGCCCGCGGATTTCGGCTTCGTCGCGCACGCCGCCCAACGAAGCGCGGATGAACTTGCGGCCCATGGCGCGCGCAATGGATTGTCCCAGCGAGGTCTTTCCGACTCCGGGCGGACCAATAAAGCATAAGATGACGCCTTCGCGTTCGCGCCGAATCAAATCCTTCGAGGCTTCCCTGGCTTCATCCTTGCGGTCCAGACGCAGTTTGCGAATTGCCAGGAATTCCACGATGCGGTCCTTGACGTCCTCGAGGCCGTAATGATCGGCGTTTAAAATTTCGCGCGCGTGAGAAATATCGAGATTATCTTCGGTGGATTTCGACCACGGCAGAGAAACCAGCCAATCCAGATACGTGCGGATCACGCCATATTCCGCGGACGCGCTCGATAAACGCGACAGCCGGTCCAGCTCGCGGCGCGCCTGCTTATCGGCTTCTTCCGGCATTTTCGCTTCGTCAATCTTCTTGCGAAAATCTTCGATTTCAGCGGCCTGCTCGTCCTTTTCGCCCAGTTCTTTTTGAATGGCTTTCATCTGCTCGCGCAGGAAATATTCGCGTTGAACTTTTTCGATCTCGCCGCGCGCTTCATTCTGGATTTTCTGTCCGAGCGACAAAACTTCCGCCTCACGGACAAGCAGACCGATCAGCTTGCGCAATTTCTCGCTGACCGAATCGATTTCCAGGATTTCCTGCGCGTCTTTCAAATCCATGCGCTGGAAATTGGCAATCGTATACACTGTCTGAAGCGGGTCTTCGAGCGACGTGATTGAATTGACCAATTCCTCCGGGAACGAAGGAATCATCTGTGTGATCTGCTGGAATTGATCGCGAGCATTGCGCGCCAGCGCGTCAATCTCCAAACCTTGTTCTATTTTTTCCGGCGCGAGCTCGATCTTCGCTTTCAGGTACGGTTCTTCTTCCACGAATTCGCCAAGCCGAAAACGATCCATGCCCTGAACCAGCAAACGAATCGTTCCGTCGGGGGCGCGCAACAGGCGATGCACCGTTGCGATCACGCCCACTTTATACAAATCGTTGGGGCCCGGCGATTCCAATTCGGGATTCATTGCGGCCACGAGGCCGACCAATTTATCGGCGGCCACCACATCGTCCACGAGCCGAATCGAACGCGGCTGGCCCACCGTCAGCGGCACCGCCGTCTGCGGATAAACCACGACACCGCGCAAAGGCAAGATCGGCAGGACCTCCGGATATTTTGGCGCCTCCGCTTTTGGCTCGTTTTGTTCGGCCGGCTCTTCCTTTTTATTGAACCGCGAAAAGACGGCGGGGACGAGCATCCTTAACTCGTCGTCAGCGGCGCCGATCCATTCAAAAAGTTCAGCCATACTGGTTTGCCATCGGATTGCAGGCATTATTCAATCTTCGCTTCCATTGGCTTTGGTTTCGGCAAAATCACAGTCAAAAAGCCATCGCGATATTCCGCGCTGGATGCCTCAAGATCAACCGGACCGGGAATACCGACCGCGGTTGAAAACTTCCCAAAGCGAATCTCCATTTGATGATAAGCGCGTCGTTCCGCGACATCGGGACGGACGCCGTTTACAAGCAGAAACCCGCTCTCGAACAGGACTTCGAAATCGGCCTCGCGCATCCCGGCCACTTCCACGCGAACCACATATTCGTTCTCGGTTTCATACATGTCCGTGGGCGGACTCCACACACCAGCGCCAACCTGCCAGCTAACCGCATGAAGAATTTCGCGCCGCCGCTCGGTCAATGTTATCGTCTCTGACTTTCTTATTACCGTCTTCATGTCTTGCTCCTTACCGATCCGAGAAGAGAACTGCAACAGGGAGTTGCCGCCATGCGTTCGGTTTCACTGGATCGCCTTTTTAGCCGCATCCAAAACTTCGGCATAATTTGGTTCGTCACCGAGCGCCGGCATGTAAGCCGCGTACGTCACCTTGTCGTTCTTATCAACAACAAACACGGCGCGCCGCAGGATACGGCGTTCTTTAATCAGCACGCCATACTTTTCCCCAAATTCGGCGGTCATATGATCTGAAAGCGTCATGACTTGATCCACCCCTGCCGCGCCGCACCAGCGCTTCTGCGTGTACGGCAAATCGGTGCTGATGACTTCAATGACAATATCCTTGCTTAGCGAGGCGGCCTCCTGGTTGAATCGGCGCGTTTCACGGTCGCAAACGTCGGTCTCCAGGGATGGAACAGCCGCGATGATGCGCACTTTGCCGGCCGTATCCGCCAATCCGCGCATCAACGACCAATCCACAGCATGAACTGTAAAATCAGGCGCGGTTTGACCAACTTTAACATCATCGCCAATCACAGTGGCGTCCTTGCCGCCGACTTTGATCAAGCCAAATCTTTCCGTAGCCATAAATCTCTCCTATTTTTCACGGGTAAATTGATCTTTCCTCAGCGCCCCTGGCGGGATTCGAACCCACAACCTTCTGCTTAGAAGGCAGCTGCTCTGTCCGTTGAGCTACAGGGGCAAGATGCTTCAAGCCTCGGCCGCTGGAATCGCATTTGCTTCCTCGGGTTTTGAGACGCTGACCGGCCTCAATCCGCGGTAGACGCGCGGGCCGGTGAGGGTCCTCAAAATTGTTTCCGCCGGGCGATTGAGTTTTTTCGACAAATCCGCCGCGCTCATCGGCTGATTCCCGTTCACCAGAAAATTGCGAAAGACCGCCTCCACCATCGCTGTATGTTCGGTAATGAAATCGGGCTGCAGCGCGCAATGACTCATCAGGGCGTGTTGGACGCCATCCACCGGCTTGACTTCTGCAGTCTGTGGGTCCACCCAATCAACCATCGCGCCTTCCTGTAAATCTGCCAGCACCTGTTGATGTTCAGGACACAGCAAAGAACGAAGATAAACATGCCAATCGCGGTCATTCTGTTCCCACCACGCAAAATCAATATGGAAAGGTGTCTGAATGCTCGGTTTAAGCAAGCTCATTTTCGCTCTCCAGACGGAAATGCAAATCGCCAACGTGAACAAAACGAGGCTGGCTGGCCAATGCGGCAAACAACGGCCCCGGCGGGACACGGCGGACCAAATTCAACGCCGCATAAAGTTCCTGCGCATGCACATGTCCCTGTGGATTCAATTTTGTCAACTCGCGCATCATGGAGATGACCAGTTCGTCGAACGTCCGCCTCTTTTCCCAGAGCGGATCGAGAACTTTAAAATCGGAGACGTAAATCGCCATGCGGTCATTGAATTCGGCGGTAATGGGCTGTTTTAACATGGCAAAGACGAGGCCGCCGTCCGCGCCGACAATCAATGTTCGGATCCAATCCTTTGCGGATTTTTGAGTTCGGGCTTCGATGATGACTTCGCCGGGCCTTTGCCCGCGCCGAACCGTAATCAAACTGCCCGGCATCAATTGATGCGACTTATACCATTCACGCAAACCAAAAACATAACGATGCTCCCGCACCACCCAGCCCGGAATCTTCAGTCCAGATTTAGCGTCCACCAGCGTGAAGCGGACGCGCGGCGATTCGTACGCGGTCGGGAATAAAGTCCGCGTGCGGGCTGAAAGCGGCAGAGTCCCGGCGCGCAGATGCGGGTAAATCAGGCTGATCGTTACTTCCTTTACGTCCTTGTATTCGCCGCCGTCACTCTCGCTCAATTCATCGTCGAGCTGTACTTCAAGCTTTTTCATCGAATCCAACAAAACAGAGGGGTCGTAATCTATTTTCGAATAGCGGAGAAATATCGGAACCTCACGAACACCCTCCGGCTCGAGGCGGCGCAGACACCAAAGCACCTGTCCGGCCGGGCCGACCTCGTCAAAGCGGCCGTCATTTTGCAAGGCATAATTCATGGAGAACTCGGCCAGCTTCGGATTCACGCCAGCAGGCATTTCAACATCTTTAAGCAACGCCGAGGTGGGTTGAGGTTCGCCTTGCGCCATATCCAAAACAGCCTCAGCCAAATTCAAGTTCCCTTCATTCACTTCCACTAACAGACCGCGCGGGAACCACCTCCCCGCCACCTTGACAAGAGCCTCATCCTGTTCAAAGGCGGCTTCGAGCTTCTTTTCGATTGCCGCGCCAAAATCCCGCAAAACAGCATCGGGGCTTAAGTCTTCATCTTCGGCAGCGACCGGATTCTCTTCATTCAACGCGTGCTCGGCCAAACCAGCCGCGAACATCCGCTGGGCGCCGTCAGCCATGCGAACCGTAATCACGTCAAACGATCCGATATCCGGATTCACGCCCTGACGGACGCTGATTACTTTGCCGTGAATCCAATCCAGGGCAGGAAATACCAATGTATCGCCTTCGGCATATTTCTCTTTGGGAAAATAAATCCTGCCTCCCGCCTGAAGCTGTTTCGCCCGCGCCTCATGTTCAGCCTTAATTCGATTCGAGACAAAAACCGCCGTCAAGTCATGCGCAGTCAGGGGCGTTTCGATTTCAAATAAATGTGTATGAAGGGCTTCGACATCCTGCTGGGTAATCTGGATATTTTTCCAGAAATCAACTGGTAGCGAAAAATTACTCACCATAGATTCCTTGTTGCTGTGGAGTGCACTGATGTGCGTTGCTATTATACACTACCTTACAGCATTATCCTCAATTTTCAGATACGCTTCACAAACAACAAAGCCTCAATGCTTCATAACATCAGCGAAGGGATGATGCATGCGCAAAATTTCAGCCTTTGAAATTTGCGGCGCCTTTCCGCTGTATCGAGGCCAGCGGCAATTTGATGGATGTGCTCGTTTCGACGGAGCGCGTCCGGCGGCTGTATCCGAATGCATTTCAGGCCGGTTGTCAATGGAGGCATCAGACTCCATCGGAAATAAAATTGGGACCCGGAGAAACGCTGAACCATCGCATCTTCAAATGAAAAATTGGTTTTCCTGTCAATTACGGAAGAGCCAAAAATTTTATCAGGTCAGAGACGCCAATGATCGCACGGACACAAACCATTGCCCATCGGCAATGGAACCGGTTAACGTCAATCATGATATATGTCATAAATTCTTGTGCAATTCACGCCTTGACGCACAAATTTTCTGGCATTATACTACATTCCTGCGAATTATCAGATTAATCAGATAGTATGCTCCGCGAACGCCCTTCTTCCGATATTTCAGAATTCCTTCATTACCTCGCTTCCCACAACGACGCCGATGGCGGATTGCCGCCTTTGGCTGATCTTGCGGACGAACTCGGAATCAGCGTAGCCGCCCTGCGGGAACAACTCGAAGTGGCGCGGGCGCTCGGTTTGGTGGAAGTCCGCCCGCGCACCGGAACGAGGCGCCTGTCCTACACCTTCACGCCCGCGGTCAGGCAAAGTCTGCGTTACGCGCTGGCGCTCAATGACAGCCACTTCCAAAAATTTTCGGAATTGCGCAATCACATTGAATCGGCGTATTGGAACGAAGCCGTGCGGAAGTTGACCAAAAAAGACAAACAGGAACTTCAATCGTTGATCGCGCGCGCGAAAGAAAAACTGCGCGGTAATCCGGTGCAGGTTCCTCACGAGGAACATCGCAGATTGCATCTATTAATATACAGCCGCCTCGATAATCCATTCGTCACCGGCATTCTCGAAGCGTACTGGGACGCGTATGAAGCAGTGGGATTAAATTTTTATGCAGGCGGAATTGATTACCTCAATGAAGTCTGGGATTATCACGCCCGCATGGTGGAGAGCATCTGCAAGGGAGATTATGAAACCGGACTCGACGCCTTGATCAAGCACATTGACCTGCTTGCACAGCGTCCGTCTTAACTCAAAGGAGAAATATGGTTGATAAAGTTATAAACGATTTTTCGATCATCGTTGGCACCGTGAACGGCTCCGGCAGTTCCACAGCCAACAACACCATTTTGCGCGCCTTGTTCAAGATGGGCATTCCCGTTTCAGGGAAAAATCTATTTCCATCGAACATTCAGGGATTGCCGACATGGTACACCATCCGCGTCAGCAAGGACGGATTCACGGCGCGGCGCGACGAACAGGAAATTGTCGTTGCAATGAATCCGGCTTCGTTCGCGCGGGACCTGGCGTCGGTCACGCCCGGCGGAGCATTCTTCTACGCTGACGATATCAAGCAGGCCGTCACGCGGACGGATATTGCCGTTTACCCAATGCCCGTTAAACAGATTGTAAAAAGCGATCCGAATATTCCCTCAGATTTCCGCGACCTTGTCGGCAATATGGTGTACGTCGGTGTGCTGGCCGCCATGCTCGGCATTGACCTCGACAAGATCAAAGCCGCGCTCGATTTTCACTTCAAGGGCAAACAAAAACCGATTGATATGAACTTCAACACGGTCAAAGCCGGAGCGGAATGGGCCAAAGCCAACCTTGAAAAGAAAGATCCTTTTTACGTCGAGCCAATGAACAAAACCGAGGGCCTGATCATGGCAGACGGCAACACCGCCGCCGCGCTCGGCTCCATCTTCGGTGGTCTGCAATTTGCGGCATGGTATCCGATCACGCCGGCATCATCGCTTGCAGAAGCATTGAACGAATATCTTCCCCAGCTTCGCAAACGCGATGACGGCAAACATACGTACGCAGTTTTGCAAGCCGAAGACGAGCTGGCGGCCATCGGCATGGCCATCGGCGCGGGCTGGAGCGGACTTCGTTCGATGACTTCCACTTCGGGCCCCGGGTTGAGCCTGATGACGGAATTCGCAGGGCTGGCGTATTACGCAGAAATCCCCGTCGTGGTCTGGGACGTGCAACGTATCGGTCCGTCTACCGGATTGCCGACGCGTACCTCCCAGGGCGATTTAACCTTTGTCAACTTCATGGGGCATGGCGACACGCAACAGATTGTCCTGTTACCCGGCAACATCAATGAATGTTTTGAATTTGGCTGGCGCGCTTTCGACATTGCCGAACACATGCAGGCGCCTGTGTTTGTTCTGAGCGATCTGGATATGGGCATGAATCAATGGATGGGAAAACCTTTCCAATATCCAGACACCCCCATGGACCGCGGCAAGGTGCTGTGGGAAAAAGACCTGGAAGAAATCAAAAATAACTGGGGACGCTATCTCGACAAAGATGGGGACGGCATCCCCTATCGGACCATCCCGGGCAACAGAAGTCCCTGGAGCGCGTACTTCACGCGCGGCACGGGTCATGACGAATATGCAAAATATAGTGAAGAAGCACCGGTCTGGCATCGCAACATGGAACGCCTCAAGAAAAAATACAACACCGCCAGGCAATTTGTTCCAAAGCCGGTGCTTCATTCCATGAAAGACGCGACGGTCGGTCTCATCGGATTCGGTTCGACCGAAGCCGCCATCCTCGAAGCCCAGCATCAGCTCAGCGTAGACCATAACATTCGGGCCGACTTTCTGCGTGTGCGCGCTCTGCCATTCACCGAAGAAACGACTGAGTTCATCAAGAAATACGATCAGGTCTTCGTGATCGAAATGGACCGCGATGGACAGTTGCATCAGCTTCTTAAGATCGAGTATCCCGAATATGCAACGAGACTCAAGTCTGTCGCTTTTGGCGATGGTTTGCCCGCATCAGCAAAATGGGTCCGCGAAGGGATTTTGGAAAAGTTTGAAATGTCCAAACCCTCCGCGGCAAAGAAAGCCGTAAAAACGGCGGCCGTTTCAAAATCCAGGAAGGCGGCGAAGCCCAAGAAAGCCGCGGTGAAAGCGAAACCGGCGGGCAAAACGTCCAAAGGTAAGAAGTAAAGAGTAAACAGGAGTAGATGAAAATGGCTACAACACTTCCCATGGCTGGCGCGCCCGTTCAGGTGAATCTGGCCGGGCTGACGAAAAACGATTATCGCGGCGCACCCACCACGTTGTGCCAGGGATGCGGACACAACTCGATTGCAAATCAAATCATCAGCGCCTTGTACGAAATGAACGTGGTGCCTGAAAATATCGTGAAATTCAGCGGCATCGGCTGTTCGAGCAAATCGCCGACTTATTTCCTGAACCGCTCATTCGGCTTCAACGGCCTGCACGGACGCATGCCATCCGTCGCAACGGGCGCGTTGTTCGGCGATCATCGTCTTAAAGGCATCGGCGTTTCAGGCGACGGCGACACAGCCAGCATCGGCATGGGACAATTCAAACATATCATCCGCCGCAACGTCAACATGGTATACATTGTCGAAAACAATGGCGTATACGGCTTGACCAAAGGTCAGTTCTCCGCAACCGCCGAGGTCGGTTTACAGCTCAAGAAACAGGGAACCAATGAATACATGCCGGTTGACATCTGCATGGAAGCCCTCGCATCCAACGCGACCTTTGTGGCGCGTTCCTTTGCGGGCAATCCAAAGCAGGTCAAGGAATTGCTGAAAGCCGCCCTTTCCCACAACGGCATTGCCGTATTGGATATCATCAGCCCCTGCGTGACTTTCAACAATCAATCCAACGCTTTCCATTCTTATACGTGGGGCAAGGATCACGAGGAGCCGCTTCATGATATTACCTACATTGCCCCGCGCAATGAAATCATCCTCGAGGAGGAGATGAAGGAAGGCGAAATCCGCGAAGTGACCATGCACGATGGCTCGGTGGTCATCCTGAAGAATCTGGATAAAGACTACAATCCAACCAGCCGCTTCGAAGCCTTGCGCGTGCTGGAAGAAGCTCAACGCAATAACTGGCTCGTGACCGGATTGCTGTATGTGGACACCAGCAAACCCTCGCTGGTTGAAATGTATAATCTGGTGGATACTCCGCTCAACCGCCTCACCGACGCGGACCTGCGGCCGGCCCCCGAGATGATAGACAAGGTCAACGCCTTGATGTTCTAGGCGTCAATAAACATAACTCACCAAACGAAGCGCACTTGAACAGTGTGCTTCGTTTTTTTAAAGTTTACGGCGTTGGCGACGGAGTAATGGCAGGCGTCATTGTGAAGGTCGGCGTGGGCGTCGGCGGCGGATTGAAGATTTGCAGGTTCGATAAATCATAGTTCGAATCAATCTGCAAATCCTGCTGGTGAATCCAGCATGGATCGTGATAGATCGGGTCGTTGACAATCCACCAGCCGGGGATGCTTCCCCTGCCAAGCAGTGTGACGCGTGTGCCCGCATGAATAGCGCTGGACACCTCATACACCGATCCGGGCCCAAGCCAGCACAAGGCGTCGCGGATCACCAGCGGATTCTGCGCGGTGGCTGCCGGACTCGGTATTGTCGTATCCGTGGGAGCAGGCGCGGGCGTAAAAGTTTCCGTTGGAGTGACGGCTGCCTGAGAAGCCGCGGCCTCCGCCGTTAACGCGGTGAAGGTTTCAAGCGCCATTGTCGCGGCAGTCACAGGGCCATTGGTTTGCGCTCCAATATTGCAAGCCAGGATTGTTATCAAGAAGAAACCGCAAGCAGGCAAATACAGTTTTCGGGTTTTCATCCTGCCTCCAACTCAAATCAACAACAAAATTATTATACCAACGTCCGCGCGCCGAGGCGCAGATATTGCTTTATACTTGCGGCGTGATTCGAATAACACCTTTACTTTCAGTTGACGAACGCGAACTGACCTTCGACTTCGTCCGCGCCAGCGGGCCGGGCGGACAAAATGTCAACAAAGTTGCCACCGCCGTCCAGTTGAGATTCGATATTACGCGCTCGGAATCACTGCCGGCGGATGTTAAAGCGCGGCTATTCAAAATCGCGGGCCAGCGCGTGACGGCGGACGGAATCCTGATCATCGAAGCAAAGCGTTATCGGACGCAGGAACAAAATCGTGAAGACGCGCTGCAACGATTCAGCGAGCTGGTGCGGAAAGCGTCGGCAAAGCCAAAGCCCCGGCGAAAAACGAAGCCGACCGCGGCGTCTAGAGAGAAGCGGCTGGAAATCAAAAAGCGCAGAGGGGAAATAAAAAGAACACGCTCAAATCAGAATGTGGATTTTTGAGGCTTGCCGGTCATCCGCAATGCGCAAACCGCCGTCCGGCGCGTCAGAGATACCGCAGTCGGTCACAAATTGCGTTTTTTAGATGGCGGAATGCCCAATTTGCGGCCGCAGGTATTATATAATCGGCGGACAATGAACAAACAATTTCTTCGCGGACTCTTTTCCGGGCTGGCGGCCGCTTCCATTTGGGGCGGAATGTATGTGGTGAGCAAAGTGGTGCTCGAGGTGATCCCTCCGTTCACGTTATTGACTTTGCGTTTGTTGCTCGGCATTCTAGCGCTTGGAATCGTGATCGCGTTTCGCCCCAAAACGGCTTTTACAAAACGACAAGTTTGGAATATCTTTCTTGTCGGCGTGGTGGGATATGGAATCTCGCTCGGATTTCAATTCGTCGGCACGAAACTTTCGACCGCATCCAACGGTTCGCTCGTGACTTCAGCCACGCCCGCCTTCGTCTTACTTTTCGCTCCGTTTCTGCTGAACGAGAAGCCGACGACGCGCCGCGTGATCGCATTGATCGTTTCCACATTGGGCGTGGCCGCGGTGATTGACCCGCGCACGGCGGAATTATCGCCCGCTTTATTCTGGGGAAACATATCGCTGTTGGCCGCGGCCCTGACGTGGGCATTGTATTCGGTGCTGGTCCGCAAAGTCACGCAAACATCAGACGTCTTCACGCCCACCGCCATCATGCTGGCGGGCGGATTGCCATCCAGCATTTTGTTCAGCGCGTGGGAAATCAAAACGCAAGGAATTGGCTCGATCACGCCGGGCATTGTCGGCGGGATTTTGTTTTTGGGAATCGTCTCCACCGCCATTGCGATGTTCCTTTGGAATTACGCGTTTGCGGAACTGCCCGCCGCGGTTGCCTCTTTGACTTTTTTCGCACAGCCCGTTGTCGGAATTTTGCTGGGGGCGTTTTTCCTCGGGGAAAAAATCACGCCGCTGTTTTTATTCGGCGGCGCGCTGATTGGAATGGGATTGGTAATTGCGAGCCGGGAAAGTTAAATCCAAAGCCTTCGGGATGCTCATCCGAACGGACATTTAAAGTTGTCCGCTTTCGCCCCACGCTTCCAAATGCTTTTGATATTCAGGATCATCGTAACGCGCCAATGAAAACGCGGGTGCGTACGACGGCAATTTCATCCCCGCGATGTGAGCCGCGAGCAAATCCCCTGCCCCGCACGCCGACATGATTCCATAACCGGACGCCGCGCCGATCACATACGCGCCCTCGACCGGCAATGGTCCAGCCAGCAGACGATTCTCGCGCGTCTTGGTGTAATAACCGCCGTCCAACTGCGGCCTGGGCATTTTGTTGAAATATCCCTTCAGCGCGGGCAGCATGGTTGACATGCCGCGCATGGCAATCTCTGGATATTGATCGTCGAGCGGCGCCGGAAAAGTCGGTTCGATGATGCGCGTCTTGTATTCCCACAACATCAAAACTGTTTGGCTTTCGCCCGCGCCTTCAGGACGTGTGTGCGCGCCTGCCGGAAACGGCTCAGTTAACCATTTTGTTTCATCGTCGTCCGCAAGCGCTTCGCGTTCATCCTCGGCCCACGGCAGCAATTGTGGATCATCCCAAATCAAAAGCGGCGCGTCGCGCCCAATAACTCCAAGCGAATCTCTGAAGGCGACTTTCAAATGCAATTCGGTATAAACGGGAATATCAACGCCAAGCATCCGACCAATTTGTTTGAGATACGGCCCCGCGGCATTAACAAAGACACGACATTCAACGCGTTCGCCATTGCTCAGCCTGGCTCCGTGGATGCGATTGCTTTTTACCTCCACGCCCTCCACCCGCGCCGATTCAAACCGGACGCCGAGGCGGCGCGCCGTTTCAAAAAGGTACATCCCCATCTGTTGAGCGCTCAGCCAACCCGCGCGCCGCGCGTGCAGGGCGGCAACGGCTTTATCAGTCAAATAAGGAAAATGTCTTCGGATGAGTTCATTGCCAAGCAGAAGGTCGGCGCCGGAGGGTTCATCGCGAAAACCTTCGGGGCGCGCCGGCTGGTAGGAGGAAGCGTCAGACGAGTGAATTCTCAATTGTCCCGCGCCCAAACTCGAGGTCCGGTTGGAACGCTCGATCCATGCAGGAATCTTGCTTTCATCGGCGGTCACGTATAAATAACCGCGTCGATTCATGCGGAAGACATTCCCGTTTTCATCGGCGAGTTGTTCCATCAAATCAATCGAGCGATTCATCAACGCCGTCATCTCGGCGCCGGGCCACCAGTTGCGATAACATTCCGTGGAGCGGTCGCTGGTGAGCGTGAGCGGGGCGCGTTCATCCACCAACAAAATATCTTTGACGCCGGCTTTGGCAAGATAATATGCCGCGCTGACGCCGAGAATGCCCGCGCCGCAAATGACGACTTGATGTTTACGCCTCATGCAAGGAACCTTGCTTTGAGTTCATCGGAAGACGGCTCGACCATTTTCGAACCGTCGGGAAACAAAATGGTCGGCACACTGCGAAAGCCGTTGTTGAGCCGCCTTACGAACTCGGCGGCCTGCGGATTTTCGTCAACGTCAATATTGAGGTGGGAAATCTGATTCTGTGCGAGGAAGGCTTTGGCGCGTTTGC
>JBHORD010000047.1:0-1140 GCA_042408355.1 Anaerolineales bacterium
GCTCGGCGCCGATTTTCGCAACGAGATTGATTGGGACAAAACCCACATCTTCTGGGGTGATGAACGCTGCGTGCCGCCGGACGATAAAGAATCAAATTATGGACAGGCGTGCGAGATCATTTTCAATCGCATCGAGATTCCGGAGTCGAACATCCACCGCATCAAGGGCGAACTCGAACCGGCTGAGGCTTCGAGGGATTATTCCCTCGTCCTGAAGCGCTTCGCCTCCCCCCCGCTCGAATGGCCGCGCTTCGATCTCGTTCTGCTTGGCATGGGCGAAGATGGACACACCGCATCCTTGTTTCCCGGCTCGCCCGTTGACTCAACCGAACCCGTCATCGCCGTGAGCGGACATTATCAGGGCCGCCCCGCCAATCGCATCACGCTGACGCCGCCGGTATTAAATTCGGCGCGGACGATTCTTTTTATGGTCGCCGGTGAAGACAAGGCTGAAATTCTGAACCGCGTGCTCAACGGCGAACGCAACCCGAAATTATTGCCCGTCCAGCGCATTGATCCGAAAGACGGCGAGATGATCTGGCTGGCGGACAAAGCCGCGGCGGGCAAATTATCAAAGAAAGAAACATGAACGGATTTTTACGCTTGCCAAATGTTAAGTGCGTCGAAGAAGGCGCGCTGAGTCTTTGATGTGCAATCATATGAAATTCTGGAGGTAGAGAGCGATGGAACTGGCCATGATCGGCTTGGGAAAAATGGGATTGAACATGGCCGCGCGTTTGGTGCGCGGCGGACACCGCGTCGTGGGATTTGCGCGCAGTAAAGAATCGGTGCAGGCGGGAATGGAAGCCGGCGCGGAGGGCGCATATTCGCTCGAGGAAGTCGTCCAAAAACTGAAAGCGCCGCGCGTCGTTTGGGTTATGGTCCCCGCCGGTAAAGCCACCGACGAGACCATCGAGAAATTATCCAACCTGCTCGATAAAAACGACACAGTCATTGACGGCGGAAATTCAAACTACAAAGATACGATCCGCCATGCCGAATTGTTGGAACAGAAGGAAATTCATTTTCTCGATTGCGGCACAAGCGGCGGCATTTGGGGCCTCCGCGAAGGCTACAGCCTGATGATCGGCGGCGAGGCTGAAGTCGTGGAAAAGATGCGCCCGATCTTCGAGACGCTGG
>JBHORD010000048.1:0-14455 GCA_042408355.1 Anaerolineales bacterium
GGGTTCGTTTACGATACGCAAGGCGACATCATCACCAATTATCATGTAGTGCAGGGCGCGCAGAACAACAAGGTGGAAGTGGATTTCAATTCCGGTTACAAGACCTACGGGACCGTCATTGGCACCGACCTGGACTCCGACCTTGCGGTTGTTAAAGTGAACGCGCCTGCTTCGGAACTTCACCCGTTGACTCTCGGCGATTCGAGCCAGGTCAAAGTTGGACAGACGGTGGTGGCGATTGGCAATCCCTTTGGATTCAACGGAACCATGACAGTGGGCATTGTCTCCGGTCTGGGGCGCACGCTCGACTCGGAACACGCCACGCCCAATAACGGTTCGCAGACGCAGACCGGCGCGGCTTTCTATACGGCAGGCGATATCATCCAGACCGACGCGGCGATCAACCCCGGCAATTCCGGCGGCCCGTTGTTCAATCTCAATGGCGAAGTGATTGGCGTCAACCGCGCCATTCAAACGACCAACTTTACTTCCACCGGCGAGCCGGTCAACTCGGGCATTGGCTTTGCAATCGCATCGAATATTCTCAAGCGCGTGGTGCCGACTTTGATCAGCAGCGGCAAATACGATTATCCGTATCTCGGCATTTCCTCGATGAGCAGTTTATCGCTGGATGAAATTCAGGCATTGGGCTTGACGCAGGATACCGGTGCATATGTCACCGATGTTGTGCCGGGTGGACCGGCGGATAAGGCGGGGATCAAAGCCGGCACTCAGCCGACGAGCATCCAGGGCTTGAACGCAGGCGGCGATTTGATTATTGCCATTGACGGACACCCCGTCATGCAATTCGATGATCTGCTTGCGTATTTGATCGAGAACAAATCCCCCGGCGACACCGTGACATTGACCGTTCTGCGCGGAACGCAAAAGCAGGATATTACGGTGACGCTCGGCAAACGGCCATGAAATTTGTGCGGGGGGCGGAGCGCTCCGCCCTTAAATTCAATATAACGACCGCCGCCATCAAGGCGGCGGTCGTTTGTTTAATCGAAACGTTCCTCTTTCCAGACATCGGCGCGGTTGTGATAACCGGCTTGTTCCCAGAACCCGCGCCGGTCATGCGGCATGAATTCCAGGGATCGAATCCATTTTGCGCCTTTCCAGAAATAAGGCGTTTCCAGCTCTGCGTGTCCGGGAATGAAGCCCACCACGCCGCGCAATGGATAGCCGTGATCAGGCGTGATCGGTTCACCGTTCAAATGGGTCGCCAGCAAAAAGTTATCCTGCAAAACAACTTCCAGCGGAAGATTGACCGTAAATCCATATTCCGCATGCTGCATCACGTGCGTGGCGGTCGGCTTGATCTTGAAAAATCCTTCATTGACCAGTTGCCTTACCGACACGCCTTCCCAAACCGTATCGAACTTGCTCCAGCGCGTCACACAATGAATGTCCATTTTGATTTTTGTGCGCGGCAGTTTGTTGAACTCATCCCATGTCCAGCGCTTTTCTTCTTCGACTTCGCCCCACACGCGGAAATCCCATGTAGCCGGATTGAAATGCGGAACCGGCCCATAATGCAGGACTGGAAACTTCAACGTCAACGATTGACCGGGCGGCAGGCGGCCTTCCCTGCGAACGCGTTCCTCTTCTTTGCGTCTATCGGGACCTTCAAAACTAAACATGATTACACCTCGCTATGATTATAAAATGAAATGAAACAAATAACGACACAGGATGGACTTCCTGTGTCGCGTGATTGTTACCCCTCCATTCTTATGGATTTATTAAAACTCCGTGCTTTGCCCCGGCATCAAAACCTTGACTTGGGTCTTGGTCTCCGCTTCGACGCGCTTCGCCCACGCCGACGCATCCTGCTTGATCAGGTCGAACGTGTTGTAATGGATTGGCACAACCACCTTGGGCTGGATCAGTTTGACGGCGCGCAGTGCATCGTCCGGTCCCATGGTGTAGTTGTCGCCGATGGGCAATACGGCCAGGTCAATGCCCTCCTCGCCGATCAACTTCATATCGCCGAAGAGGCCGGTGTCCTGCGCCATGTAGATCTTCCTTCCGTCGTTGGTGGTCAACAGGAAACCGGCGGGGTTGCCGCCGTTGTGTCCATCGGGAAGCTCGGAGCCGTGCAGGGCCAGCGTCAACTTGAGATAACCAAACGGATGTTTGTAGCCGCCGCCGAGATGCTGTCCGTGCGTTTTCTTCACGCCTTTGGTCTCGGCCCAGGCCGCGATCTCGAAATTGCTGATGATCTGCGCGCCGGTTCGTTTGGCGATCTCCACCGCATCGCCGACGTGATCTCCGTGACCGTGACTGATGAGGATGAAATCCGCCGCGACTTGATCTGGCTTGACTGCCGCGGCAGGGTTGCCCTCGAAGAATGGGTCTACCAAAATGTGATAGCCGCCGGTCTCCAATCCAAGCGCGGCATGGCCATACCATGTGAATTTGTTTGTCATAGCGCCTCCAAGTTTTGTAATGGCTAGTATAGGCAAAAAGAGATTTCGCGTCAAATCGCATTCCAAAGTTGACGCAAAGCAAGAAAAACAACCTGCGAATTCACGCCAATCTCCGCGAATGAGGACTGATGTTGCGCCGTTTCCCTGCAGGGCGGCATCTCGTTTGAAAATGCGGGATGGCATTTTTCTGAATTATTCTAGCGATCCAGATATGAACTTTCCCGCCGCGACACATCGCCCGCATGGAGATTCACGCCGCACCTCATACTTTGGAACGCGCGCATAAAGGCGAAATAAACCTCGCGCTACGCTGTTGCTGGATTAATTTGTAAATTTGCAAAATCTCGCGCTGTTGCGTAAGGTGAGTTAAACAAACACAGGCGATTACATGCATCCTGGTTGGGCTTGATTCGGCGGGGACACAAGTCCGGCCTCAGGCCGTTCAAGCCGGCTGAAAGTCGACTCCCAGTTCGCTTTTGCGAAACACCCTTTAGGGCGGGCGGCTTCAGCCCTGCGATGGGAATTGTGGGTAATTACCGCGAACAAACACTATTGGCGTTTGGCAGGAATGAACCTATAATCTGCGCACGACTCAAAGCGGAGGTCTTTTATGTCTTTGTCCAAGCCCACATTTCGCGAACGATTGAATTACGCCTTTGACAAAACATTATCCCGCGGCCCCGGCGCGCTGATCGGCTGGCTGGGCCTTGCAACTCTCGCGCTGGTTGCAATTGCAATTTTTATCATCATGGCCGGGAAGGGAGCGCCAAGCGGCGACACCTTTATTGACGTGTTCTGGAACGTTGTCTATCAGGCGCTAACGCCCAATCCGGTGGACCCGACCGCCTTTCCGCCGCTGTTCATGATCGTCACCTTCGGCGTGACGCTGGGCAGCCTGTTCCTCGTCAGCATTTTGATCGGTATTTTGAGCAACGAGATCGAAGGGCGCGTCGACGCGCTGCGCCGCGGCCGCTCAAAGGTCCTCGAGAACGATCACACCGTGATCCTGGGGTGGTCGCATCAGGTCTTTACCATCATCTCTGAATTGGTCATTGCCAACGAGAATCGCAAAAGCGGCGCGGTCATTGCCATTTTAGCGGATAAAGACAAAGTGGCAATGGAAGAGGAAATTCACAGCCGCGTCCCGAACACAAAAAACACGCGCGTGATCTGCCGTTCGGGCGATCCCATCGAAATCGCCGATCTGGAAATCATCAGCCCGCATACGGCGCGTTCCATTATCGTTTTGCCGCCTGATGAAGAAAATCCTGACGCCTTCGTTATCAAAACGATCCTCGCCATCACGAACGACGCCAACCGGCATGCCGGGCCGTATCACATTGTGACGCAGCTTCGCGATGAAAACAATCTGGATGTGATCGAGATGATTGGAAAAAAGGATCATGTGCAATCCGTTTTGGTCGAAGATCTGATTGCCCGCGTGGTCGCGCAGACCTCGCGTCAATCGGGGCTTTCAATCGTCTATACTGAACTGTTGAATTTCAGCGGCGACGAAATTTATTTTACCGATCTGCCTGCCTCCCTCCTCGGAAAAACATACGGAGAATCCCTGCTTGCTTATGAAGATTCCTGCGTGATGGGAATCAAACGCGCCGACGGCGCGATTCAATTGAATCCTCCCGCCTCAGCCGAATTGTGCGCCGGCGACAAACTCTTTGCGCTTTCCGCGGACGACGATACGATTAAACTTTCGGGTTTGGAAACGGTTCCCGTAGACCAAAGTTCGATTCGTTCAACAAACCGGCCTCGTAAACCGGTTCCGGAAAAATGCCTCATCCTGGGATGGAATCGATCCGGCGCGAAAATCGTTTGCGAATTGGAGAATTACGTCGCCAGGGGTTCGCAAGTCACAATCGTTGCGAATTCGCCCAACGCGGAAAAATCAATTCGCGATCATTGCGGGAAACTTGCCAACCAGAAAATCAAAGTGATTGACGGCGATGCCACCAGCCGCGATTTGCTCAAGAAACTCAACGCGGCGGATTATGATCACGTCATCGTGCTGGCCAACGAGGGACTCGAAACGCAGGCGGCTGACGCAAAAACGCTGGTGACGCTTCTCAACCTGCGCCGCATCGCGGAAACCGATTCCACGCCTTTTTCGCTGGTCAGCGAAATGCTCGATCTTCGCAACCGCGAACTGGCCGAGATCGCCGACGTGGACGATTTCGTGGTCAGCGAACATCTCGCCAGCCTCATGATGTCGCAGTTATCCGAGGATGCCGACCTCTTTGCCATCTTCGACGATCTCTTCGACCCGGAAAGTTCGGAAATCTATCTCAAGCCCATCGCTGATTATGTCGAAACGGGCAGGCCGGTAAACTTTTACACCGTGGTTGCATCTGCCAGCCGCCGCAATGAGACGGCCATCGGCTATCGCATCATGAGCGAATTATCGAAGGCGGAAGCGTCGTATGGGGTGCACACCAACCCCAGAAAATCGGAAATGGTCACATTCGCGCCCGAAGACAAGGTGATCGTGCTGGCTTTGCATTGAGACCTGATCGGAAACAGGAGATCATCCGCGAAGACGATCCTGATAAAGTCCAATCTTGATCGCGCGCCTTTACCATCCCTGAATTTCAATTCCTTCCTTCTCGAGCGCCTGGCGCACAAGCCTTGCATTTTCGGCGGCGTGGATATGATCGCCGTGCAAACATAATGTGTCCACTCTGACGCGCCTGCCCGAAAAATCAATCCCGTCTGTGACGAGACTCGCCGCGTGCGCGGCGGCTTCATCCGGCGATTCAATGAGCGCATTCGGCTGCTTTCTGGAAGCCAGCGTTCCATCGGGATTGTAATTGCGATCCGGGAAGCCTTCGTTCGCGACGCGCAGATTCAACTCCGCTCCCGCCTCGATCAGACTGGAACCGGCCAGCCCGACCAGAATCAGATCCACGCTGAAAGCTTTAACCGCCCGCGCAATCGCATTTGCCAACAAGCGGTCTTTCGCGGCTTGATTGTACAGCGCGCCGTGCGGCTTGACATGACGCAGTTCCGCGCCTTCCGCTTTTGCAAACGCCGCCAGCGCGCCGATCTGATACAGGATGAACGCTTCGACTTCCTCGGCAGAGAGATTCATCTCGCGCCGGCCAAATCCCTGCAAATCGGGCCAGCCCGGATGTGCGCCGATTGCCACGCCATATTTTTTCGCCAGCCGAATCGTTTTTTGCATCACCAGCGGATCGCCCGCATGAAGTCCGCAGGCGATGTTGGCAGACGTGATGAACGGCATGACCGATTCATCATTGCCCAGTTTATATTGCCCGAAACTTTCGCCCATGTCGCAGTTGAGATCAATTTTCATTTTGCCTCCATGTCATTGCGAGCGCGGCGAAGCAATCCTTGCTAAGCGTCAAGCAAATCTTATATGAGAATGCTTCGAATTTTCAGCATCGCAACGACATCATGAATAAACAATACCATTTTTCATCTTCCGCATCATCGCCCGATATTTTTCCTGCGCGGCTTCGACCGTCGTTTCCCGAAATCGGATCGAATCTCCTCCCGGCGCGCATTGCGCCAGCAGCGGCAGATCCGCACTGATAACAGATGCGATCTTGGGATAGCCGCCCGCCGTCGCGCAATCCGCCATCATCACGATCGGCTGACCATCGGCAGGAATTTGTATCGCGCCCATCGTCATGCCTTCGCTCGTGATGTCCGCGCCGCCGATGTGATTCAAGCGTGCGCCCTCCAAACGATAACCCATTCTGTCGGATGAAAAACCGACTTTATACGTTTCATTCAAAAACATTTGCATGTTTTTTTCATCGAAACGATTCTTTTGCGGGCCAAGAATTACTTCAACCATTGGATTTTCAGAATAATGAATTCGCGCATCTTCCGCCAAACTCCGCGCCGGCAATTCCATGAGCGGGCGCGAAGATTTCCCAACCTGCAAAACGTCTCCGGCTTGCAAAAGCCGTCCGTCGAGGCCGCCGAACTTCCCGCGCAAATACGTTGAACTTGAACCAAGAATCTTTGGCAGGTCGAATCCGCCCGCCGCCGACAAATATCCCCACATGCCCGCGCCAGATTTTTTCAAACGAATTTTCCAGCCTGCGCGCACGAAGCAGGAATCCCACAACGGAAAATCCCAAATGTAAACCGACAAAGAATATCCCGCGCCTGTTGCCGCGATCACGCAATCCTGCATTGCAATCAATTCAATTTCGCCTGCGCCAATCTCAATCATCGCCGCATCCAAAGAATTTCCGACCAAAAGATTCGCGGCTTGAAACGCAAACCAATCCATCGGCCCTGAAGACGGCACGCCAAATTTTCTCCAGCCGGTTCTGCCGGAATCTTGAATCGTTGCAAGGCCGCTTGCATCTAAAATTTCAAGCATCCATCGCCTCGCTCACGAATCGCACGAGATCGCCGGGAGAAAACAAAAAGGGTTGATCCGCCTCGAGATCGAAGAGCCGCACGGAGGTCCGGCCGATGATGCGCCAGCCGCCCGGCGACGCGATCGGATAAATTCCCGTCTGCGCGCCCGCAATGCCCACCGATCCCGCCTCCACGCGCACGCGCGGCGTTTCGAGCCGCGGCGTCGCAATCGCATCGTCAAGTTTGCCCATGTACGCAAAGCCCGGCGTGAAGCCCATCATGTAGACGGTGTAATCGCGGCCCGCGTGAATGCGGACGGCTTCGCGCGGGCTGATGTGATGATGCGCCGCGACGAATTGCAGATCTTCGCCGCCGTATCGCACCGGGACTTCAATGCGGCGCGGCTTGCGGGAAAGATTTTCCTCGACCGATTCCATTTCCGTTTTAACGCGCTCGACGATTTGCGCCAACGACAGAATCAGCGGATCATAATGAACGAGCAGGGTTGCGTACGCTGGAACAGTTTCGATCACGCCGCTGATCTGTTTTGCATGCAAAAGCGCGTCCAAATTGTGAACGCGCTGATTGATGGACAAATCAATATCATCGCCGAATTTGATGAGCAGAGCCGAATCGCCGAAGGGAATGAGTTGCGTCATATTTGCGCAGGTTACGCTTCAAGCGCGGCCTGCCTCTCGAAGATGCTGATGCTTTCGATGTGATACGTCTGCGGAAACAAATCGAACGGCGTGACTTCGGAAAGTTTGTAGCCGTTCTGAATCAACCGCGCCGCATCGCGCGCCAGCGTGGACGGATCGCACGAAACATACGTAATGATTTTTGGGTTCATCTTCACGATGGCATCCAGCGCCGCTTTCTCAACCCCGGCGCGCGGCGGGTCAACCAAAACCACATCTGGCTGGATGTCCAAGGTCGGCAGAACGTTTTCGGCAAAGTCTTCGTAAAGCTCCACATTTTCAAATTCATTTAAATTGATCACAAAATCTTCGCACGCCGATTCGGACGATTCGATTCCGATCAATCGTTTAGACTTCGGCGCAAGGAAGGCGCTGAACAGTCCGACGCCGCAATAAACATCGAGGATGGTAGATTGGGAGATTGGTGATTGGGAATTGGTAAACGGGGAGATTGGTAATTGGGAATTGGTAAACCGGTCAAGAAGATGCTGAACCATCTTTTCTGCCATCTTTGTATTAACTTGAAAGAACGATGGGGCGGAAACACGAAATTCCCGATTCAGAATTTTCATGGTGATGTGATCTTCGCCCGCCATGACAACGGCGCGCCCATCGAAAACATGCGCCGCCGAAATTCCGGCTTCGATCTCAATCTCCGGTGCATCGGGTGAATCCGATTCAAGCACGAGCATCAATTCATCGCCCATGCCGGAGCGAATCGAAACGCGCCCGATGCCGGTCTCCGGCTCGAATTCGAGTTGCGGCCAAAGTTCGTTGATGGGAGCTTCCGGCAAGTGACATTCGGAAATTGGGATGACACGATTCGAGTTTTGCGCTTGAAAGCCGATCTTCCCTTCCGGCGTCAATGAGAATTGCACATGATTGCGATAATTCCATGCGCCCGGGCTGGCCGCCATGTTTTGAACCGGCGGATTTTCGATTTTGCCGATGCGCGTCAATTGGTCGCGCAGAATATCGGCTTTATATTTCAACTGCGATTCATACGAAAGATGCTGGTAGTGGCATCCGCCGCATTGACCAAAATGTTTACACTTTGGCTGAATTCTTTCGGGCGAGGCTTCCAGGATTTCAACGATCTCGCCGCGCGCAAACCCGCGCTTTTCTTCCGTCAGCCGCAGGCGGACTTTTTCGCCGGGCAATCCAAACGGAACAAACACGGCGCGGGAATCGGGAAGCCGTCCCATCGCATCGCCGCCATAGGTCAGCGTTGTGAGCGTGAGATCGTACGTTTCGGGCATGGCCATTAAAGAGCAATGCGTAATCCGTAAAACGTCAAACGCGCTTCACGAATTACGCATCATTGAATATCGAATTGCCGAATATCGTCTATTTCAAAAAGAACGAAAGCACGATCAGAATCACAAAGAACGAACCTGCCAGAATCCCGATGCGGCTGAGATCGCGCTTGATATAGGTGTAATCGGGATTGAACTCGATCGGGCGCGGCGCATTCACGAACGCCGCGGATTTGCTCACCTGTCGTCTGTTTTTCTTTGCCATACGAATCTCCTTTTCTTGCGCCGACAATCCATCCAAAATCGGCCGCCGGCTTTAATTTAATTTTGCAAACGCGCAAACACCACAATGCGCTGTTTATCAACCAGATATGGATAACACGAGATCAGCGTCACGGTCGGCGCGCCGGTGGAAGCCATCACTTCCACCGCAGTCGGTTCGACGATTTCCGTGCGATCCACAATGTAAACGTACTGACGCAATTGCGAATACAAGATCACCTGATCGCCGGGTTGAAGTTTATCGAGATTACGGAACAACTCGCCGTACACATCGTCGTGCGCCGAAAGCACCACGTTGCCTGCCTGTCCCGGATTGGCGGAACCGATATGCTGGCCGACGCCTTTCTTCAATTGTTCCCAGCCATCGCCCTGCACAATGGGGGCGTCGATCTTGATGGCCGGAATTTCGATTCGAATCGCCTGTTCCGCGCTTGGCGTTGGCGCAGGCAAATTCGCCAGCGACTGCATGATCGGCATCAGGTTGGGCGGAATCTCCGCGTCGTTTGGCTGGGTATTGCCTTGTGCGTCGGGCGGTGTGTGTCCTGAAGGAAGAACAACCGCCATCACAAGCGGCGTTGGGGAGGGCGTGGCCGGATTGAGCGCCGCGGCAACTTCTTGATTCAGATCATGCAACATGCCGAGACCGCTCAACAAAACGCCGACGAGACCGACAACTGCCAGGATTTCGATGCCGAGCAGAATCCCATCCATCACGCGGCGCCGCTTCGAGGTCCGGACGGGAGGCGGCGCGCCGCTTTCTTCGGGCGTATCTACCACCGGCGCGGACGCAAGCTCCAATGGCGCAGGCGCGTCGGCGACGACCCTTCCCGTTTTGCGAAAATGTTCGAGACGCTCTTTCCGCACTCCGCGCCGTTTTTCGATCAGCAGGCGGCGCAGTTCTTCCACAGATAGATCTTCGGGCGCTTTACGTCTGGCCATCGCAGGGGCGATTATACCGCGCTTGGTCCGCATGGCTTTTCGTCCCTCTGTAGGTTACAGCGCAAAGCCGCATAAAGAGCATCGCTCGCTGGTTCAAATCGGCATTCTCTAACGTCTGCCCGCCCTGCGCTTTAATGCCGGGCGCTCTTCCGCTAAATCGCTGGAACAATTTAGAATATAATAGTTTGGATCTATGGAACATCGCCCCGACCCTGATGCCCTTTTGAAAAGCGTTCGGGCGGAAATGCAAACACGCGGCAGGCTCAAAATTTTTTTGGGCTACGCCGCCGGCGTTGGCAAGACGTTTGCTATGCTCGAAGCCGCACATCAGCGGAAAGAACAGGGTGTGGATGTTGTGGTGGGGTATGTTGAAACGCATGGCCGCGTCGAAACCGAGGCGATGCTCAGGGGTTTGGAGGTCCTGCCGCGCAAGCAGGTGGAATACGGCGGCGTTCAGCTCTCCGAGATGGATGTGGATGCAATTTTAAGGCGTCATCCACAGCTGGTTTTGGTGGATGAATTCGCTCACACCAACGCGCCAGGGTCGCGCCACGCAAAGCGTTATCTTGACGTGGAAGAAATCATGGACGCTGGAATTGACGTGTATACCACGCTCAATATCCAGCATTTGGAAAGCTTGAATGATGCGGTGGCGCAAGTCACGGGCGTGATCGTGCGTGAGACCGTCCCGGACGGCGTGATTGATGAAGCCTCGGAAATCGAAGTCATTGATTTGCCGCCGGATGAATTGCTGACGCGCCTGCGGGAGGGCAAAGTCTATGTGCCGGAGCAGGCGGCGCGCGCCATTCAGAATTTCTTTCGCAAGGGAAATCTCACAGCGCTGCGCGAAATGTCCCTGCGCCGCGCCGCCGAACGGGTTGATGATCAGATGCGTTCGTACATGCGGACGCGCGCCATTGCCGACGTGTGGCCCGCGGCGGAACGTCTTCTTGTTTGTATTAGCCCAAGTCCGCTGGCGGAAAAACTTGTGCGCGCCACGCGGCGGCTTGCCGACGAATTGAAGGCGGAATGGTTCGCGGTTTATGTGGATGCCGCTCTAAAGCCGGAGCTGAATCCCGCCAACCGCGTCCGCATTGGACAAACCCTTCAGCTGGCTGAAGAACTTGGCGCGCGGACGCGTACGATCGCGGGACGTTCCATTGCCGAAGCGGTCCTGGCGTACGCACGCAGACATAATGTCACCAAAATCGTAATCGGCAAACCGGCGCATTCTCATTGGTGGGAATTCGGCAGACGCTCTGTCGTGGATGAATTAATCAATGCCAGCGGCGATATTGACATCTATGTATTGAGCGCCGAACGTGAAGGCGCCAAGTCTCCCGTTCCCAAGGAGTGGCAGCCGCATCGTCCCTGGGGACGATATTTGCTCAGCGCGGCCATGGTCGTACTCGCGACGATGGCGGGGATGTCTCTTCGCCACAGCATCGAGCCGGCCAATATCGTTATGATCTATCTGGCGGTGGTTGTCATCGCGGCAGTGTATCTTGGGCGCGGACCATCCCTTTTGGCGGCCATATCAAGCGTCCTCGTTTATGATTTCTTCATCATCCCGCCATATCTTACTTTTGCAGTCAGCGATACGCAGTACTTGTTGACCTTCGTGGGATTATTGGTTGTGAGTCTTGTGATAAGTACGTTGACCGTGCGCGTACGCGAGCAGGCGGAGGCCGCAGTCCAGCGTGAGATGCAAACCACCGCGCTTTATAATCTCGGCCGCGATTTGACCGCCGCGATTGATCTCGAACACGTGGCGCAGATCATTATCCGGCACATCAGCGAAGTCTTCGGCCGTGAGGTTGCCATCTTTCTACCGGAGAATAATCGTTTGCGCGTCTTTGCCAGCTCAAGCAATTATCATCCGGATGATAATGAACTGGCGGTTGCAAGCTGGGCCTTCGAACATAACCAGCCTGCGGGCCGCGGAACAGGCACGTTGCCTGCCGCGCCGCTTCGCTGCCAGCCTTTGAATACGGCGCGCGGCATCGTGGGAGTGTTGGGGATACGGCCTGTAGATCCGCGCGTGTTGCTGACGCCCGAACAACGTCAGGCGCTGGCGGCGTTTTCGAATCAGGCCGCGCTTGCCATCGAACGCGCCGCCCTTGCCAAACAGGCGCAACAGGCGGAAATTTTCTCGGCCACTGAAAAATTGCAGACCGCGCTCCTCAATTCGATTTCACACGATCTGCGTACGCCTTTGGTTTCCATCACCGGCGCGTTGAGCGCGTTGGACGAAAATCACAATCTTACCGATGCGGCCCGGCGCAGTCTGGTGCAGACCGCGCGCGAAGAAGCGGATCGCTTGAATCGACTCGTTGGCAATCTGCTGGATATGACTCGCCTCGAGGCGGGCGCGCTGCGCGTCAAACGCGAACCCTGCAATGTGGAAGATGTCATCGGTACGGCTCTCGGACAAATGAGGAACCGTTTGGCGGGACGCGAAGTTCAGGTGCGCGTGCCCGAAACGCTGCCCATGATCGGCGCGGACTTCGTGCTCATCGTCCACGTTCTCAATAACCTGCTGGATAACGCACTCAAGTATTCGCCGTCTGATTCGCCGCTGGAAGTCGAAGCGCGTCTCGAATCGAAGAATGTATACATTTCGATTTTGGATCGCGGCATGGGAATCCCACCCGAAGATTTGGAACGCGTCTTCGACAAGTTCTATCGCGTCCAGCGGCCCGAACAGGTGACCGGCACGGGGCTTGGCCTCGCGATTTGCAAGGGAATTGTCGAGGCTCACGGCGGACGCATCTGGGCTGAGAATCGAACGGGAGGCGGAACCATCATGACGATTGTGCTGCCTATTGTGGAGGATGCATGAGCGGGAAGCCGCCTCGTATTTTGATCGTTGATGACGAACGTCCCATCCGGCGTTTCCTCAGCGCGTCGCTTGGCGAGCAATATGAAATTGTGGAAGCTGCCAGCGGCGAGGACGCAATTCGCGCCGCCGTCACGGAACGGCCCGATTTGATTATTTTGGATCTTGGCTTGCCCGATATGGACGGTGTGGAAGTGACGCGTCGTCTGCGCGAATGGACTCAAACGCCGGTCATCATCGTCTCGGTGCGCGAGCAGGAGAGTGATAAGATCGCGGCGCTGGATGCGGGCGCGGATGATTATTTGACCAAGCCGTTCGGCGCGGGAGAATTGATGGCGCGCATCCGTGTGGCGTTGCGGCGCTCATCTGGACCCGAAGCGGAATCCGTTTTCGTCAGCGATGACCTGACTGTTGATTTGGCGCGCCGCATGGTAGCTGTCAACGGGAGGGAAATATTTCTCACTCCGACCGAATATGATATCCTGCACGCGCTGATTCAGTACGCGGGCCGCGTGCTTACACATCGTCAATTGTTACGAATGGTGTGGGGCGCGGCGTATGAGAACGAAACGCATCTCCTGCGCGTGAACGTCAGCAATTTGCGCCGGAAGATCGAAAAGGACCCGGCCGCACCGCAATACATTATCACAGAACCGGGCGTGGGGTATCGCTTGAAAGTCGCGGATTGAATCTACGGAATGCGGTTGTGATAGAAGTCGTCGAGAATTTGATCAATGTAAACCCAGCCTTCCCGGCTGGTGTGTGAGCCCTGATCAATGCTGAAGTAAATGTCCGTGCCGTATTGGCGAAGGTTTACGACCTGCATGTGGTAGGGAGCAGTGACGCTGTTTAATTTTTCGTAATAAGTATTCTGCGCCTGTTCGGATACGCCCAACGCCTGCCATAAGCGAACGTTCATCGGGCGGCTCAAGATCAGCGGCCGGGCATCCAATTCATACAACACGCGGAGCAGAATTTGGAAATCCGCCCATTCCGGATGGGTGAGGACGCGTTCCACGAATTTCTTATCTCCCGAACCGGGGTGAATCGGATGGGTCAGCACGTGCGCGTACACCCACCATTTGAAATCTTCCACGCCGAACGGATTATTTGATGTATGTTTTTCCTGCTTTGCAAGGGCGGCGGCGTGAATGCCGGCCCAGTTGATCATCTGCGGAATGCGCGGGACGTGCGGCTGGATATCGTGTTCTTCGATCAAGGCCACCGCTGCGGCATGATCCTGCATGGACATGATTTGTGTTTGAAGTTCTCCGAGCGGCCAGAGCAAATAATAGAAGACGCCCCCCAGCCTCGAGGCGGCCAATTGTTCCAGCGTAAATCGCATGAACGGATCGTTGGACAGCGTTTCCGGATGCAATAACATGCTTCTCGCCGCGGCCGTTTTGAGGTCCAGGCTGAGCTGCGGGCTGAATATCATGGCGTAGGCGTGCAGCCTCGAATAGTTATATTTGTAGAACGGCGCGGGCGAATTGCCCATCGTAAAATCTGCTGGAGAGATGGAGATCACAATTTTCTTTCCGCGCAGATCGGGCCCCAGCGACGCCAAATCCTGCGCCAATGTAAGGGACGACGCTCCCAGGTTGGCGACCTCGAACACGGCGAATCCGGTTGGATAAGTTCTGAAGAAGTTGT
>JBHORD010000049.1:0-39418 GCA_042408355.1 Anaerolineales bacterium
ATGTTCCGCAACATCTTCTTTGAAGTGTTGGGACTCCTAATAACCGTTGCGCTGGCCATTTTCCTAGTGCAAGTTATCGTGGGAATAGCTACTCCATTAATAGGTGGCGGCTGGTTAGGTATCGGGATCACTATCGCTCTGTCTCTGTCGGTTGGCTTGGGCGCGGCATGGCTGGTCAAGGCCATGTGGGGAAAGGTTGATTCAAAAACAAGCGAAATAAAGGTTGACATGCTGTAAGTTTGGAGTATATTTGCATTTGTCATAACCAATCGAACGGGGAGCCTGCTCACGAACAGGCTGAGAGGAGCGTAAAGCGCTCGACCCGCATTACCTGATCCGGATTATGCCGGCGGAGGGAACATAAGATTTAATGCAACCATCCTCCTCCGGCGAGGATGGTTTTTTATTCCCCCACCCCTCCTCGCCCATTTTCTAGAAGAAAATGAGCGAGGTGTCCCGAAGGGACGGAGGGAGCAAAAGGATTTTATGCCTCGCATCGTTATCTTCGCCAACGGCGAACTGCCCGATCTTGAAAAAGCCCGCGGACTTCTTCGCGCGGACGATACCATCCTTTGCGCGGACGGCGGGACGCATCACGCCCTCGCGCTCGGACTCCAGCCAAAGCTGGTCGTCGGCGATATGGACTCGTTATTCAAAGACGCGTGGAAAAAACTGGAACAGGCCCATATCCAAATCGAATTGCATCCGCGCGATAAGGATGAGACGGATTTGGAACTTGCCATCCGCCGCGCCATCGAAATGAATCCGGATTCAATTCTTATCATCGGCGCGCTGGGCGGACGCGTCGATCAAACTCTCGGAAATATCGCTTTGCTTTCCGACTCGCGGCTTTCGACTCTCGACTCACGTCTTGACGATGGGGCGGAGGAAATTCTTTTTTGCCGGAAGCAGGTCGAAATCCGAGGAAGAAGCGGCGATGTCGTCTCGCTCATTCCGTGGAACGGCGCGGTTCACGGAATCCATACCGAAGGTCTCAAATGGCCTTTGCGCGGCGAAACGCTCCATCCCGAAAAGACGCGCGGCATCAGCAATGAAATGATTGATGAAACAGCGTCCATTTCGATTGAGTCCGGATTACTGCTTGTCATTCACCAACGCAAATAATTTTCCAAAGGAGAAAAATGAAACGCCTTTTGCTTTTTGTATCCATCGTATTGCTCCTCACTGCGTGTGCGCCGCAGCAGCCCGCTACATTGACTGTGATGACGCACGACTCGTTTGCCGCAAGCGACTCGGTTATCAAGGCATTCGAGCAGGCCAACAACGCCAAAGTCACATTTGTCAAAAGCGGCGATGCCGGCGCGGCGTTGAACAAAGCCATCCTGTCGAAGGACGCGCCGCTGGCGGATGTCTTCTACGGCGTGGACAACACGTTCCTTTCGCGCGCGCTCGCCGCCGGAATCTATCAGCCGTATGATTCCCCCGCGCTCAAAAACATCCCCGCCGAGTTTCAACTTGACCCAACACATCAGGCTCTGCCGGTGGATCAGAGTTATGTGTGCGTCGTTTACGACAAGGCTTATTTCACTTCGCACAATCTGGCTGTGCCGCAAACGCTCGAAGATTTGGTCAGGCCCGAATACAAAGGTTTGCTCGTGATGGAAAATCCTGCCACATCGTCGCCGGGGCTGGTCTTCCTGCTTGCCACCGTCAAACATTTCGGCGATCCGAATTATCTTGGCTTCTGGAAAAACCTGCGCCAGAACGGCCTCGTCGTTGTGGACGGCTGGGAGACCGCGTACTACACCAACTTCAGCGGATCATCCGGCAAGGGCCCTCAGCCGCTGGTAGTTTCATACGCAACCGATCCGGCCGCGGAAGTGATGGGCGCGCAGACGCCTCCGGCTGATTCTCCGGTCGGCGTCGTCCTCGGACCCGATACCTGCTTCCGTCAAATCGAATTTGTCGGCATCCTCAAAGGGACGAAAGAACTTGCGCTCGCCCAAAAGTTTGTGGACTTCATGTTGAGCGCGCAGTTCCAGGCCGACATGCCGGGGCAAATGTATGTGTATCCTGTAGTTCCAAACATTACATTACCCGATGCGTTCACGAAGTACGCGCAAATTCCGACCCAGCCTGCGACGCTTTCGCCCGATGAAATTGCCAAAGGCCGCGACGGCTGGATCCAGGCCTGGACGGATGCGGTGTTGCATTGATAATCTGTAGGGGCGGAGCGCCGCTCCGCCCCTACAAAAAGAATGAATTCAACGGTTTCTTACCACGATGACACAAACTCGCGGAGAAAATCAAATCTCCGCGCCTTTGAATCCCGGCGTTTTAATCGTTTCCTGTTGTGGCTCTTTCCCCTTTCTTTTCTTCTTGTCCTTTTCTTTTATCCGTTCTTTCGCATTCTGGCTTACAGCTTTAATGTCAACACCTTAACGGCAGATAACCTCAACTTTTTTAATGTCAACACCTTAACGGCAGATAACCTCAACTTTGCCGTTTCCGTTTTACTTTTTACTTTTTATCAGGCGATTCTTTCAACTCTCCTCACGCTTGCCGTTGGCCTGCCGTCCGCTTATCTCTTTGCGCGATTTGACTTTCCCGGTAAATCATTATTGCGTGCATTGACGGCTGTCCCGTTCATGCTGCCGACGGTGGTCGTGGCCGCGGGTTTCAGCGCGCTGCTCGGGCCGCGCGGCTGGATTAATCTCACGTTGATGAATTCATTTGGATTGTCCGCGCCGCCGATTCAATTCGTCGGGACGCTCGGCGCGATTTTGCTGGCGCACGTTTTCTACAACACGACGATTGTCACGCGCGTGGTTGGCAACGCGCTTTCGCGGCTCGATCCAAAGTTGGAACAGGCGGCGCGTTCGCTTGGCGCAAACAACCGGCGCGTGTGGTGGAACGTCACTCTGCCTTTGCTCCGCCCATCCTTGTTGGCGGCATCATTATTGGTCTTTTTGTTCGACTTCACCAGCTTCGGCGTGATCCTTTTATTGGGCGGGCCAAGTTTTTCAACCTTGGAAGTCGCGATTTATACTCAGGCTCTGCAGTTTTTGAATTTGCCGCTGGCGGCTTTGCTGGCATTCATTCAATTGCTTTGCACGCTCGCCTTTTCTATTCTGTACACGCGCGTCGTCGAACGTTCCATCGTTCAAACCGCGCCGCGTTCGTTGTTGACGCATAAAGCCAAAACCGGGCGCGAAAAAATCTTTGTCGCCTCTTTCATCCTTCTTCTTTCGGTTCTTTTCATCCTGCCCATGCTTGCGCTTCCGCTTCGTTCCATTTCGCGCCTGGATGCAGACCGCGCCCAGCCCGGGCCCGTTCAAACCGGTCTCACGCTGGATTATTACCGCGCGTTGTTTATCAACGCGCGCGGCTCGATCTTTTATGTCCCGCCGTTTGATGCCGCGCTCAATTCGTTGATTTACGCCGGTGCGACCGTTGTTCTTTCGCTCTTGCTTGGCTTTCCCGCCGCGTCGGCGTTGGCAAAACCGGGGCGCCTCGAAAAGATTCTCGATCCAATTTTGATTCTTCCGTTGGGCGCGTCCGCCGTCACGCTCGGACTCGGCTTCATCATTTCGTTTGGCCGCCTGCTGACGTATCCGTGGCTGGTTCCGCTGGCGCACACATTGGTGGCTTTGCCGTTTGTGATTCGCACACTTCAACCTGCCATCGCCTCCATTCCGGAACGGCTGCGTCAGGCCGCGGCCTCGTTGGGCGCGTCGCCGTTTCGCGTCTGGCAAAATGTGGATTGGCCCATTCTCCGCCGCGCCACGCTTTCCGCGGCGACGTTTGCGTTTACAATTTCGCTCGGCGAATTCGGCGCGACGTCACTGCTCACGCGCCCCGATTATCCAACCATCCCGATTGCGATCTATCGTTTTCTCTCCCAGCCCGGCGGTTTGAATTATGGCCAGGCAATGGCGATGGCGACGATTTTGATGGCGCTCACGACCGCCGGAATTTTTGTCATCGAGAAAATGCGTTTGCCCGGCGCCGGAGAGTTTTGATGTTGGAACTTCGCGACATTCATAAAACATACGAAGACCAGCCATTGTTGCGCGGCATTTCATTTTCCGTTGCTGACGCCGAGACGATTTGTTTGCTGGGGGCGTCGGGAAGCGGGAAGTCAACGTTGTTGCGGATGATGGCGGGACTCGAAGCTCCTGACGCGGGACAAATTCTGTGGGATGGGAATGACCTTGCCTCCACGCCGCCTCATCTCCGGGACTTTGGGCTGGTCTTCCAGGACTATGCGCTTTTCCCGCACCTGAATGTTTTCGACAACGTCGCTTTTGGCTTGAAGATGCAACATCAACCAAAGGAAAAAATCAAAGCGCGCGTCGCCGAAGTTTTGGAGATTGCCAATCTGAAGGGATTTGAAAAACGTAAAGTCACCGATTTATCCGGCGGCGAACAGCAGCGCGTCGCCTTGGCGCGCGCGCTTGCGCCGCGTCCGCGATTGCTGATGTTCGATGAGCCGCTCGGCGCGCTGGACCGCGCTTTGCGCGAAGATTTGCTGAATGAATTGCGCGGCATTTTGCATCGCACCGGCATTCCTGCCATTTACGTCACGCACGATCAGGAGGAAGCCTTTACGATCGCGGACCGCGTGTTATTGCTGCACGACGGCTTGATCGTCCGCGAAGGGACTCCCGCGGACGTGTGGGCGAATCCGGGATCGGTTTGGGCGGCGGAGTTTTTGGGGTTGGGGAATGTGATGGAGGGTTTGAAGGTTGAAGGTTTAAAAGTCAGAACGGAGTTTGGCGTCTTCGCGGTGAAGTGCGGACACAAGCATCGGGCGGGAGATAAAGTCCATTTGCTGGCGCGCCCGCTTGGGTCCCGGAATGAAGCGAACATGATCCGAGGACGAGTCAATGATGTCATCTTTCAATCGGATCGTTTCAAAGTCACGCTCGATAACGGATTGTTTGTTTATCTGGATGAAGCGCCGGAGATCGGTCAGAAGGTCGAAGTCAAAGTTAAGATGGAGTGTTTGGGATGAATGAGCCGATTAAAGTTTTGAAGTGCAATTTGAACGGTGAAGTAACATGGCAATACGATGGCCGCGTGCTGCGGCGCGAATCGAACGTGGTGACGCTCGAGGCTTTTTTCAATCGTCCCGATATGCCGTTTGCAGATGTGGTATTCAAAAAGAATGATCGCTTCGTCGAAACGTTTTACAGCGACCGTTGGTATAACATCTTTGAAATTCACGACCGCGATGACGACAAACTCAAAGGCTGGTATTGCAATGTCAGCCGGCCAGCGGTGATCGAAAATGGAACAGTTTCATATGTGGATTTGGCGCTCGATTTGTGGGTGAATGCGAATGGCGAACAAACTGTTTTAGACGAAGTTGAATTTGAAGAATTGAAACTCGAAGGGCGAGAACGCGATAAGGCTCTTGGCGCTTTGGCGGAACTCCAAAGAATTTTTAAAACACAACGGCCCCCGTTTTAGACGAGGGCCGCGGCGTTTGGAAACGTTTTTATAACCACTTTGCGAGCAGGAATCCGGTGTTGTTGAGGCCAAAAATCTGGTCGCCGTTTTGGTACAAGTAATATCCGGCGGCGGCGGCTGCGCAACAGCAACATAATACAACGAGAACCACAATCACGATGATCAGTGTATTATTGTTTTTCTTTGGTTCACCCGGCGTTGGAGCGCCCGTGCCCATATTCGGCCCGCCTGGCGTTTGGGATGAAAAGTCTTGGTTCATTTCTCTCTCCTTTTGAGAATAGTTTATGAAGCGTCTGCAAATGAGACCTATGGCTGTTGAGCAGATTCCTTCTTGCTCGTGCGATGCGTCCACCGCCACAGCAGGAAAAGAATCAGAATTCCAACGAGAGCGGCGATTGCAATCGGCACGATGACGGACAATAAAGATACGGCAGTGGATGTGACGTCCTCTGCAATGCTGACGGGCACGTTTGCGGTCCCTGCGGTCGCGGCTGTGACGAGCGGGCGGACTGCCGCCGATTTGACAACATGCACGCTGCCGGCGACGAGCAATCCGCAGGCCAGCGCGAGGATCGGATTGACGTGTCCGATCACGTTGGTGCTGGCGGCGAAAACAATCGCGCCCGCGACCGGGCGCACAAAGGTTTGAATGGCATCATTGATGTGGTTCACAAGCGGGAATTTATCCGCCAGCATTTCGATGATGAGCAGGATGCCGATCAAAATCAGAATCCACGGATTCGCCAACGTGTCCCACGGCGGATTCAGCTTGATCAGATTCGTATAATGCGCCAGTACGCCCACCACCAACAGCGGAATGTACGCGTTGAGCCCGGCGCTGGCCGAAAGCCCGAAAGCAGAAAAGATGCCGAGCAGCGTTTCCATTCTTTAGCCGTTCAGACCGGGGAAGCCGGTCCAGGTATGGGTGAGATTAAATCGGAACAGGTCAATGCTCAAGATGAGGATGAAAGCCAGCGTCAGGCCCGCTACGGCGGGAAGCCAAAGCTGGCGCGGATGATCAAAGGCGTTGTCCTGTTTCATCGTCATGACCCAGACGATGCTGAAGACCATGCTTAGCAAGGCAAGCACTCCGAGCGTGCTGAGCAGTGCGATGAAATAAAGGAAGATGTCCACGTTGCTGATGGCGGCCAGATCGAACAAAAATACAATGCCAACCAGAATCCCGAATTGACGCCAATCGAGCGCAGGCTTTTCCTCCGGGACGCGCCAGATACTTTGGTTATACATCGGAAAGAGTACGCTTGCCATTGCAATTCCCATGCCGCTTCCGGTAAAGACTCTCGTGATGTTATTGGTGATGTATAAGTTTGGAATATTGGCAAATGCGCCCGCGTAGCTTTGTTTCAACAGGGCGAGGTAGGAGTTGGAACCGTCAATGCCAAAGGCGAGGAAGAAAAGAATCAAAAACGCGAGGATGCCGCGATTGGGAAGTTTGCTTTTCTTGCGGCCGACGAATCCCTGAAAAATCAAAGCGATGGCCGCTGCGTTGAATTCGCCCGTACAGCGCGCACACAATGGAAGCTGAGTATCCCCGATAAAAAGCGAGTGGGACGGCAGCCGATGGCAAACTGCATAACCGACCGCGTCGAGTTTTCCCATCAAGCCGGGCGGTGCGATGTAAATCCATGCGGCTAAAGCAATAATGGCCGCGATGGGAACCAGCCATTTGATCCATGTTCGGGTATGTGAGGCCGAGGTTGATTCTGACATGAGTTGATTATATGGGCATTGTCAGCGAAACGCAAGAAATGCGAAATAGAGACGGCGTTAAACCAGGATGCCGCCCGGTTGGACGGCATCCGCAGCGCGCTGTGGCAATCCGACTTACTTGAGGAGGGATGCCACAGCGCTGAGTTTGATACTACTATCCATGTTGGACATCACCTCCTCCTTTCTATAGGATGGCGATTCAAAATTTGGTCCCCGCTGAAAGACAATGAAAGTATTACATACCTTTAATCGGATGTCAATAGGCTGAATTAATCTCTAAGGGAATTGTAATCACAAAAACAGGCGGGTATGTTTCGAGTCCGTTGGCCGTACAGGCGGTCAGAACAAAGGCGAACGTTAGGGCAAGGATGAAGCGCTTACAACGCTGGTCAATTCGGCGATTCCCGCGTGGATTTTACGATAAAACGACCGATGGGCGCTCATTCCAGAACCATTTCGGGACCGGCCTGACTTTCGCCGAGGCGCAGCAGAATCACGCTTGCGAAAACCAAAAGACTGCCAATGATTTGAATGAAGGTGAGTTGCTCACTCAAAAGAAAATACGCCCAAACGGCAGTGAAGGCCGGCTCGAGCGCGCCGATCAAATTGGCGACGGTGGCAGGCAAATAGTTAAGGCTGACCAAATAAAGTCCAAAACCGCCGACCGTCGGGCCGATGCCCAGGAAAAATAAAATCGCCCAGCCGCTGACGGAGGTCCCCAGCCACATAAAATTTGCGAGCAAACTTTGTCCGCCCAAAAAATTTATGGCGAGGTTGAATAGAAAGAGGAAGATGATTGCATTGCTGAAACCGTATAGCATCGTCGTCCACGGATCAATGGACTTGTTCGCCGAAGTCTTGCCCATCATGTTATAGCAGGCGAAGAAGAAACCGGTCAGCAAGCCGAATAAAATTCCCGCCGCGTTGACTTTCCATGCGGAGGGATCCACTGCGCCGGACACGAGCGCGGTGCCGAGCAGACTCAAACCGATTGAAACCATTTTGACGCTGTTGATCCGTTCCTTTAGAATGAAGTGCGCCAATATCGCGGTCATGGCAGGCGAACTGAACGCCAGCACGGTCGCGACCGCCGCGCCGTTGTATTGCACCGAAAACGTCCACATTGAATTGAAGAGCGAAAGCGTCAAGCCATATAAAACGAAGAAGGGCAGATGCGAACGATCGAGCCGAAAGCGGCCGCGGTGAAACAACGCAAATACAACGATAAGCGCGAAGACAACGAAACAATCGCGCCAAAAAGCCAGTACCAGCGAAGGCAGGTTATAGTTCTTGTTTAAATAGCTGATCAGAATTCCGGTAAACGATAAAAGTACAGTTGCAAAAATGCCAATCAGATATCCCCGTGAAGAATTCTTTGCATGCATACATTTCACCTCGAAACAAAAGCCCTGCATCTGCAGGGCTTTCGGGCATTGGTGCCCCCATGGAGATTCGAACTCCAGTTTAGGCCTTGAGAGGGCCTCGTCCTGGGCCCCTAGACGATGGGGGCTTACTACATCGCCGGCTTGTCGGCAGTGTGACATGGAGCGGGCCTCGATATGTTCTTGGCCTCATTTAGAGTTATTCGGCCGCCGTCGCTCATGTGCCGGAGCGGCGAGATTGTAACATTGGCTTGTTTAGTCGTCAACAAAAAGACTGACGGGTTTTCGCAAAGCATCCCGAGACCAAGAAAAGAGTGTCAGGTCTCGACAATGAAAATATGTAATTCTCTCGGCCCGTGAACGCCGATGGTCAGCGTCATTTCGATATCGGCAGTGCGCGAGGGACCGGTGACGAGCGCCACCGCCGAAGCATTACGCACTTCATTTCTTTGCAAGGCTTCTTCCAGGGATAAAACAATTTGCGATGACCTTATCACGGCAATATGAATTTCTGACAACAACGACGCGCTCAACAGTTGTCCTTTGCCGGATGGAATGACCAGCGTGCCCGTTTCGGCGACGGCGCATAATGCGCCAGTAATACCTGCTTTCAAATTTGGCTCAACGCTTCGGACCGCCCTGATGCCGGCCTCCGTCAAACGGACTTTATCCACGCCCTCGACGCGATCCCACATCAACGCCGCGTCGATGTTTCTCGCCTTCAAAAATTGAATCAGATTGTCGTTCAATTCTTCCTTTGGTATGCGATGAATATTCCCGCCCAGCGCATTCAGTTCTTCTGCAAATCTTTCAACCAAATTTGCGCTTTGCGTTTTCGATGGTTCTGCCTCCGCTCTTTCTTCTTCCTTCTTTCTAAAACTCTCCTTGCTCTCTGCGTCTTCGTGGTGAAATCTATTCCGGAATGTCTTTGTCGCAAAGCGCGGAAAATCCTTGCTGTACCCCCAGCCTGTGAATGATGGAATCCACATCCATGGTGAAAGCGGTGAAATGATTCTCGTTCCAATCCCCGCCAACTTTTGAGAAAGCCTGAACAGACGCGGCGACGATGCAATCACGCCATACGCGCGCAAACCGATTCGACTCATAAACGAAAGCCCTATGCCATCGCGTTTTTTGTTTTGCGTTTGGCTCGGTGGGTTCCCAGCCCTGACCCTCGTCAACAATTTTGGCAAATCAATATCCACCGGGCACGCGTCTTTGCACGCGCCGCACAACGATGACGCCTGCGCCAAATGTCCAAACTGTTCCAATCCCAACAAGCCGGGCGAGACAATGGAGCCGATCGGTCCCGGATACGGCGCAATCGAACTGTCATCGCCGATGTACGCATGTCCGCCCAGTTCGCGGAAAACAGGACAGGCGTTCAAACACGCCCCGCAGCGGATGCAATACAACGCTTCCTGTAATGCAGAATGTTGAAGGCGGGCGCGGCCGTTGTCCACAATGACAAGATGGCGTTCGCGCGCCCCATCCATTTCGTCGGCGCGGCGCGGCGAATGAATCAACTGTGTGTAAACGGTGATCTTCTGCCCTGTTGCAGAACGCGGCAGAAGCGAAAGCATCAATGCCAGATCGTCCAGTGTGGGGACGATGCGTTCCATGCCCATCAACGCAATGTGAATCGGCGGCAGGGTTGTGACCATGCGTCCGTTGCCTTCGTTGGTGACGATGCACAGCGTGCCCGTTTCCGCCACGCCGAAGTTGACGCCGCTGATGCCGATATCCGCAGTCAGAAAAATTTCGCGCAAAACTCTGCGCGCCGTATTCGTCAGCGTTGGAATATCTTCGGTATATGGAATGCCAAGTTTGTCATGAAAAAGCCGACCCACTTCGTGACGGCGCAAATGCACCGCAGGCGTGATGATATGCGCAGGTTTTTCGCCGCGCAGTTGGACGATGTATTCGCCCAAATCCGTCTCGACCACGCGATGCCCCATTGCTTCAAGCGCGTGATTGAGGTTGATTTCTTCCGACACCATGGACTTCGATTTGGCGATTAATTTGGAGACGGACGAACGCCGGCCCGCGCCGATGTCTTCTCCGCCGCTTTGCGGCGGATTTTCTGCAATCTCTAAAATAATTCTGACAGCCTCCGCGGCGTCTTCGGCGCGATGGACAATGATTCCGTTTTGTTCGACCCTGGCGACGAATTGATCAAGATATTTCTCGAGGTGGGAAATAACATCTTCGCGGACGGTGTGCGCGCGTTGACGGCGTCCGCGCCAATCTGGCAACGATGCAAACGCGGCCATGCGTCCATTCACGCGGCGCTGGGCGTTGTTATCCAGCGCGATTTGCAGGGCTTCGTTGGCGATGGATGCGCGAATACGTTCTCTGAAGCGGGTGTGCGTCATGGTTAATCTTTGGCGAGAATTTCCGCAATGTGCATCACGCGCTGGCTTTTCTTTTGCCGATGCAACCCGCCCTGAATGTGCATCAAACAGCCCGCGTCACACACGACCAGCGCGGGAGATTGAGCCGCTTCGAGATTTTTGATCTTTCGTTTCAACATTTCGGCTGAAAGTTCGGGGTGTTCGACTGAAAAGATTCCGCCAAAACCGCAACAATCCTGCGCTTCGGGCAGGTCGCGGATTTCTGCGCCTTTGATGTTTGCCAACAATTCGCGCGGCTGGCGGTCAATGCCGAGGCCGCGATGAAGATGGCAAGTCGGATGATACGCCAGCGGGCCATCCCAACGTGCGCCGAAATCGGTGACGCCTAAAACGTCAACCAGATATTCGGTGAATTCATACGTCCGCGCCGCCAGCGCTTTTGCGCGCGGAAGCCAGGTTGGATCGTCCGCAAATAATTCTTCATAGTTGTGGCGAATCATGTGCGTGCACGAGCCGGATGGAATCACCACATCGCCTTTAACGGAATCAAAAACCCGGAGGGTGTGTTCGGCAATTTGACGCGCGCCCGCTCGAAGTCCCGCGTTGAACGGCGGCTGTCCACAGCAGGTTTGATCGCGCGGAAAATCCACCCGCGCGCCGGCGCGGCGAAGCACACTCGTCACTGCTTCGCCAACTTCGGGAAAGAAGCTGTCAATGAGACAGGTGATGAAGAGCTGGACGGTCGGCATAATTTCATTGTAATCCGATTCCAAATTCACGATTTTCCAATTTTACTGGTATGATTCCGCGGCCATGAATAATTTTCATTCCAAATTGCCCAATCATTTTGATTTGCCCAAGCGCATCAGCCGGCTTGGCGAGCTTGCCTACAATTTATGGTGGACGTGGCAGCCCGAGGCGGCGCGTGTGTTTGGTCGCCTCGATTATGACTTGTGGGAGCGCCTCGGACACAATCCGATCTTGATGCTGAACGAAGTCGGCCGGCCGCGCCTGAATCAGGCCGCGGATGATAAGGAATATCTCGCGCTGTATGACCGTGTCTTTGAGGGGTTCGATGCTTACATGTCGGAGGCGGAAACATGGGCGTCCGTGACGCATCCTGAATTGATCAATCATCCCATCGCGTATTTTTCGATGGAGTTTGGTTTGCACGAGACCCTGCCAATTTATTCGGGCGGACTCGGGGTTTTAGCGGGCGATCACTTAAAAGAAGCGTCCGATCTCGGCCTGCCGTTGGTCGGCGTCGGATTTATGTATGCGCAGGGTTATTTCACACAGCGTATCAGCGAAGACGGCTGGCAGGAGGCGCTGAATAATGAACTCAATACCGCCAACCTGCCCGCTCTGCCGGTTTTTGCCCATGACGGCAATCGCATGACGGTGGAGGTGGAATTCCCGGATCGGAACGTGGCGCTTGCTCTGTGGGAAATCCGCGTGGGACGCGTGCCGCTTTATCTGCTCGATTCGAATGTTGAATCAAATTCCGACTTTGACAAAAGTTTAACGGGACGGCTGTACTGGTCTGACCTTGACCGGCGCGTGATGCAGGAAGTTTTACTTGGCGTGGGCGGAGTCCGCATATTGCGCGCCCTCGGCTACAATCCATCGGTCTGGCACATGAACGAAGGCCACGCGGCTTTCCTGACTTTGGAGCGGGCGCGTGAACTCGTGGCTTCGGGAAATACTTTGGAGCAGGCGCTCGAAAAAACGCGCGCACAAAATATCTTCACCACGCATACGCCGGTCCCGGCGGGCAACGACGAATTCCCGCTTTGGTTGATTGATAAATATCTTGCGGCTTTATGGCCCGAACTGAAAGTATCCCGCGAAAAATTCTTCGACATTGCGCGGCATCATATGCCATCGGGCGAAACGTTCAGCATGGGCATTCTGGCTTTACGCAACGCGCAGGGACGTAATGCCGTTTCCGAACTGCATGGACGCGTGGCGCGGCGCATGTGGCGTTTTCTGTGGCCCGACCGTTCCGAGGAGGAGGTGCCGATCACGCATGTGACCAACGGCGTTCACACCGCGAACTGGATGGCGCGCCGCCTGCGAATTTTATTCGATTTGCATCTCGGCGCTGATTGGATGGACCGCCTCGACGATCCCGATTTGTGGTTGAAGCTGGATAAGATTCCCGCCTCGGCTTTGTGGGACGTGCGAATGCATCTCAAGCGCAAGCTGGCCTTTTACATGCGCGAGCGCGTCCGCGAGCGATGGCGCGCGGGCGGCTATCATCCGGTGCAGGTGGTTTCCTCCGGCGTAATGATCAACCCGTACGCGTTGACCATCGGCTTTGCGCGCCGCTTTGCAACATATAAACGCGCTGGCCTTGTTTTATCAGACGTGGACCGGTTGTTGAACATTATCAATCGTCCCAACATGCCGGTGCAAATTATCTTCGCGGGCAAAGCGCATCCGGCGGATGAAGAGGGGAAACAATTGATTCAGCAGGTTTATCGTCAGGTCAAGCGTGCGGAGACAAGCGGGCGTTTGGTTTTCCTTGAAGATTACGATATGAATCTGGCGCGTTATCTCGTCCAGGGCGTGGACGTTTGGATGAACACGCCGCGCCGCCCCATGGAAGCCAGCGGCACATCCGGCATGAAAGCGGCGTTGAACGGCGTGTTGAATTTTTCCGTGTTGGATGGCTGGTGGCGGGAGGCGTATAACGGTCGCAACGGGTGGGCTATCGGCGCAGATTATGACGTCAACTCGCCCGAAGTTCAGGATGAAACCGACGCCAAAAGTTTATACGATACGCTGGAGAACGAAATTATCCCGATGTATTATGACCGCGATGCCAAGGAAATTCCGCACGATTGGATTGTCCGCATGAAAGATTCGATGAAGACGATCATTCCCCAATTCAGCACGCGGCGCATGGTCAAGGAATATGTGGAAAGATTGTACATGCCTGCGGTGAAATGATTCGCCGCGGCGGTCACGCCGGGCCGCCCCGGGCCGGATACCGCGAGGCAATCAATTATGTTCTCTTTTATTTTCTCTCCCACCGACTGGTTGATCGCGTTGATGATCTTTGGATTGCGCGTCACCGATATGTCGCTCGATACACTGCGGATGTTGTTCGTGGTGCGCGGCCGCAAAGGAATCGCCTGGACGCTTGGCTTTTTTGAATCTGCGGTTTACATTGTCGCCATCTCGCGCGTATTATCCAACTTAAACAACCCGCTGACGATTCTCGGCTATGCGGCGGGATTCGCGACGGGCAATGTGGTCGGCATGTTGATCGAAGAACGCCTCGCAATTGGACATATTCACTTGAGCATTGTCAGTTCGGCGCGCGGCGCGGCGCTGGCTCAGGCTTTGCGCGAAGCCGGCTTTGCGGTGACGGAGATTCCGGCGCGCGGCAAGGACGGTATGGTTCATCTTTTGAGTCTCAGCGTTTTGCGAAAAGATGTGGCTCACGCCGAGGAGATCGTCCATCAGACGGACGAGCACGCTTTCATTACCTCCGAGGATGTCAGGCCCATTCGACGCGGCTACTGGCGCGCGTAATCTTATTCACTCGCCTCACCCGGCCGCGTGAGGGCATCTCGCACTTTCAGGCGGCATGAACGCCGCGCTACAGGGAAAACTGCGTAACATCAGTTATTAATCGTTTTCAAGCCTGAAGATTGCGAAGTTAAATGAAGAAGGTTGAGAACGCGTCCAGCGGCTCTCAACCTTCAAACATTCAACCTTCAAACATTTAACCTGCCAACATTTAAACCTGCAAACATTCAACCTGCAAACTTTTACCTAACTCTTGAAAACAAATTGACCGTTCTTATAAAAGAGCTGTCCATCCGCCGTGATCTCCGAATCGGTGCGCATGTCGCAGATCATGTCCCAGTGAATGGCCGATTTGTTCTTCGAGCCGGTTTCTGGATAGCCCGCGCCGAGCGCCATATGGAACGAGCCGCCGATCTTTTCGTCGAACAAAATATTTCCCGTGAATTTGTTGATATCGAAGTTCGTGCCGATGGCAAACTCGCCGAGGTAACGCGAGCCGGAATCCGTCTCAAGCATCTTCATCAAATAATCCTGATTCTTTTCGGCGCGCGCGGTTTCGACGCGGCCGTTGCTGAAGGTCAACTCCGCCCCTTCGACGGCCACGCCGCCATAGATGGCGGGATACGTGAACTTCACCCAGCCATTGACGGATTCTTCCACCGGGCCGGTATAAATTTCCCCGTCGGGCATATTGTATATGCCAATGGAGTTATTGAATTTACGGCCCTTGATGGAAAGAGTCAAATCTACGTTCGGACCGCGCAAAACAACTTGACTCTTGTTTGAAAGAAAATCAATCGCCTTCTGCTGTGAAGCCGCGGTGCTGTTCCAATATGCAATCGGATCGGCTTCATGCGCATGCACTGCGCCGAAGACGAAATCTTCATATTCCTTCAGACTCATGCCCGCGTCCTGCGCGTACGCGTCGGTGGGATAGAGTGTGGTAACCCACTTGAACGTTCCTTCGGCGCCGCGCCGGAACTGAGCCTCGGTGATCGGGCTCAAGGCTTTGCTGCGCCGCTGGGCTTTGGCGCCGTCAATGTTTGTCGTCCCGCGTGTGTTCGTCGCCGAATGCACGCGGATGCGCCCCTCGAACTGGTCGTAAGCCAGCTTGTAGAACGTTGGCACAAAATCAAGTTGCGTATCTTTGGCGTAGGTGAGATACATCTCGTCCTGGCTGAACGGCATCATGCCGGGCAGGGCAATCAGCGGATGCGGTATCCCGCCTTTTTCGAGGATTTGAATATACAGTTCGCGGATGAGCGGTTCGGCGGCAGTGGTCGCTTCGATCAAAATGCGGTCGCCGGGGACCACGCGGGCAGAATGTTCCACCAGAATTTTTGCGAATTTCTGAACGCGAAGATCAGACACGTTAGTCTCCCAAAAATGGATTAAAGCCTCGTGGATTATATCACTATCAACTTAAGGTATACTCGCCTCGGCTTTTAGGATGATTTTGCAATGAAACAACTTCTTCAAAACATGAAAAACGGCAAAACAGTCGTCGAGGAGGTGCCGATGCCGACGCCTCGGGCGGGGCAGGCGCTTGTGAAAACGGCGGCCAGCTTGGTTTCGGCGGGAACCGAACGGATGGTGGTCGAGTTCGCGGAAAAGAGTCTGGTGGGCAAAGCGCGCTCGCGCCCCGACCTCGTCAGGCAGGTCCTCGAGAAGGCAAGGCGCGAGGGTTTGATCACAACCATGCAGGCCGCCTTCAATCGCCTCGATCAACCGATGGCGCTTGGTTATTCATCCGCGGGAATCATCGCGGCGCTTGGCCCGAAAATGCAGGGCTTCAGAGTGGGACAGCGCGTGGCGTGCGCGGGCGGCGGTTATGCTGTGCATGCCGAATACAATGTTGTGCCGCGCAACCTGCTCACGCCGCTGCCAAAGAATGTGGATTTTGAATCGGCGGCCTTTGCCACGCTCGGCGCGATTGCCATGCACGGATTTCGTTTGAGCGAACCGCAAATCGGCGAGAATGTCGCGGTGATTGGACTTGGGCTTTTGGGATTGCTGGCGGTACAAATTGCGTCTGCCGCGGGGTGTGATGTTCTGGGCATTGACATTGACCCGAAGCGCGTTGCCCTCGCTTCATCCCTCGGAATTGAAGCGGTCCGCCGCACCAATGCTGTTGAGGCGTCTGCGGCCTTTACCGCCAACCGCGGCTTCGATGTGGTTTTGATCTGCGCAGATACGCCCTCCAATGATCCGGTGGAATTGGCGGCCATCATCGCACGCGACCGGGCGCGCATCGTCGCCACAGGCGCAGTTGGACTGAACATCCCAAGAAAAATTTATTACGAAAAAGAATTATCGTTCATCAATTCGCGTTCGTATGGCCCGGGCCGTTATGATTCTTCCTACGAAGAAGATGGCCGGGATTATCCGCTTGGCTACGTGCGCTGGACGGAAGGTCGAAATATCGAATCCGTTGTCGGGTTGATGTCGGCCGGCAGGTTGAAAGTACAGCCGCTCATCACACATCGCTTTCCGATTGAGCAGGCCGCAACCGCGTATGAAGTCATTACCGGCAAAAAGAAAGAATCGTTTCTTGGCGTTTTGCTGACTTATCCAGAAACGGTTGGCAAGTTGGAAAGTGAAAAGGTTGTCAGGTTCAACGCGCCAACTTTCCAACCTGCAACCTTCAAACCTGCAACCTTCCAACCCGCAACCTGCAAACTCGGAGTTCTGGGCGCGGGTTTATACGCCAACGCGACCTTGTTGCCTGCCATCAAAAATATCAAAGACATCGAATTGATTGGCATCGCCTCTGCGGGCGGACTTCACGCTCAACATTCCGGCAAAAAGTTTGGATTCCAATATGCGGCCTCATCCGATGAAGAGATCATCAATGACCCCAACATCAACACCGTCGCCATTTTGACCCGCCACGATAAGCACGCGGATTTGGTCATCAAAGCGTTGAAAGCTGGCAAGAACGTGTTTGTTGAAAAGCCGTTGGCGGTTGATGGTAAACAGTTGACAGCGGTCAGTAAGGCGCTGTCAACCGCCAATCGCCAACTGCTGACCGTCGGCTTCAATCGCCGCTTTGCTCCGCTGGCTCAACCGCTTTCTGCTTTTTACCAGGACCGCAAAGAACCGCTTTACGCGCATTATCGAATCAATGCCGGTTATATTCCGTTGAATCATTGGACTCAAAATCCCGAACAGGGCGGCGGACGCATCATCGGCGAAGCCTGTCACTTCATTGATTTCATTACTTTTCTCGTCGGCGCGCCGCCCGTCAGCGTGACTGCTCATGCCTTGCCTGACGGCGGCAAATATCGCGAAGATAACGTTTCGATGACCTTAACGTTTCCTGATGGTTCGATTGGCGTCGTGGATTATCTCGCCAACGGCGACAAATCTTTTCCGAAGGAACGCCTCGAAGTTTTCTGCGGCGGCAGGATTGCGGCGCTGGACGATTTTAGAAAATTGGAAATGGTGGAAGATGGAAAGAAGAAAGAAGTAGGCGGCGCACAGGACAAAGGCTGGAAAAATGAAATGATCGCCTTTGCCAAAGCCATTCGCGAAGGCGGCCAGCCGCCGATTCCTTATGAGCAGTTGATCGGCGTGACGAAGTCCACGTTTGCGGCGGTGGAGTCGCTGCGAACGAACAAAACAAGTTTGATTAGTTGATTGCATTTCCTTTCGGCATTGCTTGGTGCTTACAACTCATCTGACAAAAGGATTGAAGAATGCCAGCTTATGATATGTTATCCCTCGAAATCAAGGGATATGAAAATCTTCCCGTGAAAAATCGCTTCATTCGATTAAAAGACAATGCCTCGGCGCTTGCCATCATTTTGCCTGGCATACTGTATTCCTGTGATGATCCGCTTTTATATTACACCTCCAATCTTTTGCTGGAGCGCTCCACAGATGTGCTGCAACTTTGGTCTGATTACACAATTCCGGATTATCAGTCGCGGTCGAAAGAGGAACAGCTGGAATGGCTGGTAAGCGATGCCAATGCCATGATCCGGGTTGCGCAATTTCAACGCGAATATCAGAAACTCGTTCTGGTGGGCAAGTCGTTGGGCACGATGACAATGGGTAAATTGCTTTTACAAGATCGGATACTTTCCGAAATTTACACGATTTGGTTTACGCCATTGTTTGGCTTCCAATTTGTTTTGGATGGCGCCCTGCGCCTTCAGAAGCCGGGCCTGTTCTTCGGAGGAACCGCGGATCGAACTTATAACGCCAACGCATTTGAACGCATCAGGACTCACACTGGATTTGAGACGTTGATACTGGATGGCGTCAATCACAGTTTGGAGTTTGACAACGACACTCTGCGTTCCATCGGCACAATGAAAGATATTATGCTGGTTGTCAAGAATTTTCTTGACCAGAGCGTTTTCTCCTAGAATATGCCCAACGGTGGAATCAATCGCATCTCCAGCGCTCTAAAAGTTTTGATGCAGTTAGGCATCGAACCGCTGGCGTTGAACGCATTATATAAATTCGGATTGTGGACGGGACATTATCGCAGGACGCTGCTCGAACCTCGATATTCGAATATCGGATTAACGAATATCGCTCCACTATTCTCCTTGCCCGACCGCGAATCCCTCATCCAAACCCTCGGCGCTGATGGCAAGTCTGCGCTCATCAAAGAAGCGGATGAAATTGTTGATGGAAAAATTCGCATGTTCGGGGGCGAGCCTGTTCCGCTTCAATTAACTTTCAATCAACCTCTTCGTCATTGGACGGAATACGAAACTCATAAGACGCCAATCCCCAATTTCCACTTCCCGATCCCCGATTCCCAGTCCCCAATTCCCGATATTAAATTCATTTGGGAACCCGCCCGCTTTGGCTGGGCGTTCACATTGGGCCGCGCCTATCACATCACGCAAGATGAAAAATACGCCGAAGCCTTCTGGAAATATTTTGAAACATTCCACAACGGCAATCCTGCCTGCCTCGGCCCGCACTGGATGAACGGCCAGGAGGCCGCGATTCGGATGATGTCCCTCATCTGGGCCGCGCAGGTTTTTGAAACGGCGTCCGCTTCAAATCCAGAAAGACGCGGGGGACTCATCCAAAGCATTTACGCTCATGCGAATCGCATCCCGCCCACGCTCGTCTATGCGCGTTCGCAGAATAACAACCATCTCGTTACCGAAGCCGCCGCGCTTTACACAGCCGGTTTGCTTTTCGATGAAACGAAATGGCGCGCGCTCGGATGGCGCTGGCTCAACTGGTCGTTTCAGAATCAGATCAGCGATTATGGCGAATACATTCAACATTCGACCAACTATCATCGCGTGATGCTGCAAACAGCGTTGTGGATTCATTCGATCAAGAAAGACGAGTGGCCGCGCGCGACGTCGCAGGCATTGACGCGCGCCGCGCACTGGCTGTTCTCGATGATTGATCCCGCTTCAGGCCGGACCCCGAACCTGGGCGCGAACGACGGAGCTTTGATCTTCCCTTTGAGCGTGACTCCGTTTAACGATTTCCGCCCGACGGTGCAGGCCGCGGCGCGCGCCTTTTTGCGGACGGGTTTGCCTGCCGGCGTTTGGGATGAATTTTCTTTGTGGCTTGGCTTGCGCGCCTCCGATAGAACTTCTGATTCCGATGCGTATCTCACCGATCATGTGCGCGGAAAAAATTCATGGGCGTATTTGCGCGCCTCGCGATTTAAATCGCGTTTGTCGCACATGGATCAATTGCATCTCGATCTGTGGCGGCGCGGGCTTAACATCGCGCAGGACGCCGGGACGTATCTTTATAATGCCGAGCCGCCGTGGGATAATCCGCTGGTCTCGACGCGTGTGCATAACACCGTGACCGTGGACGGCCGCGATCAAATGACTCGCGCCGGGAAATTCCTGACGCTGGATTGGGTCAATGCGTATTCGAAGGCGGAAATTTCAACGGATGAAAATGTTGTCGGACGAATCAAAGCCTATCATGACGGTTATCGCGGCGTGCGCCATGAACGGACGGTTACCGTTTATCATGATGAGCGATGGGCTGTTGAGGACCGTCTCAAGGTTACGGGTTTGAACGTTGGAAAGTCGAGGAAGTTTCGGCTTCATTGGCTTCTGTTGGATGGAGAATGGAAACTTGAGAACCGAAGGTCGGGAGTTGGGCTTCGTGTAGATTCTCCGTTTGGATGGATCACATTAAGAATCAACCTTGAACCTTCTGACTTGCAACTTGTAACTTCTCTCGTGCGCGCCGGCGAATTGATGTACGGTCAACGCGATGTAAAGCCCTATGAAGGCTGGGTTTCACCGACATACGGGCGGAAAATTCCCGCGTTATCATTGGCGGTCGAAGCGGCTTCTTCACAATCTGTAACGTTTGTAAGCGAGTTTATCTTTTCCGAAAGCGGACAGTAGACCGCAGATCGTTTCATGGCCCCGCTTCATCGTTCAAGGTCGAATATGCATATCCTCATCGTCCATCAAGCCTTTGCGTCGCTCGACGAGCCCGGCGGGACGCGTCATCATGAGTTTGCGCGTCTGCTTGCCTCGCATGGACATCAGGTGACAGTGATTGCAAGCCCGGTAAGTTATATAACGGGGGCCCCTCTCCAACTCCCTCTAAATTCTTTGAATTTTAGGGGAGAGCAAGAGGGGGGCGGTATAAACATTCTTCGTGCCTCGGTCTACGAAGCGCATCACAAATCCTTTTTTCATCGCCTCATGGCATTTTTCTCTTTCATGATTTCGTCCTTTTGGATTGGACTCGGCGTGAAGAATGTGGATTTGGTTTGGGGCACATCGCCGCCGATCTTTCAGGGCGTGACGGCGTGGCTGTTGGCGCGGCTCAAGGGCGCGAAATTTTTGTTCGAGGTGCGCGACTTATGGCCGCAGTTTGCTGTCGCGGTGGGCGTGTTGAAAAATCCAGCCCTCATCCGCATGTCCGAATGGCTGGAGCGATTCCTGTATCGCCGCGCGGATCGGGTGATGGTCAACAGCCCGGGGTTCATCGCGCATGTCTCCAGTCGAGGCGCGGAGCGGGTGGAGCTGATTCCCAACGGCGCGGATCCGTCCATGTTCGATCCGTCAAACGATGGCGCGGACTTCCGCCGCGCGCATCAGCTCGAAGATAAATTTGTCGCCTTGTACGCGGGCGCGCACGGAATGTCGAACGATTTGGACGTCGTGCTCGATGCGGCAAGGCTTTTGAGGGATGAAAAGAAAATCCAAATTGTTTTGCTCGGCGATGGAAAGGAAAAACCTGCATTGCAAAAGCGCGCCGCGGAAATGAAGTTAAACAATGTGACTTTTATTCCATCGGTGCCGAAATCGGAAATGCCGGATGCGCTGGCCGCCTCGGACGTGTGCATCGCAATTTTGAAGCCGCTCGAAGAATACAAGACGACCTATCCAAACAAAGTCTTCGATTACATGGCGGCGGGACGCGCGGTGATTCTTGCGATTGACGGCGTGATTCGCGAAGTGGTCGAAGCCGCAGATTGTGGACTGTTTGTCGAGCCGGGGAATCCATCTGCGATGGCGGACGCGATTCGCAGGCTGGCGGATGATCCCGAAAAACGGCGCGCGATGGGGCGGAACGGGCGGAAATATCTGGAGAAATATTTCCGCCGCGATGTATTGTTCCTTCAGCTTGAGCAGATTCTGGAAAGTATGGTACATTTCGGCCAATCGAACGGAAGCGGTTAAAGGCTGTGTGCAAATTGGTTTTATCGAGGCCCGCAATGCCGGCTAATGACAAATTTGCATACAGGTCCTGCGGTCAAAAACCGGCTATCCCAATTCACCTTACGCAGTAACGTGAGGTTTGTCCGTGCTGCGGGAAGACTGCGTAACATTAGATCCTCATTCTCCCGGATCCAAAGGGACAGGCGTAACCGTATGGCTCAAAAAAAATTTTTTGAAAGAATCGCAGTCGCCCTAATTAATCCTCTGCGCTTCGTCAGGTCAATTTTCCTCGATCGGCATTTCAGACCGGTTTTTTTCATATGGTTTGCTCTGCGGATTATGACCATGATGATTGGCGTGAAGACGTCGCTGTTTTATCCGGCCTCTCCCCTGGAACGGTCAATCTCGTTTTGGTCTTTTCAGTGGGCCAATCCCGCATGGTGGATACGGACTCTGATTGCGCCGCAATTCCGCTGGGATGCGCTCTATCATTATCTGGATATCACGATTCATGATTACAATCCCACAAACGGCGCGACCGCTTTTCAGCCTCTTTTCCCATGGCTGGCGCGGGGCCTTTATCTGCTGGGGATGGATCCGTTTGTGTCGCTGTTTTTGGTGAGTACGGTCTGCACGCTTGCCTTCCTGGTTGCTTTTTATAAGCTCGCACAGATGGACCTCTCTGCCGAGGACGCTTCTTATTCCACCATTTTGATCGTCACTTCTCCGATTGCCTTTGTGTTGTTCATCCCATACACCGAATCTCTTTTTCTCTTACTGTGCGTTTTGTGTTTCTACTATATGAGACATAAGCGCTGGTGGCTGGCAGGTTTGGCCGCGGGTTTGGCGACTTTGACGAAGCAAGCCGGAGTCTTCCTGGTGTTTCCCATGATCATGGAAATATCCGCAGATATGGCGGAGCGCCATCTGCGATTTAAATCTGCATGGAAGGCATGGCTGTCATTGTTGCCGGTCCCCATTGCGGCGCTGGGCTGGATTCTCTACCGGAGCTATGTCATCGAGGGCGCTTTTCCTCCTTATACCGGCTTTGCTAATTTTCTTCTTTCAATGATGGTGTCGACTCATACTGGCGGGATGGTGGCAAGCCGGCCACTGATTGTCTGGCCATGGGATGTCATTATTGACGCCATCCGGACCGCCGTCACGCAGCCGCGCACGCGGCTGGATACCGCCATCAACCTCGGAGGCTTTTTCCTCGTTGCCTTTGGAATTGGGGCGACCTGGAGCCGGATGCGGCCGAGTTATCAGTTATTTTCTTTGGCAATCATGGTATTTACACTGCTTGACTTTTCCGTCAACCTGACGGCCATTCCTGTTGAAAGCCTCTTTCGCCACGCATACGTTGCCTTTCCCAGATTCATCGTTTTGCCGAAGATCCTGACGGGAAAATGGAGCCGGCTGTTATATCCATCGCTTTCGCTCATCTTATTCTTTGTCTTGCTGTACTCCTATGGCATGGAGGGATGGATCGTTTAACGGCAAACTCGGATGTTGTTGGAGAAAAAAATGAAAGCCTTTTCCGCCTTGAGAGAAGATATTGACCGCATTGTGCAGGAAGCCATGCGCCTGTGGAATATTCCCGGCCTCGCCCTGACGGTCATAAAAGATCAAGATACTTTGCTCGAAAAAGGATACGGCCTCCGTGAGATTCGGAAGGAGGGAGGCGTGGATGAACATACCCTGTTCGCAATCGGTTCAAATACGAAACCGTTTACGGCCGCCGCCCTGGCGATGTTGGTGAGTGAAGGCAAGATTGCCTGGGATGATGTCGTCATCAAGTATCTGCCTTCCTTCCGAATGTATGATGATTATGTCACGGAACACATCACGATCCGCGATTTATTATGTCATCGCAGCGGACTCCCGACCTGGGGCGGCGACATTTTGTTGTTGAGCAATTATTCAATCGAAGAGGTTTTGCGGCGCATTCAATATATCCAGCCGGCTTTCGGATTCCGCGCCGGTTATGGATATTCGAATCTTATGTTTGTAACCGCCGGAGCGCTCATTTCCTCTGTAACCGGCTTGAGTTGGGACGCCTTTATCGAGCAACGCATCTTCAAACCGTTGGGAATGAAAGACAGCGTCACCAACCCGCGCTATTTTGGCGATCGGGAAAACGTCGCCGTTCCGCATGAAGATGTGGATGGGCGCGTTCAAACTGTCGGATACCGCAGCGATACAAGCGTTGGGCCAGCGGGTTCGATCTGCGCCTCGGTCTCGGACATTGCCAGGTGGCTGCGCTTCCAATTGGCCGACGGAAGCGTGGAGGGCCGGCAATTGATCGAACCATCTGTTCTGGCCGAGACGCGTACCGCTCACAACAACCTGCCCATGACGCCCTGGGAGCGCAAGATGTTTCCTTCCCGGCATTTTGCGGCTTACGGGCTTGGATGGTTTTTGAGCGACTATCACGGCAGAATGATGATTCACCATACGGGCGGCGTAGATGGAATGCTTTCCATAACGGGTTTTATCCCCGAAGAGAATCTTGCAGTTGCGGTTTTCACCAACAAACTTCCGAACACCGCTTATCTGGCTTTGTATCATCACATTGTCAACACGATCATGGATGCCCCTTCTCAGGATTGGATTCGAATCTATCAGGATTTCGACAGGGAGAACAAGGAAAGGGCGAGGAAGGCGAAGGAGAATCTGCGAAATTTGCGCGTGAATGGAACAAAGCCTTCTCTTCCGCTTCGGGAATATACCGGAATGTACGAGGCCCCGATCGCGGGCGGCGCAATCGTCCGTGAAGAGGATGGAAAATTGCACATTCAGCTTGCGGCGCATCCGAGTATGTCCGGCGAGCTGGAGCATTGGCACTATGATACCTTTCTTTGCAAGTGGAACGATCCGGTCTTGTATGAGAGCCTGATCACGTTCCTCACGGATCGCCAGGGAGGCGTGACCGGCTTCCGCGTGAAGATTCGCGAGGATTGGATTGACCCCGTCGAGCATGTGTTCGCGAAAAAGATTGCAGGGTAAAAATATTGATCCAATAATGATCCGTCGAACGCAAATCGAAGTCCGCGCTGAACACGGGGAATGTACAGAACGAGCGGACCGTTGAAGCCGAATGGATTTGAGCCGGCGCGGGATTTGACACGAAATTTTTTCAAGGTAGCTGTCGTCTTATAATAAATATTGTCGCCGATTCGTGCGCCGTTGCAAGCCTCTTTGATTTTGCCGCTGCGCCCGCCAAACGCCGGCTATTTGGGCTTTCCCCAATTCAGGTTAATTACAACTACCCGGAGGAACATCCATGGAATCTTACACATATTTGATCATCGGAAGCGGCATGGCCGCGGATGCGGCTGTGCGCGGCATCCGCGAACTCGATCAGAATGTCTCGATTGGCATGATCGGTAACGAAACGGACCTGCCTTATGCCCGTCCGCCGCTCAGCAAGGGAATGTGGAAGGGGCGCCCGTTCGAGAAAGTATGGCGCGGCACCGATAAACTCAACGTCCACTTTCATCTTGGACGCCGCGCGGTGAAACTGGACCCTGTGTCCAGGCGCGTGAGCGACGATCAAGGCGGCGAATACAGTTACGATAAACTTTTGCTTGCCACCGGCGGATCGCCCATGCGCCTTTCGTTCGGCGGCGATGACATCATTTATTTCCGCACCCTGCAGGATTATCGGCGTTTGCGCGCGCTGGCGGAACGCGGCGAAAAATTTCTCGTCATCGGCGCGGGATTTATCGGCACCGAAATTGCCGCGGCGCTTTCGATGCAGGGCAAGCAAGTCAGCATGACGTTTTTGGAAAATTCCATCGGCGAGAATATTTATCCGCCGGACCTTTCGCAGTTCATTACCAATTTTTATCGCAAAAAGGGCGTGGAACTCGTTCCGGCAGACGCGGCGGACAGCCTCGAGAAATCCGGTGACCGCTTCATCGTCCGGACCCGAGGCGGGCGCACCTTCGAAGTGGATGGCGTGGTGGCCGGACTCGGAATCCGTCCCAATGTTGAACTTGCCAATTCCGCCGGTTTGCGCATTGGGAACGGCGTCATTGTGGATGATCATTTGCGGACTTCCGTTCCCAATATTTTTGCGGCGGGCGACGTTGCGATGTTTCCGCATTACGCGCTGGGCAAATCCATTCGCGTTGAACACGAAGATAATGCGTTGATGATGGGCAGGCAGGCCGGGCGCAATATGGCCGGCGCGGATGAAGCGTATACACACACGCCGCTTTTTTACTCAGACATGTTTGAACTTGGATATGAAGCGGTGGGCGAGTTGAGCAGTAAGATGGAAACGGTTGCCGATTGGCAGGAGCCTTTCCAAAAAGGCGTGATCTATTATCTGGAGGGGGGACGCGTGCGCGGCGTGTTGTTGTGGAACGTCTGGGAGAAAACAAAAGAGGCGGCGGCTTTGATGCTCGAAGCGGGTCCCTTCAAAGCGGAGGATTTGAAAGGAAGAATAACAGGCTGAAGAAAAGACTTCGGAAGTCCGAGAGACTTCCGAAGTCTTACGTTTTGCGGCGATTTATTTTTTCTTCTCTTCCTCGCCGAGAGAGGCAATGGCTCTCAACAACCCGAAGACCATCACGCCGAGTTTGATCCCATCGCCGACCGTGATGGCGGTCTGGCGTTCCTCTTTTTCCGCGCGGCGGTTGAGCAATAAAGCCGCGACCAGGCCGGTCGCCGCGCCGATTAATGCGCCGATGATCAATGTTCTGCCTTTGCTTTGCATGATTGCTGATTATCCTTTCCTGATTTGCGCCAGATATTTTTTGATGAGCGTTGACAGTTCCTGAAGGATGAGCGCGGGCCTATGCGCGAATTCCGCAAATCGTTTTACAAACCCTTCGATACGATAAACGAATCGCTGTGCCTGATAGGTGTAAGGCGGAATGGCGGGGGTAATGTACATCAGCAGATAAATCAACCCAATCAAAATTGCCAGCAGTACAAGCCCTGCCGCCATCACAGGAAGGACCAGCCAAATTTCCGAAATGGCCGCCCAGCGGCTTACATCGCCATTGTCGCGGAAGGCGGCGATGCTGGTAAGCACGATGACCGCGATGAACATCAGCACGGCAATCAAGAGAGGCAGAAGAATCTGCGTCCATCGTTGTTTGCGGTGTAATTGATAGGAAGGATGATCTTCAAGGCGGAGGGGCAGGGGCGATTTCATCGGTTGTATTTTAGCATAAATAAGTAGAAGCACGGCGTGTCATCGCCAGGGCAATCACATTTTGATTTTTTATAGGACAAAATCTTAAGGATTTTGTCATTTGCGAGGCGGTCTTTGTCGAAGCAATCTCCGCTTCAACGGGAAAATCCTGTTTTCAGGGGATGGCTTTGCCCGCTGAGAGATGCCCCCTCGCCATGTCACCCTGTTTGGGGGCAGTTTTTTCTAATGCGATTGCTCTGCCTTATATGGTTGTGGATGCAGCCCTCCGTCAATGTTGACGCTTCATGCCCGAACGTGTATGATGAAAGCGCCTCAGGCCGGTCGGGCGGTCGCGGCGGCGCCTTGGCGCCATCGAGGAAAGTCCGTACTCTACAGGGCACGACGCCGGGGAAATCCCGGGATGGAGTGATCTATCGGATCGGGCCACAGAAACAATGCGCCTTCATCTTCTGGATGAGGGTAAGAGTGAAAAGGCGGTGTAAGAGACCACCGGCGTTCACAGCAATGTGGACGGCCAGGCAACCCCCGTCGAGAGCAAGGTCAAGCAGAGACGATGGAGCGGCCCGCTCCTTTTAAGTCTCGGGTAGACTGCATAGATAGATGATCGCCGGAGCGAAGCGGCAGGGAAGAAGCGTAGGCGTAAACCTGTGCGATTCGCTTTACAGAATGCGGCTTATAGACCGGCCTGAGGCGAGCCGAACCTTGACAACCGGGTTGATGCAGGCGGCGCTCATTGTTCGATATCACCTTTCCCGTCAGATTGAATTTCGTTTGCGTGCATCTTTTCCAGGGCAATACGGGCTTGTTCCTCGCCGATGCCGCTGGATCAGCATGGCGTAAAATCTTTGCGACAGTGTTAATGGGTGGTTGTATAATGACCTTGAGCTTTCGACTACTTGGATTTCAGGCGAGGTCTGTGTCATGGCGAAGGGAAAAAAAGAAAACAGCAATGGCCGAAGTCTGTTCTGGGCAGGATATGGCAGGCAGGTGTTGGCGGCTCCGCTCCTGGCGGCGGTTCTGCTGTTGATTTTCTTCTGGCTATTCGGCTTCGATGTAAATCTGCTCTGGACAAATGCGCTGGTTCTGGCGGTGTGGTTTGTTCTGATTTTCGCTGCGTTTCGCAGCCGTAAAGATACGAAGCAACAGCAAAAGAAACAAGATGGCAGGCATGATCAAAAAAGCGCTCAACAGAACTATCGCAAGGGGGAAATTTGGCGGGATTATCGCTGGATCATTGCCCCAGCCGTTATCATCCTGCTTTTTCTTTTCGACATCTCGTGGGCACAAGCTACGCTTTCCATATCAAGTTTAAAAAAGGGCGTTTTCAAATCAACGCCGGCGGGCGCTCCACAATTTCATATAGAATATCCGTCTCAAATTCTTTTTGATGATGCCGAACCGTCTGAAATTCGAATATGGGCGGACGGTTTGGGCAATTACGGAGAAGAAGTGCAAATTTCCGCTGACGGACTTCTCTTCGCGGTTAAACCATCATCCGATTCATCCATCATCTGGCGCGAAAAACTAACCTTCAACTTCAATAAAACCACAAACGCAGTGACTTTGCTTGCCCAGCCGTCAAAACCGCCGGATAGCGATTCTTTATCCGCCCAAATACACCTGATGTCCAGCGGCAGGCTTTTTGATACCTCAAATTGGGTTATCAGGGTTGAAAGCAAACGCGGCGCGCAAATCCGCGCGTGGAAGAAGAACTTCCTTGATACGGGGGGGATAATTGTTTCCCTGATTACAGCGGTATTTGTGGGGGTCAAACAATTGGAAGAAGAGAAAAAACGACAGAAGACAAAACAGGTTGAACAAGCCATATCCGAACTAGAAACCAATGCGAACGAGGATCTTTCAAAAACATTGCAGGAACACTGGAATTTGACTGCCGACTGGAACGAATGGGACAAAGCGCTGCAGGACCAATTCCGCAGGGCATATTCTACTTTCATCGAACAAAAATTGTGGGACGCACTTGCGGCTAAAACACTGGCAGAAATAACAAGCGATGTTGACCTCTGCCTTCAAATATGTGAGAGAATTTTCGATGACAAGGAAGAAAAGCCGATTTCCACGCTGATACAGTTGCAATCTGCTCTTCGACTGGATGAACAGTCTCCCCTTGCTCTTCTGTCCCTTCTTAAGGAGTATCCTTCAAGTATTAATATTGCTAAGATTATCGCCAGCGCTTTCACACCTGATCTCAAGGATAAAACGATTGCGCATGGGGATAAGTTCCCGAATGAAATCCGCGCCCTCAGAGTGGAATTGGGTTTTCAAGATACGGAAAGTTTCCCTCTGCAAAAGCAGTATTCCTATTACGCAAAAGAACATGCGACCGCAGAACGACTAACCGCCTGGCTGAGGGCCCATGAACTGGACTACTCCCCCTTTGCGGACGCGGACAGCCCCTTTTACTCGGTTCCCGATAAGCAACTTCTCATTGCTCATGCAATGCCGGGTTTTGCATTATCAACGTCCGGTTTTCAAAATATCGCTTTTGAATTTGCAAACGCCTGGGATGCGGGCGCGGCGTTGTTCGAATTTTGCATAACCTTACCCTCCAATTTAAGGCTTAAGGGCGATATATTTTTCCTCGCCGTTACCCCAGGCATGGTCGAGGATTATGGAACCGACCATCCCCGAAAACTCTTGCTCCACGCGCTGGCAGAGCAATGGATATGGTCGCTGGCAGAAGCGCCAACTTTGTTTTACGCATTGAAAGACGCACAGCGCGATTTGGCAGGACGCCTGCTTCGCTGGCATGACTTTTCCCCTTCCATTACGGTCAATAAGATAGCGGAGTTTTCCAGATACTTGCAGGAAAGCAAGAAAGAAAGAGAAAGGGAAGATGAAAAAAATCAAGAGGTCTTTTTCTCAAAGATCGACAATTGGCTAACCAACGCGAGCGCAGACGACCTTCAGATGGAGGAAATCAATGCCCTGATCGGCTTGAGAACTTCGCCCCAACAGCACACCTTGTTCCTGATTTCCGCCATTGACTTAAACCCCCATCTGGCGGGACAACTCTCCCCTGCCCTGCATGAAACGCTGAACGCACAATCCGATTGGCTTAACGCGCACGACTGCGGTCTTGCGCATTTTCTGACGGGCAACAAAAACCCACAAACTGTTTCCGTTCCTGCTTTGGTTCGTCAATGCAATTTTCGGGTACAGAAATGTTCCAGGAACAAAATTGAATTCAACCAACTTTTCGACGCCCCCGGCAAAGAGCCTGATGCGATTCTTGCTCAAAAAGCCAATGGTTCTCCCGGCAGAATGGTAAGATTGGGACAAAAGTTGCTGTTACAGCACGTGGAAAGATACTCCTCCAGCGAACCCCTGCACATCGAAGACCTGATTGCCCTCGAGTTATGAAAAGCGCTCCATCAGCCGAATCCCTGTTCAAAACGCTCAAAGCGGAAAACGAGCCCTGGCTGGGTGACGTGTTCGTCTCCCTGCCCGTCTTCGAGCGTCTCAGGGAAAATGGTTCGACCATCCTATATGGCGAAGCAGGGAGCGGCAAGACGGCGATGCGTATCGCGTTGACAAAACAGGCAGGAGAAAAAGCCTTCACTGCGCTTTGGACTCCGGAGCAGGTTCTTGAGGAATCAGCCGCAGGCACAGCGCTGGCGCGGCAGGGTGTGAAACAGGCTATGCGCGCCTGCATGGAGGCTTTGATCCTGGAGGGCAAACTGCCTCAGCGGCTGGGCGAGCCTTCGGCGCATATCGTCTCCGCCCTGCAATGGTTCCTGCGGAATTATCTTCCCTTCGACGCCGAGTTTTATCTCCACAGCCAGACGGATCGCCTTCCGCAGGATGAACTGCAATGGTATAAGAACCTGCTAAATCACCGGTCCCCTCCGATCACAAACGATCAAACCGGCCTCAAAGATCAGATCCAACTCTTCTTGCTGATTCTGCGCGCTGCAAAATATGAGCGGCTGTGGCTGATGGTGGACGGGCTCGAGCGTTGGACCACGCGTCAGACGGGCGGACAGGTTGAATCGCTGCTTGAAGCGGCGCTCTCCACGCTGGTCCTTTTCGATTTGTCCGGGGTTGCCTTCAAGTTCTTCGTACCTGCTTCACTCAAAAGCGCTCTGCACAAAACTGGCGGTGTGGAACGCCACCGCGCAAGCGAAGCGGACCTGACATGGTCGGCGGAAGAATTGCAAGTCCTGCTGGAAAAGCGCCTGGCATACGCGCTATCTCTCAAAAAGGCTTCGCTGGCTTCCTTGTGCGACGGCAGCGAATTTCTAAACTGGCTGAAGGAATACGGCGGCTCGTCCCCCCGCGCCTGGTTGCAATTCACCGCCCCGCTTCTATCTGAATATCAGCAGAGCGGTAAACGGATGACCGCCGTTCAAACCCGTGAATTCCTTCGCCGCCATCCCGCTCCCCTGCGGCTGCAACGGGAACGGCGCGAAGTCTGGCTGGGGGAAAAGTGTATCCCCTTCGGTTCCGCGCCCGAATTTCGAATTTTGGAATACCTTGCCGCCCGTCCCGGAAAGATCGGCTCTTTGGAAGAGTTGTATTATTACGCGTACAAGGAATTGGAGACTGTGCCAGATAAGGGAGAACCTGAATGGACTGCCAAAGACACCTGGCGCGCGGTAATGGATACCCTGCTCTGGCGCGTAAGACAAAAGATCGAGCCAATGCCCAAAAACCCGATTTATCTGGTCACACATCATGGTAAAGGAGTGGAATTGCTCCATGCAGAAGCGTGAGAAAGTTGTGAGAAAGTTGTGAGAAGGATGCAGGATCAAAGTAAAGTTTAGGTTAGAGAGTAGTTTATACTACCCACACGCCGATAAACCTGTATATTCAATTGGTGGAAAGGAAATTTCCTCAATAACGCCTGACGTTCCTTGCGCTCTGAAAAGGGCAGGAAAAAAACGAAACAGATTCATGTTCACGGAACGTTTGGACGATTTGCCAGGGAAGTGTGTACTTATGCAACCTGCCGCAAGAGGGCTCTCCGCCTTCGGATTCGCGTTTGACCCCTTCGAGCATCTGGACAGCACAAAAGATGCCCATCTGCAAGAATATCTAATTGTCCCTCCTGCCGTGCAAAGCGTGCTCTCCGACCAGCCCGTTGCCGTGTTCGCACAGCCCGGCGGCGGCAAGAGCGCGCTCAGAATGTACGCAGCGAATTTTTACAAAGACAGCCGCGGCGTCCGTTTTCCCGTCACGTATGTCCCTCAGGATTATTCAACCGACCCCGATTTTCACTTCGACGGAATCCAACGCTCGCTCGCACGCGCCGCGTTCATGTATCTGGCGTCCTACCCCGATCTCTTTTTTGATTTAAGCCCAAACGCCAGACAAACACTAAAAAGACTTCTGCTGGATCTCCCCTTTGGACTGGATTTCAACCTGCAGACTCTCCGAGACTCCCGCTTCCTTTCGGACCTCGAGCAGGCTCTCGGCGCCCCAGCCTTTTCCGGCATCCCCAGGCTGGAGCGCGTCCACCAGCAACTGGCTCACGAACTGGAAAAAGAATCCCCTTCAGAATCGCTCTCTTTGGATGACGGCTTTGCCCTGCTCCAGCATGCCTTTGGCACAAAATCTTTTCACATTCTGATAGACGGGCTGGACGGCTTCATCGAGACCCAGCCTCCACCGGCATTGCTGGCATGGATCAGCCCCCTGCTGAATGCAGCCGAAGACTGGGAAAAGAAAAACGTTTACATTAAATTTTTCCTGCCTTTGGATATTTCCGATGCGCCCGTCCTGACAACTCAGGGCGTTTTGCGCGCTGCCGCCCTGGCCTGGGACGACAACCTGCTGGCGGAAGTCGTCCGCCGCCGCGTCTTCGTCGCCAGCCGCGGCGCCTTTGACAGCCTGGACGCCATCAGCGCGCCCGACGTCCGCAATGTCGAACTGACCCTTGCCCGCCAGTTGGGGGACAAAGAAAAATTGCCCCGCCGGATCATCCTCAAAAGCAGAGAATTACTCCAACATCTGATTACTGCCAACAAGGAAGTGATTTCATCGGAAGATTTATTTTTCACAACGGAGTCATCGTATGCAATCGTATAAGATATTCAACTCCGCCGAGTTCACGGATCGGGACTCGGAATTCGCACGCGTTGAAACGATCCTGAAAGAAAAAAGCAGAGGGGCGGTGATCTTCGAAGGAGAGCGCGGCAGCGGGAAGACAACCTTCTTGTTCGAACTATACCGCCGCCTGCAGGAAAGAAGTGAATTGCGTCCTTTTTTGATCAGTCTTTTTCCTTATTCTGCTCCCGAGTTTGAATCGAATAAAAATATATGGCTAAACGCTGAAAATCCTTTTCAAAGAGACGATATCCCCGATGTGTTGAACCGCCTGGCGCGCTATTTGGAAATCGAGACCATCGAAACGGAGGACCGCGATTTTCAGAAGGATTATTTTGCGCGCGGGCTGGCGTACCGCGCCTCGAAAACCGTTCCCGTTTTACTGGTGGATTCGATCTACGAATGTCCCGAAGGGACGCGCATAGATATTGAGAAATACCTCCTTGCCCCTCTGCTGGCTTCCGAGCGTGTTTTTATCATCTTATCCGGGCGCGGCAAACGCCCCATTTGGTCGCGACCTGAACTGCAAACGGCGGAAATTATCGCCCTGGGTCCCTTTGAAAAAAATGAGTTTGTCAAAGAGCAATTGGAAAAACTAAAAGAAAAATCGAAACGCGCCGCAGACGAATATGAGGAAATTGCAGACTTAAGCGGCGGTTATCCGCTCATTGTGCGCGTAATGGCTGAAACCGAACAGGAAAAATCATTGACGGATGCTTTGGATACGGCAATAGACATTATTATCAAAGATACGCTGCCAAAACCTGAACAGGAAGATAGAAAATATGCTGAAATCCGCTCGCAACTCGAAAAGTTAGCGCTTGTGAATATTCCCTTCCGTATTCCAGATATCGAGGAATACCTTTATGGCGATGATAAGGAACGGCGGGCAAAAACCAATCAACTGATTGCGTTGTTGCTGGAGAGTGGTCTCCTGCGCTATGAGGGGAAAGGCTATCAACTCAACGAGTCTGTCAAACATCCCATCCGCAAATGGCTGGAGCACACAGGGCAGTATAGCGACTTTCGCAATCAATTAAGTGATATAAGCAAAAAATTACAGGAAGAATATCCATCCGCAAAGGCGTGGTATCAGCGCATGTCTCCGCCGGGGACCTCACTGCCAGGCAATATGTTCAACGATTTCAACGCAGGCAAGGTTCATTACGCATCATAGACCGGGGAGGTCAAGATATGTTCAAACAGCCATTTTCCCTCAAAAGACTCGAAGAATTCGTCGGACGCGAAACCATTTTGAATCAAGTGCGCGGCTGGCTGGAGGACGGCAGGTTTCACATCGCCTTCTTCAGCGGCGAATACGGCGTCGGCAAGACGCGCCTGCTCCAGCGGATTCTCGAACTGCATAAGAAATATGACGGCGCGCCCGCGCGTTTGATTGACCTGTACCACTTTCGCCACCACACTCCCGAAGGCTTGGCGCGCGCCATCTTTGCCTGCTTCGAAGGCACGGAAAATGAACATTACTTCAATCCGTTCATTACCGCACGCCGCAGGCTGGATGCCGCGCGGGCGGGCGGAGACAGCAAAACCATCAAAGAACAGTTGGATGCGCTGTTGAAAAGTTGCGCCGAGGGCGTGAAAAAGATGAGCGCCGAGCGCGGCGTCCTGCTCCTGTTCGATACGGCCGAACAGTTTGTGTATCCCACCGGCGCGCGCTTTGCTCCCGCCTGGGACTGGCTGAAAGGCTGGATCACGGAGTTGCCGCGCGGGGCAGTGTTGTTCGCGGGACGTCCCGAGGCAGGTTTGCTTTTTCAACAATTCCCTACTGTCCCGCTCGGCTTCTTTACTCTGGAGGAAAGCAATGCTTATTTGACAGCAGTGGCAGAGCGCTGGTCGCAGGAAACAGGTCAATCCGTTGAATTTGCGGCGGAGGATGTCCAAAAACTTCATGCATTGAGCCAGGGACGCCCGATCCTGCTGGCGATTTTCCTCGAACTGCGCATGCGCGATCCGCAGGCATTCAAGGATTTATCGCAATTTCAAACCGAAACCTTCGAGCAGAAAGTCATCGAGTACCTGCTCTCCCAGCCTGAATTGGGTGAAACGCTCAAAGCCGCCGGGCGGGCGCGGAAGGGCATGGATCCCGAACTGCTCGCAAAGATTCGCGGCATTCCCTTGCGGGAAGCGAAGGGAGCGCTCGAAACGCTCAGAAACCTGTCCTTTGCAAAGACGTTTCCCGATGATGATCGGGTGTATCTCCATGACGACATCTATGACCTGCTCGATAAGTATGTGTACTCGGAGGATGCCGACGCCGCTGAGCGGCAAACCGCCGCGCAAGCCATTTACGGATACTACAAAGACGCCATCAAGCAAAAGAACGAGGAGCTGAGGGAAGTCTTTGCATCCATCACGCATGAGGTGGATCTCAACCAGTCTCCACCAGATGAAACTAAGGTTTATGTGTCCAAGATCCGTAAACTCGAAGAAGCCCGCCAGCGGCTGAAAACGGAATTTGTTCACTATCGTTTGCGCAATCAGGTGGAAAAACCCGGCAAACGAAAATGGTTCGAAGATGAGCCGATCTTTGCGGGATTGAAGATGTACTATCGCTACGGTCACGAAGCCGCCACCAGCAACAACGATGAAATTCTCAATCCCCTGCAAATCGAGCTGACCAATTTCTGGCTTAGCCTCAACGATGAAAAATGGCAGACGTTTTTCAAATGGCTTCGTCCCGAAGATAGGGATTTCTGGAAGCCCTTTATCGAGGGTCTGCTGTTGGTTCACGAAATCTGGCTCAATGTGGCGACCGGGCAAAACTATTGGAACGAGGTTCCCCATTTGCTGAAAAGTCTGAATGAGATCAGGGGTCTTGCAGACGATCAAAAGACCATCCTGCACGGCTTCTTGGAAACCTGGCAGGGAACCGGGTTTGTGTTTGGGGAATCCAAATATGACGACGCAGAGAAGCTGTTCACAAAAATCCTCGATGAAACAGAAGCATTGCCTGTGGATAGGCGGCTGGAATGGTTCAGGAACGTAGTCCTCAGCCTGGCATACCGCCAGCGGGCGTATTTGCGCCGCATCCGCGGCTTGTTCGAGGACGCCATCGAGGATTTCAGGCAAGGTTTATATTACAACCGCTTGATTCATTTCAATCATGAGGAAGCCACCCTGCGCAACGATATGGGCTTTGCCCAGATGCTGGCGGGTAAATTCCAGCCAGCCTTAGAAAACATGTGGGATGGGTTGCAGCTCAGGTATAAACTGGCGATTGGACCTCGCATCGCGCTCAGCCACAGTTCGCTGGCGCAGCGCTTTATTGCCACTGGCGCGTATGAAGAAGCGCGCAAACATGCCCAATATGCTGTAAGAATTGCAGGCGCGGTGGGATACCGCCGCGGGATTGGATTCGGCAATCTGGCATTGGCGGAAGCGGCGCGGCGTTTTGCCTTCTCCGCGCAGGGACCTTCCAATCAGGAGGAATACCTGCGGGAGGCGCAGGACGCGATCGAGATTGCCCTCGACAATCTCAGCGAAGCCGCCCGCCTGATTGACGCCAGCCTGGAGCAAGCCTGCCTGTACCGTGACCGCCTCCGCATCGAATCGGATCTGGCAAAGAAAAAAGCCTGGTTCGAAAAATCCGATACACTCTTCAAGAAAGTAGCCAATGAAGCGGGAAATGCAAAAATCGAATACAGGCAGGCGGATGCCATGTGCAACCGCGTCTGGCTGGGATACTATGCAGATGATATGGAACACGCGGAACAAACCGCCAAAGAATTCGAACTGCTAGAGGTTCTCAAGCCCTACTGGCTCAAAGACGGAAAATTCGTTGACGAGGTAAAGGCACGCGAGAATCCTCAACTATGGTCGCAGATCGGCAAGTACTATGTAGGGCGTGGCATGGTGGCGCTGGCGAAATGGAAGAAAGAAAAGAAAGAAGAATTTCTCAAGGATGCCGCGCGTTACATCACATTGGGATTGAAATACAGCACGACCTTTGCGGAAGATCATCGCGGTTTACGTGAAGGACGCCGCACGCTTCTGAGTGAACTTGCAAAATTGGACGCCGATGAACTAAGGCGCTTTAGCAGTTACGTTCAAGAAGCGGAAAAAGCAGAAAAAATATTAACAAAGAAGGATGAACAATCTGCGCTTCAAAGTCTGATGCGCGATCATGCCCTCTGGTTCGCTGATTAAACGTCCCGAAGGCTTTGTGGATTGACCTCGGTTTTGACCCAAACCTTCGAGTCGGTTTGTAAAATCAGAATCGATAACTGATATAGACATTTGTAAATTTCAAAAATCCCCGATACCGATCGGGGATTTTGCATTCTTGCGCCTGAGGCGGTTTGGGCTATAATGAACGCCGTTCGGTCGAGTCGGTTTTTCTCACCAAATCCGGGGTGACCCATGAAACCAAAAATCTTGTTCTCCCATCCGCTGGAATACGCCGCTCGCAATGCGAACGGCGGCTGCGATGGGGATTGCGCCTGCTCGATCTCCGTTTCGCCGGGAGGAGATAAACCTCCCGATCTTCAAGAGTTATATGATGCCAGCTGCGACGGCTGTGACAGCGGCGGAGGAATGTCGCTCACGGGGAAAAATCTGCGGCGAACGTCCGGACTGGCATATTCCATCCCGATTGACAACCGCCATTCCGCAACGCTCACTACCAACGCAAAAGCCCCCCTCTTCGTCCTCAACGCCCCCGCGCAGGAAATTCTCGATTTCTTCTCCCAGCCGCGCGACCCCGCCGAATGGTCACGCGCCAGTTCGATAGACTATCCCGACGCGCAAACCGCAATTGCACAATTTTATGAGGCGGGATTACTGCAGGAAGCATCCGTCCAACCCGAAATCACAACATTCAATCACGCCGCAGCGCCGCTCGAAGCCTGGCTGTATCTCACCCGCGCCTGCAATCTCGCCTGCGCGCATTGCTTCGTCAGCAAGGATGTGCGCCGCATGACTCTGGAAACAGGCTTGGGGGCGGTGGATCGTCTGTTCGATCTGGCTGAAAAGCATGGTCATCCCGAAGTCAAGATCAAGTACGCGGGCGGCGAGCCGACCATGAACTGGGAGCTGATCCCGGCCCTGCACGAGCGGGCAAAATCCCGCGCGCGGGAAACGGGTCTGCATCTGACCGAAGTGCTGGTCACGAACGCCACCCTGCTCAACCGCGAGCGGCTGCAGTTTATCAAGGATGAAGGTTTCCGCCTCTCCATTTCGCTGGACGGATTCGGCGAGGGGCATGACCGTCAGCGTCCCGTCCGCAACGGCAATCCGACCTTTGAACGGGTCTTCCAATCGGTTCTGCTCGCGCTCGAGACGGGACTCAAACCCTACCTCATCATCACCATCACGCGCCTGAACGTGGACGAAGTCCCTGCGCTGACGGCTTTTGCACTCGAAAACCGACTCATGCTGAACCTGAACTTTTACCGCCCGCATCACCCAAACGACACCCTCGCGGCGGACAATGCCTCGTTGACCCGCGCCCTGCGGGAAGCGTTGAAGGTCATTGAAGCCAACCTGCCCGATTACAACTTCATGGAAGGGCTGATTGACCGCAGCAACTTCGGCGCGGCGCATCAACACGTCTGCGGCGCGGGGCGGAATTACCTCAGCATTGACACCGACGGAAGCGTCCTGCCCTGCCACATGCTGACAGGCTACAACCTGCCGGGCATACCCCTGCAAATGCTCGAATCGCCGCGTTTCGACGACTTCCCCAACCCGCCCATTGACCACCGCAACGGATGCAATACCTGCGAATGGCGCTATTGGTGCGCGGGCGGATGTCCCATCCACGCGAAGAACATCATGGGGACATCGAACGTCTCATCGCCTTATTGCAGTGTGTACAAGGCGATCTATCCCGAACTGGTCAGATTGCAGGCGCTGCAACTGCTTCAAGCAGATATAAACAGCCGATAACCCCGCCCTGAATATTATTCACATCTTTTGGTGGATTGGATTTGCTCCAATCCACTTTTTATTTAGAAGCAGTTTCATAACCTAAAGGAAGGGGTTGCGCAAAAAGGCAACCTGTGGCTTAACCAACTCGGAGGAGCAAGCATGAGCCAACGACGAAGTAAGCCACTTCTGACCGACAAACAATGGAAATTAATCGAACCT
>JBHORD010000051.1:0-15188 GCA_042408355.1 Anaerolineales bacterium
GCGGCGCGAATGGCGCTAAATAATGTCTGGCGATCCGTGTCCTTGAGCAAATAACCCTTCGCCCCCGCACGCAGACCGCACAGCATTAAATCGTCCTCGTTGAAAGTGGTCAGAATAACCACAGCCACATTCGGCTGTTCCGAATGCAGATGCTCGATAGCCGTCAGCCCATCCATGCCCGGCATGACAAGCTGCCGGTCCAGCGCACCGCTTGGTATGTTAAGAAGCTGCCCACCTTTTCCGACGCGCTTTCCATCGTCCGGCAAACTCTGGCCTCCGAAATCTGTTTTCGAACTTCACCAACTCGTACGAAAGTACAAAAACTATCAGTCCAACGCTCCAAATACCGCTCCACCACGGCTAAATGGGCCTTTCTTTAGCAATCGAATGGACAAAGTCTAGGTAAGAGAGTGTTTTATAAAAGTGGTCGAGTAAGATTGGAGAATGACCTATGCCGCTCTGACCGAGAGATTGCCCCCCTGCCCGCACGCTTCGCACTCGAACTGGATGGTGGTGTGCTCGATGCCGAACTTCGAAAGACGGCTTTTCAGCTCTGCCATGATGCGACCGCCATCATCCAGTGTTTGATTCATAGTGACGACATGCGCGCTGAGAGCGATGTTTCCCGAACACAGACTCCACACATGCAGGTCATGCACATTCTGCACGCCGGTGACACCCGCCATGCTTTGCCCGACCTTTTCAATGGAAAGCCCTTCGGGAAAGCCTTCCACGAGGATGTGCAAAGAACTCTTTAGCACACGCCAGGAACTGACCAGAATCAGAATGCCGATGAAAACGCTCATCAGCGGATCCACCCACTGCCAGCCGGTAAGCCAAATCACGCCCGCGGCTACGATCACTCCAAGCGTTGCGACCACATCGCCGAGAACATGTAAAAATGCGCTGTGGATGTTTAAGTCCTCGCGCTCGTTTTCCTCTTTGCCTTCTTCATGCTCATGACCGTGCCTGCCGAGAACGAAGGTGATGATCAGGTTGACCACCAAGCCGATGGAGGCAATGGCCATGGTCTCCACACTTTTGATGGCTTGCGAATTCTGCCAACGCTGCCAGGATTCGCTGAATATTTCTATAGCGATGATGACCAAGGAAACACCGTTGACCAGTGCAGCCAGCACTTCCATGCGATGATAGCCATAGCTATGGCGGCTATTCGGAGGCAGGGCAGAGAGGCGCAGGGCAAGATAACTCAAACCGAGGGCAAGGATATCGGAAAAAACATGCGCCGCGTCGGAGAGCAAGGCGAGACTGCCCGTCCAGTAACCGCCGACAATTTCGGCAACCAGGATGATGGCAGTGAGGATCATAGATAGGATGAAGCTGTTTTCAATACTTTTATTGGGATGTGGGTTCATGATAGTTCCTTGAGCGGCGCGAACAGGTCTTCGGTATCGGCAAATTTGCCAGACGGGCGCGCGAGAGTAAAATATTCGTGACAAGCCAGGTTTTCGATTTGTTCTTCGGGCTTGCCCTGAAAGGGCGGGTTTTGGCTGGCGTGAGATTGCATGGCACGCCATTTGTGCAGGCGATAGTCGGTGATATCAATACTGGCGACGGGTCCGCCCGCCGCCTCCTGGGAGGGGACAACGCCGCAGCCTTGCAGGGTGGCTTCGGATGGGGCTAGGTAATATAGCCGCGCCTTTGATAAGGCAGCATGGTCAAATGCTTGCGTGACGCGCGCCGAAAGCGTGACGTGGTCGGGATGCCCTGAAATTCCATCGGGACCGAAGGTGAGAACGATATCGGGATGAAGTTCACGCATCAAGTCCGACAGGCGGGCGATGAATTCTTCGGCGTCGGCCTGCGCCAGAGTCCCGTCGCGGTAGCCCAAAAAGCGGACTTCGCTCAGCCCCAATTCAGCCGCGGCGCGGCGCAATTCGGCTTCGCGGAGTTGCCCCGCTTCTTCTGCGGAGACGCCTTCGACGCCCGCTTCGCCGCGCGTGGCGCAGACCAGCGTGACGCGGGTGTGATGGGCGGCGTATTTCGCCAGCGTGCCGCCCATCGGGAAACTTTCATCGTCGGGATGGGGAAGAATTACCAGTAAAGATTGATGGGTGTGCATGGTTTACCTTTGTTAGATCATTTTGCAGTGGTTCCAAAAACAAACAACGCAATTGCAATTCCCGCAATTGCTCCCGCCGCCAGTTGCGCCGGAGTATGCTTGCGGCGGTGCAGACGCGCCCAGGCGACCAGAGGCAGGGAAAGAAACGCCCATCCTGCCGCTGCGCCAAAGACAAAGACCAGCGCCGTGGAAAATCCGCCGACGCCTGCCATGTGCATACTGATCTTCCAAAATAGGGAGATGCTGAACATGACAATCGCCAGACACAAGTAGGTCATGACGAGAACGCTGAGAAGATGGGGAGCATTGCCGAGCCATAGAATTCCCAACGCCAGCAGATCACTGCTCAGGCTGATTAGGATGAAGCGCGGTCGTTCTTCGCGCTTGGAGAGTTCCATGTCGCTGACCCAGCCACGCCGAATGCCGATGAGCAGGTAGGCGAGCGGAATCCCCGTCACGATGAGCAGAGTCAGGATGGCCCAGAGCAGGCCCGAGGCTTGCCCTGAGCCTGTCGAAGGGTCCCGCGAAGAGGCGTAGCCGAAGGCGAGAAAAATCGGCAGGGACAGAATCGAACTGTCGAAGAAGACGGAAATCCAGCGGGCGAGGCGATCGGTCATGGAAGATACTCCACGATTATTGCAGAGCCAACATCAGGAAACGGATACCAACCAGTACCAGAATGGGCGCGATAATCCACGTTACGATCTGATTCAGTTTGGGCGTCCAGAAGCGTTGAACTATCAGCGCCACGCCTGCGATAAGGGCGAACAAGTACAATGCCAGCAGGATTTGCGAAGTTGTGAGTGTCGCGCCTAGCCCAATTTGCGTTGCGAGGGCAGCAGGCGCGGCGACTGTCACGCTCAACGCGGCAAGGGCATACGCTTGTTTGGGATGGCGTCCCAGCGTGATGTTGAAGAGCGGAACCTGAAATACTTTTGCGCCTGCTGAGAAAAGCCCCATCAAAATGGAAGCGCCAAAGGCAATCGGTGCGAGCCAGGCAGGATGAGCTTGTGTCTCCTTCTCGGGCAAAGGGCGGATAAATGCCAGGCGCAAACCCGCCAATATGGCATAGATGCCCAACAGGACCATCAAGACATTAGCCGAAATATTCAAACCGACAACACGACCGAGAACCGCGCCAACCACAGCCGGAATAACCACCAGCGCCCAATCCTGGCGCACGGAGACGAGCACATCAGTCTGACGCAGGGCCATCATCAGCGCGGCCAGTGAGACCACTATCAGATTGATGGTTACCGCATCCCGCGCAGGCAAGCCGACGATACTGATCAGCAAAATAACGAGGAAGAAGCGGTCCACCCAGGATTGGATGGAGGCGGTCACAAAGCCGACGATGAGCGCGGCGAGCAGCCCTTTGAGCAGTAACGGTAAAAGCATGGGTGAAGTCTCCTGAGGCAAGGGATTAGTGCAGTTTTTCCTTGTGGTCTACGATGACGCCCTGTGCGGCTTGCAGCGCGGCTTCGTCAATGCTGGCGATGTCGGTAATCACAGGCTTAATGCCCACCTGTTCCATGCTGTAATACGCGCCCGCGCCCATGCCGCGCGCCAGCAGAAACTGGCAATCGCGGATGGCTTCTGCCATTTGGAAGTGGCGGTCTTGCTCGGCGGGGGCAAAGCCGTGACCGCGCGGGTCTTTTTCTTCGGCGTGCTCTTCACCGGCAAAATGGGCATGTCCCATTTTCTCGCGTTGCTCGCGGGCAGTGATTTTCCCGTTTTCGATGGTCAGGACGGCGTAGTATTTGGCGCGTCCGAAGTGCTGGCTGATGGTCTGGCCGTCATCGGTGACGGCGGCAATTTTGATGGACATAAGTTACTCCTATTCGTTTATTTTTGGACACGGATTACACAGATTGCACAGACTTACGCGGATTTTTTCTCTTCCGCGTGCATCCGTGTTATCCGCCTAATCCGCGTACTGATTTTTTACGCAGCGTGGGCGAGTTCGGTGAAATCGAGTCCAAGCTGGACGCTGATTTGTTCCGCCGCGTCGGCGAGCAAAGGTTTGAACGCGCCGAGCGCGTCGTTGCGCGCAACGATCAACGGATGAGCATAATATTCGCTTCGCAGAGTATAGAATGGCGCTATATCCTGCTGGCTGAGGATTTCACCTTTCTGTTGGCGGTTGATCAGCTCTGCGTAAAGATCCATGAAACGTTTTTCCAGCGCCACAGCTTCAGGATCGTTTTCAAAAGCAGTAACAGCCTCCTGGTAAGCCTTTGCCTGCGGATCAGAAAGCAAAGCGTCGCTCAGGGTGCGGATGGCATCCTGAATTTCAAGGGAAAGTTCGTTCGGGTTCATGATCTATCTCCTTATCCGCCGCAGCCACAGCCGCGTTTGGCGTTGGCCGCGAAATCCACTTTCAACAATTCGCTTAGCAAAGTATTGACGGAGCCAAACAGGGCGCGCACTTCATTTTCAGCAACGCGATAAGCTTGGACAGCGGGAAGCGCTTCGAGTTCCAGGTTGAGGCGTTGGAGTTCTGCCGAAAGTTCGGCATTGCCTTTTCCTCCGTGGAGAGAGTTGCGTTTCATCTGGATCTGTGAGGACAGATCGCGAACTTGCGGATCTTTCTCCAAATCCATAATGGCTTGCAAATAGGTCTGGTAGAGGGGCTGTTCGCGCAGCAAGTCGCCAAGTCGGGTGGCAGCTTTGTCCACTTTTTCGTGCGCGGTGGGCAGATCGAGAATGGGTGATATGTTCATAAGGTTCTCCTTTAGGATTTTTGGATAACCAGCGCCCCTCGCGGGACGAGGCCATTGACAACGGTATTGGTGACCGTGCCCCACTTGAAGCACAGGTCGGCGAGTTCCTGCAATTTCTCGGCGGGTTCGGGGCTTTTGAGAATCAACTTGTAGCGGATCTCCGTTAACGCGGGCGGTTCGTCGCGGCGCGCCGCGTCAAACTCGATGCGGGCGGAGTCAATTTGCAGGCGCATTTTCTCCCCGATGGCGTTGACGTTGGTCAACATACACGCGCCCAACGCGGCGAGCAGAGTCTCGGCGGCGTTGAAGCCCGCCTCGCCCGAACCCTTTTTGACGTTGAGTGGGAGGCGGTGTCCGCGCGTTTCAGCTTCGGCATGTGATTCATCCAAAATGGTGACGTTGACGTGATAGTTCATGGTTGATGTGTCGGGCATGAAGTTCCTTTACACCTGTCTCATTCCTTACGCTTTCACCGCTTCGGCTTGCTTCTGCGCCAGCGCTTCCACGCAGGCGTTCAAGGCATCGGTGGGGAGCATTTCGATTTCGCCCGCGTCGCAGCGTTCGGCGAATTGCGGGTCAATCGGCAGACGCGCCAGCAGGGGCGCGCCCGCCGCTTCGGCGACTTCCGCCGCGTGGCTGGGTCCGAAAATCTCGTAGTGTTTGCCCGTGTCGGGCGCGGTGAATCCGGCCATGTTTTCGATGACGCCCACGATGGTGGCGTTCATCTTCTGCGCCATATCGAGCGCCTTCTTGACAATCATGGTCGCCAGCGACTGCGGCGAAGTGACCATGACGATTTCATTCACCGACATTTCCTGCAGCACCGTCAGCGCCGCGTCCGAAGTTCCGGGCGGCATGTCAATCAGCAGAAAATCGAGCGCGCCCCAATCGGCGTCATTCCAAAATTGCTGGATGGCTTTGGTAATCATCGAGCCGCGCCAGACGAAGGCGGTGTTTTCATTTTCTAGCGCCAGGTTGACCGAGACGATCTTGATTCCCGTGCGGCTCTGGATCGGTTGGATTTTGTTGTTCTTCGCCATGAGCGGACCATGAATGCCGAACAATTTTGGAACGCTGGCGCCGGTGATGTCGGCATCGAGAATGCCAACGTTGTAGCCGGCGCGTTTGAGCGCGGTTGCGAGCAAGCCCGTCACCAGCGACTTGCCCACGCCGCCCTTGCCGCTCATCACGGCAATCACGCGCCCGATTTTGTGGTCGGCAATTTGCGGCGGAGCGATTCCCAGCACGGCATTGCGCTCTTCGTCGGTCATTGCGCCGAGCGTGACTTCGACATTCTTCACGCCGGGCAATGCGCCCACCGCCCGACGGGCGTCGGCGGCGATCTGGTCGCGCAGCGGGCAGGCGGGGATGGTCAGCGCCAGCGTGAACGAGACGTTCCCGTCATCGCCGATAATCAGGTCGCGCACCATGTTGAGTTCCACCACGTTGCGATGGATTTCGGGGTCTACGACGGTTTTCAAGACGTTCATTATTTCTAAAGAAGTTGTCATTGCGAATTCTCCTATTTTGAGATGCTCAATTTGCCTTGCGGCTTGAGACCTTCCAGCAGGGCGCGGGTGGCGGTGCCATCGGTTGTCGCGCGGTCATACAGCGCCTGCAATTTTTCAAGCGGTTCCGGGCTGTGGAGTGTGAGTGTGTATTGCAAATCTTCGTAGCCCAGAGGTTCCAGCCGTTTCATAGCATCGAACTCGATGCTGGCATCTTCAACTTGCAATCCCATTTCCATTGCGCCTTTGGTGACGTTGGAAAGGATGCACGCGCCAAACGCCGCCAGCACCGTTTCGGGCGCGGTGAATCCCAGATTCGGATCCTTGCCTTGAATCGCCAGCGTCACTTTCTGACCGTGCGTTTCAGCCACGGCTTGCTGCATACTGATGCGTTTTACGCTCACTTTAAATTTCTTCATTTCAGGTGTTTGTGTATTCATGTTCGTTGTTTCCTTTTTGATTTGAATTTATATCCATCCAACTACCAACAGTCCGCCCCACAGGGCGACGCCGCCGAGAAAGACCCATAGAATATCCACTTTGAACCAGCGCACCGCGACGAAAGCCGCAGCCGCCAGCGCCAGCGCGGCGGGAGTGGTCAGCGCCACGCCGCCCAATTGCAGCAGGACAACCGCCAGCAGTCCCACGAAAGACGCCATCACACCCATCAGCGCGCCGCGCACGGGCGCGAGATTCTTCAAATGCGCGAAGACTTCGGTAAAGACCAGCGTCATCGCAAACGATGGCGAGAAAATAGCAAAGGTCGCCAGCAAGCCGCCCCAAAAGCCCGCCAGTTTGTAGCCGATGAACGTTGCGGTGATCAGGAAGGGACCCGGCGTGATCTGACCCAACGCAATCCCATCCGCAAATTGGCTGAGCGGCATCCAGTGATGAACATCCACTACTTCGGCTTGAATCAGCGGGATAATCGCCGAGCCGTTACCAAACGCAACTGAACCGATTTTGAACAGCGAAAGCGCCAGCCCGCCGATTTCGGATTTGAGACTCCAAGAAAAAACGACCACCGCTAGGATGACAACTACCACCGCGGCGATTCCCAGCCACTGACGCGGCGATTCGGTCTCCGCCTGAGCCTGCTTGCCCGCCCCGGGTTTTTTCCCCATCTGCGGGCGAATCAGCCACGCGCCCAATCCCAACGCCACCAGCACAATCAAAATGGCATTGAGTTTGAACAACAGCGCGCCAAACGCCAGCGCCATGATCACGGCCTGCGTTCGGGTTTGCAGGTTGCGCCCGCCCATATCCAGCGTGACGTTGAGCAGGACGCCCACCACCAGCGCTTCCAGCCCCAAAAAGAGCGAATGCACCCAGGGCAGACTGCCAGCGGCGAAGTAGACCGCGGAGAGTACCGACATCAAGATAAATGAAGGCAAAATAAATCCAATGGTTGCCAGCACCGCGCCCAGCACCCCGCGCAGTTTGTAGCCGACGTAAGCGGTGAAGTCCACCATCAACGGGCCGGGATAGAGTTGCACCATCGCCAGCCCATCGTTCATCTCATCGTCAGTCAGCCAGACATGGTCCATCACCAGCGCCTTGAGTTTTTACAAAATCGCCATACCGAAAGCGGTCAGGCCAACGATAAAGTAGGAAGTGAATATCGTCCACAAGGAGACTTGCGGATGCACTTCTGTTTCAATTAATTCATCAGTAGCAGTCATATGTTTTACCTTTACTTAGATTTGAGCCGATAACGGCGTGATATTTAGGAGACTGGTCATCGCTTGAGTCGGCGGCAGCAAGGACATTCCAGCCAGCACCAGCGCTGCGGCAACCCACAAGGCAACGGCTGGATTCCAAAGCGAAATCAACAGCGCGCCGAGCGCGGGAGCGTACAAGCCGCGCACGCCGCAGGTCAGCAGGTGCAGACCCGATAAGTTGTCCGTGCCATAAACAGGCTGATGGATGGCAAACAGCCGCCAGCCGACCGAAATGGCAGAGCCGCCGATTCCGCACAGGATGTTGGCGACCAGCAACTCCCAGAAGGAACCGCCGATGGCATACAGAACCGTCATTCCCACAATGGCAATCAGCCCCAGCCGAAAGGCGTTGAGAATGTGCGTTGGCGTCTCACCCAGCCGCCTGCCCCATAACCACGAAGCCGCGACCAGCGTCAGGCTGTTGACCGCCGACAGGATTCCGATTTGGGTATTGTCCAGTTTCAATTGGTTGACTTCGATCAACGGGAAGGCGGGCAGCATCATCACCATGCCTGTCCCGGCCACCATCAGGGTCAAGACCATGCGGCGGATGAGGCTGTCCTGCCGCAGGATTTGCCAGGGCGAAGCCGCGCCTTCCTGGGTTTGGCTTGCGATGTTGGGGAAAGGCAAATAAGAAACAGCGGCAATGCCCGTGCTGACCGCGGCGATTGCCAGCGTGATGAAAACGCCGAGCGTATCCATCAACCAGCCCGCCAGTGCGTTGGCGAGTGCATGCACACCACTGAAAACCGCCTGCACCCGTCCGAGACTGGAACCTGCCCGTTCGGGATAAACGATTTCCGCCAGCGCCACATACAGCGGGTCGCCAATGCCATAGAAAAGATAGTAGAGCAACACCAGCAGGGCGAAGACCAGCGGCGAGCGCGTCCATCCCAAAAGAAGCAGCACCACGGCCGCGGCACCCAACGAACCGACCATCAGTCCGCGCGTGCCCCAGCGGCGGGCTTGCGTAACCCAGAACGGCGCAAGCAGGTTTGCCAGATAGGGCGCGCTGGCAATCAGCGCCAACAGCCACGGCGTCGCGCCCATACGCGCAGCCAGTACGGCAAAGAATGCCGCGCTTAATCCAGCCGCTAATCCCAGGCTGGCATGGATGATCGTATCGTAGGTGGCTGTGCGTTGGTTCATGGCAGGCGCTTCTGTCGTTTCTAAGATGCGATGGCCACACTCAGGCTGGTATCGGCGCGGATGTTATCCGTCACAGGGCAGCGGTTTTCAGTTTCTTCCAGCCAGGCGGCTTTTTCTTCGGCGCTGACGCCTTCCATGTCGGCGTCCACCGTCACTTTGATATGTTGGAATCCCGCGCGTTCTTCAGTCGAACAGCCGATAAAGGCGCAGGGATTCATCACGCCTTCAATTTTGACTTTCATCCCGTTCAGTTTTAAGCCGCGCTGTTTGGCGACTTCGTGACCCGTGACGTTCAAGCAGCCCGCCAGCGCCATCAACAAAACCTGAATGGGGGAGGGTCCCGCGTCGGTGCCGCCCATGTTTTCGGGTTCGTCAATCACCATCTTGAATTTGCCCGAAGTCAGATTCATGCGGGTCGGGTTTTGGCTTTCACCGCGCACAATCACTTTCACTTCGCGAGGCACCACACAAGTGGCGTCATTTTGAATGACGGGAATTTCGTTTTCATTACTCATACCAATAATCTCCTTGGGCAGCGGCGCGTCTCACTTGCGGGCAAGACGCGCCGCCATGCGCCATTAAAGTTTGTTTTCGCTGACCAGCGTCAAACCGTTGGTGCGAATCAGGTTGCGGACATCGGGCAGGAAAGACTGAATATCTTCCTGCTCGGTGGAGGTCAGGTCGAAGGACATGAAGGCGGGGGTTTTCTCCAACATGCCTTTGACGGTTGGCACATCCAGCCGCAGGTTGACGAAGTCATACGGCTTGTCTTGGATGAGTTCTTCCAGTTGGATCAGGAAGCGCTTCTCGCCAAACTCGCCCGCCACTTCAAACTTGACGCGCGTGGTCAGTTTCGCCACCGCGTCTTCGGCAGATGCACGGGCTTTGAGCGCCTCGGCTTTGCTCATCTTCTCTTTGGATTCCTGGCGCACAACCTTGAAAATCTTGTGTTCGCGCTCGAACTTCCAGATCAGGTCGCGATTGGGAAAACTCACTGCTTCCACCGGGCAGACCGTGGAACAGGTACTGCATCCGACCATGCAATCATAGGGATTGACAACCACCGCCCTGTTATCCCTCATCTCATACACGCCGCGCCCGCACGAGAGATAGCACAGCGTACAACCGATGCAGGTGTCCGTATCCACTGTGGGATACCAGGGAATTTCCTGGCGGGGAATGCCGTGCCATGTTTGTTGCTTCGTTTCAGCCATTTGGATCTCCTTTTTTAAAATCGTTCGATATTCGCAGATATAACGATGAGAGGGTTATCGCACCACCAACACCGGACAATTGGCGTGTTTCGTGACGTTTTCGACCGTGCTACCAAAGAGCAATTCTTCCAAACTGTGCTTGCCGTGCGAACCGATCACAATCAGCGTCGCACCCAATTCATCGGCGGCGCGTACGATTTCATTCCAGGGCGTGCCGACCCGCAAAAGTTTCTCCACCTTGAGCGCGGAATCGCCCAAGGCTTCTACCTCGCGTTTCAATTCGTCTTGGACGCGCTGCTCGTACTGCGTTTCCAATTGGCGGTTCAGATCTTCCATTGTCTTTGAAGAGATGAATGGGTCCGGCACATCTTCCAGAATGAGAGGCAGGTCTTCCGGGTCCACCACTGTCAGGGCATACAGAGCGCCTTCGGAACATTGAGCGCATTGAAGCGCTCTCTGCCCGGCATCACGAGCATGTTTGGAAAAATCGGTAGCCCACAAAATTTTCTTGAACATTTTCTTTTCTCCTTTCGTAAGTCTGTGATTCGTCAGACCACGAGTGATTATTTCGCTTCCGCCACCATTTCATGATGATGCGGTACGGGGGCGAACCACTTCGTCAGGCTGCCCGAAATCCGCAGGAAGAGCGCCATGAAGCCAATCTGGATTATGGGCTTGAGCGCCAGCACCAACACGGTCAGCGGGCTGAAAAAGATGGTCGCCAGAGCCAGTGCAATCGAGATGTTCTTACCCGCCACGCCGTAGGCAAAAGCCACCATTTCTTCGTATCTGAACTTCATCCACTTTGAGAACAGCACCGAACCGCTGAACAGAATCCCGTAGAAAAAGGTCAGTGGGATGAGCACGATTATGAAGTACTGCGGATTGTGGAGCACATTGTTTGCCTCCACTGCCATCGAGATGAAGACAATGATGTACATGCCCAACATCGAAATTCCCGGCAGAATTGGTTTGACTTCACCGAATGTGGCCTGCCCCCATTTGCGAATGATGAAACGGCGCGTCAGGTCACCTAGAATGAGCGGCACCACCACCGCCAGCAGAATTTGCTTGAACATGCCCAGTGCATCAATGTGAACGTAGATGCCAGCCAGAATTGGCATCCAGACCGGGATCATCACGATGCTGATCAGCAGGCTGAGCGCTACGATTACCAGCGCCAGAGCCACATTGCCTTTGGCATACCCCGTCCAGCCCGCGACCATGCCCGCACACGGCACGGTTCCTGTGAGGATCAGCCCTACGGCAAACTCAGGACGGGTATGCAAAAAGAGATAAGCCAGTCCTGCGGCCAATAATGGCGAAATCACAAAGTTGAACAACATGGACAGGCTGATGAGTTTCAGGTTCGTCACTGCCTTGCCCACTTCTTCGATACGCAAGCCGATCATCATCGGGTAGAGCATGATGAACAAGGTCAGCGTGGTATACGCATTCAACCCTTTGGCAGCAGCGGGAAAAGCCCAGCCAAAGGCGACACCTGCAATGATTGAGAGCACTACAAACAAAACCAGGTTGCTTTCGATGACTTTCGCGGATTTTTGGAATGTTTTCAGCATAATGAACTCCTTTGTTTACAGTTATTTATTCGAGTCAAAAAATAATTTCTATGTAACCACAGCAAAACATTTGTTTTCTTTGGGTTATGTCCAACCTCAATGTAATCTCCTTCTTTTTATGCCAGAAGAGCAATCAGCATCTGCGCGGCAAACGCCCACATGATCAATCCCAAGCCAGCCTTGATCATTTTGGTCTTGACCTTCATGCTGATGCGCGCCCCAAGATTCCCGCCGATCAAGACGGCGATGCCGGTCACAATGATCAAGGGAATATCGAAATGATGAGAGGTCGCGTGGCCGAGGATCCCAGCCAGCGCCGAGAACGAGATGATCAGATGAGAGGAACCAGCCGCGATTTTCGTTGGCGTCTTGAGAACGTAGACCATGAATGGCACCACAAAAATGCCGCCGCCCACTCCCAATAAACCGGCGATGAATCCCACCGCCAGACCAAATACCGCGATGAGAATATACATGCCAACAGATAAGTTGCGGGGCGAATTCTCTTCGACCTTTTCCTTTTCCCAATAGGAATAGATCATCCTGGCTCCCACGCCCAGCAGGAAGACCACGAACACCCACAACAAAATTGTTTTATCGAACGATTTGGATAAGGCTCCTCCAGCAAAAGCGCCAAGACTGATACCCGGCGCAAAGATGAGGGAGGTCTTGAAATCAATCATCTTTTTTCGGTAGAAGATATAGCCTGCCGATAACGATGTGATGAGATTCAATACCAGCGATGTGGAAGTGGAAAGCAAAATCGAATAACCGAGCAGGATCAACAGCGGGGAATAAACTGACCCGCCGCCCTGCCCGAACATCGAGAAGATAAAAGCGATTACAAAGGAAAAGATGATCGCGGCCAGCAGTGTGGAATTCATGCCGCGCCTCCCTTACGGAGCGCGTGCTCGATCTTCGTTGTGCCGCGGTGACCGACCATCACAATCTTTTCATTGATCACCAGGACAGGTGTGGCCATCACGCCGTACGACATGATACGTTCGATATCCTGAATGTATTCCACATGAATGCCCTGCCAGTTGTTGCGCTCGATGATGCGATTCACATCGTTGTACATGCTCTGGCAAGCCGCGCAGCCGGTTCCAAGAATTTTGACGTCCATAAAAGTTCCTTCGTTTGCTCTTGTCCCTCTCCCGCGGTCGTGAGCGACGAAGCGCAACGGGACCGGGGAGAGAGGACACAGACTGAAGCCTAAACCTTGCTTTGAATCATCCTGCGGACTTTGCCGGGCCAGAGTTCCGGGATCACGCTGGCGTAGCCGCCCGAAATGATTCGAACGTTATCGAAACCCTGCGTGTGCAGGTAGGCAAACGCCACATTGGAGCGGTCGCCGGCAGTGCAGAATGTCGCCACCAGTTTGTCGCGCGGGATTTCGTTCAGGCGGGCGGGCAATTCATTGATGGGAATCTCCAGTGCAAAGGGAAAGGACATAAAGCCCCGCTCTTCGGGCGCGCGCACATCCAGCAGGACGGCTTCGCCCTTCGTCCACTTCTCGAAGAAGGCCGGCGCTTCGATCTTGTGCTGGCCCGTGCTCCAATATTCGAAGTCCAGTCCGCTCAGCCATTGGGAAAAAATGTTTTCGGTCATTTCAGCCTCCAGAAGATTTTGTTTTCTCTCCAGTCTCGATACGAGCGGGAAAGCACCGCTCTACTCAACCACCGAGGGAGGGAGCGATGTGAGAGTTACATAATCCAGTTGAACAAATAACCGGTGATGATGATCGCCACGGCGATCACGCCGATGAACACTGCAATCAACTGCGGTTTGAGCACGCGGCGCAGGATGATCGTCTCCGGCAGGCTCAAGCCCACCACCGACATCATGAACGCCAGCACCGTGCCGAGCGAAGCGCCTTTTTCCATCAGCGCGCTGACGATGGGGATGACGCCCGCCGCGTTGGAATACAGCGGAATACCAACCAGCACAGCCGCGGGCACCGACCACCATTCCTGCCTGCCCATGATTCCCGCCAAGGCCGCATCCGGAACATAGCCGTGAATGCCAGCTCCAACCGCGATGCCCACCACCACGTACAGCCAGACCTTGCCGACGATTTCCTTGACCGAGTCCCATGAACGCTCGATGCGCTCCTGGAACGTGAGTTTTTCGATCACGCCCGCGCCTTGATTCTGCATTTGCCAGACGAAATCTTCCACGTAGCGCTCCATCTTGAGCCGCCCGATCACCACGCCGGCAATGATGGAAATGATCAGCCCGGAAGCGATGTAGATCCCGGCCACCTTCCAGCCAAATAGACCAAAGAGCAGCACGACTGCCACTTCATTGATGGTCGGCGCGGCAATCAAAAATGAAAAGGTTACGCCGAGCGGAATACCCGATTCGACAAATCCGATGAACAGCGGAACTGCCGAGCAGGAGCAGAACGGGGTGACGATTCCGAGCATGGCCGCCAGCACATTGCCCACGCCCTCGCGCTTCCCGCCCAGCCAGGAGCGCGTCTGCTCCGCGCTGAAAAAAGTTCGCAAGAGCGAGATCAGGAAAATCATCCCGCCCAACAGCAGGATGATTTTGGGAACATCATAGAAAAAGAAAGCCAGCGAGTCGCCCAAGTGCGAACCCGGCCGCTGTGCCAGCAGGCTGTAGGCAATCCAATTCGCCAGCGGCTGGATGATGTTGTAAGCCGCGAGCCAGGCAATGGCCGCCAGAACCAGCAGACCGATCATGCGCCAGGGGATTTCAGGTTTGTGTTGAGTGGAAAGTGTTTGATCCATATTGTTTCCTTTGATTTATATTCAAATTATCGAATGAAATAATGCCGTAAAAAAAGCGGACAAGCCGCTTCTTGCCGGGACCTCAAGCCCGATTCAGCCACTCCAGCAGTTGCTGGTCGCTGGGAATTTTTCCCGCCGAGACGAGCCGGTTGTTGATGACCAGCCCGGGCGTCGAGAGGATCGGCCATTTCATGATCTCGGCGTAATCGGTCACCTTTTCGATTTCCAGTTGCAGATTATGTTTCTCCGCCAACGCGCGGACATTCCGTTCCAATCGTATGCAGTTGGCGCAGCCGCTTCCAAGTATTTTGACATTTAAGTAGTCGGTCGAAATAGATTATAAGACATGATAGACTTAGGGCATGCGAACGGAATATAAACTGAAACCCAAAGAATTAGCCGAAATAGAAAAGGCTATTCGGCAAGACAAACGAGCGGAAGTAAGGCAGCGAGC
>JBHORD010000057.1:0-35533 GCA_042408355.1 Anaerolineales bacterium
GTTGGGGGCGGCGGGCGGTTATATAGGCAGCCGCTTCCAGACGCCGTTATATCAAGCGACTACACGTCTCATGGTGATTCAGGCCCCTCAGAGTCAGAATGTGGATCCGACCGGTCTGAACGGACAGCAACTGACCGATACCTATATCCAGTTGCTGACCACTCAGCCGGTTTTACAGGAAGCCTCTTCGCACTTGGGATATCCAATCACTGCAAAACAATTGAACATTCAACAGGTGGGTACGACGCAGGTCATTCAACTCACTGCGGCAGATAGCGATCCTCAACATGCGGCGGCAATCGCAAATACGCTGGTTACCTCCCTGATCAGTCAGAACGAGAATTTGCAATCGGGCCGCTATATGGCAACCGAACAAAGCCTGCAGAACCAGATCAGTCAAGTCCAATCTCAAATCAGTGCATTGCAGGCTACGATCAACGACATCTCGACCACCGCCGTCACGGATCAGATCAAACAGGTGCAGGCGCAAATTGACGCACTGCAAACGCAAATCAACGCCCTAACCAGTCAATACAAGGATTTGAAGCAGCAGTGGCAAACTTCAGATGTTCAAACGCAGGAGCAAAGTATTCAGGCGCAAATCAATCAATTGCAGGCTGTTCAGAATTCCTATCAGCAGGTGTATACCAGCCTGGTTGTGCAGGGTCAGCCGGTTGCCAGCGCGGTGAATAACAGTTCCACCCGCCTGGCTCAACTGCAATCTACACTCAACCAATACCAGCAGGTCTATGTGAATCTTTTGAACAGTCTGGAATCGGTCAAGCTGGCGGGACTTCAGAATACGCCCAATGTGGTTCAGATCGAAGCGGCGGCGGTGCCAACTGCTCCAGTACAGCCGCGCCCAGTTACGAATACTTTGCTGGCGGCTATGGTCGGCTTGATGCTCGCGGGCGGAATTGTGTTCCTCGTTGAATATTTGGATAACACAATCAAGACCGTTGAGGACGTGGAACGTCTCCTCGGTTTGACTGTCATTGGCTACATCGCCGAAATGCAATATTCCAAAGGCAGTTCTGAAGAGTTGTATGTAACCTCCCAGCCGCGTTCGCCTGTTTCTGAAGCTTTCCGCTTGTTACGAACGAACCTGGAATTTGCCGGCGTGGATAAACCCTTGCGAAAAATCCTGGTCACGAGCGCCAGCCCCAATGAGGGTAAAAGCACGGTAGCGGCCAATCTTGCAGTGATCATGGCGCAGGGAGGCAAGCGCGTTCTTTTGTTGGATGCAGATTTGCGGAAACCGCAGATCCATCATCTGTTGGGACTCCATAATAATGTCGGGTTGAGCAATTTGTTCCGCGGAATCAGGGAGGCAGAGCTGGTGATCCAGAATTATCCCGCTCAGGAGGGCGTCTCTGTCATTACAAGCGGCAGTCTGCCGCCCAATCCTGCGGAATTGCTGGGGTCGGAAAGGATGGAGCAAATTCTCGCGGATGCGCTCAAGCAGGTTGATATTATTGTCATAGACAGCCCTCCATCCTTGGTGGCAGATGTCCAGGTCCTGGCATCCAAGGCTGATGGTGTATTGGTGGTGATACAGCCGGGGCATACTCCATCCGACGAAGTGCAAGCCATGCTCGAACAATTGAATCGCGCCGGCGCTCGTGTGGTGGGGGTGGTCTTCAATCGTATCCCCCGTAACCGCTTTTATTATTATGGCGGCTACCGCCACTACTCGCCGTATTACAACCGGGGCTACGATTATTACTACACAAATGAAGATCATCGCAACGGCAAGAAACCGCGTAAGACAAAACGATCCCTGTCCGTCCATCCGTCATTGAAAGCTGGCACAAGTCTGGACGTCGAGGATCAAAAGGATGAATAGCCGGGACAGATCTGCCTCTTTAAAAACATAAACGCCATGAGCGATAACATTCCTTTATCCCCTGACGAATCAAAAAATCAGTCATATTGCCCCTATCTTAAAATGAGAGACGATCCCGAAACTTCCATGGCGTTCCCCTCAGTTTGGAATTATTGTTTTAAGGCGGCGCCCCATGCTTCGGTGCGGTTGGAATACCAGACAGAAGTCTGCCAAACGACCCGTTTTATGGAATGCCCGGTTTATCAAAGGGAAGGAAACGGAGCGTTGCCAAAAGAACTGCGCGGCAGGCACGAGCATTCGCATACCCCACAAAGAAGAAGGCGGCTGATTGTCTTCTTGTTGGCGATCATGATGCTTGGCCTGGCGTTCTGGGGCCTTGATGTGAAATTTCATTTTTTCCACTGGCTGGCTTCTCAGGTGAGCGCTCCATCCGGGCCGGTTGCGACAGCGTCTCCTCATGCATTACAAACCCTGATGCCGCCTCTTACGCCGAGTGCGTGGCTTCCAACTTTGCCGGCGCTGGTCATTCCGCTTCTGCCGTTTGAGACTACCGTCGCATCTTCGTTCACTGAAGCGGCTACTCCCGCTGTCTCACCCGTTGCAAGCATGTGCGGCTACCCGCGCGATACGCCTATTGGAACGAACCGAAGATTTCTTATTCACAGGGTTGGAGGAGGAGAAAGCCTGAACGGGTATGAGGCCGCCTATCAAACTACTGCCGCCGCCATCTTGGCAGTCAATTACGGTTTGCACACGCCGATCCCTTCCAATATCGTGATTGTGATACCGTTGGGCCAGACCGATGTAAAAGGTTTGCCTGCTTTTGAAACGTATCTGGCCGAAGAACCCGATAGCTCCATAGCCTCTCTTTCCGCAAAACTGGACACGGACCCGCAGGAATTTGCGCTCTACAACAATCTTCCCGCGGTTTGCAGGGCTTTTTCGGGATGGTTGCTTGTCCCCAAACAGGCGCCCACACCATAACGAACGCTTTGTGATTGTATGCCTTCTATACTTTTTGTGTGTCATGCCAATCAATTTCGCTCGCCGATTGCCGCGGCCTGTTTTAAACAAATGTTGATAAAAAACCGCGTCAGTAACGTTTGGAGAGTGGAAAGCGCCGGCACATGGACTGTTACGGGAAAACATATTCCCGCTGAGATAGTCCGGATCGCCTCCGAGGTGGGTGTGGATATTAGTCAGCATATCACGCAAGCCCTTGAACCTGCCCGTTTAAAGACATATGATTTGATCCTGACCATGGAAAACGGCCAAAAGGAGGCATTGCTGATAGAGTTTCCATATCTGTTGAAGCGGGTACGGCTTCTTTCTGAAGTTGTGGATGGCATCCCTTACGATATTTCGGATTTACAGATGCCGGGCCGATTACCGCAGGATATTGCAAAGGAATTATGCGATTTGATCAGCCGCGGCTTTTCGAAAATTTGTGATTTGGCTTCCTCCCAGCCCTGGATGCAGGTATGAAGGCCGGCGGCATAGACTCTGTTTTCGGTGACGACCCCGTGGATGCTCTAAAAGAAATTTTAGAGCATCTTTCGTCTCCCTCGGACCTCAATGATCATCCCTGGACAAACAGCCTCTTGGTGCAGGCTTCCGCCAGGGATTCGGCGGGCTCGACGGAAAAAGGAAAGGGACAGCAGTTGGTTGCCGCGATCGTTGAACTGTTTCCGCGCATGCGTCCCTCCACTCCGCCTCGGCGGGGCAAGCGCCTCGACACCCGTTGGGGAGAGTTTGGTATTTTAGCCGCCCGTTATTTTGCCCCTCTGGTTTACGGCACGCCTGTTCCCTCCTCCTTAAGGGATGCCTGGGGTTGGATTGATCCAGCCATTCAATGGTTTGTATTTGGGCGATCGAATGGCTCACTCTCTGAAGCGGAAAAAGAAAAATATCGTTTGGTCGGGGATGAGCCCGAAGTGGCGCCTGTGAGTACGCTTAGCGATTGGCAGCGTAACGGCATAAAAAGGTTTGCGGAACTCATTATGGGTTGGGAAACGCATCTTCGCGAATCCGAATCGAATCCGCCTGACTATATTTCTCCAACTGCTTCTCCGCCCCGTTCTACGTCCAGGAAATTGTGGAGGCGGCTCGTCCCGGCGATCTTTGCCGGCTTGCTCTTGATCTTGCTGGTCTCCGCAGGGATGAAAGCCTATCGTGTTTACGGCCTCTTGCGGCAGGTTCGGAACGATGTTACAAGCCTGGAGCAAAGCACGCCTTCCACATCAAGCCTGAGCGGTCTGCGGCAAACTTCCACAGCGCTGCCTCGCTTGGATGCAGATCTCGATTCGTTAAAAATAGAAATTCAACCCCTGTTGTGGTTAACTCCCTTTCTGAATTGGCTTCCCGATTATGGAGGCGATCTCTCCCAGGCGGGAACTCTTTTGGATTTGGCCCAGCATTTTACGGCCTCCGCACAGGCGGCTGACCAGGCTCTCGGTCCGATATTGGATGCGAGTTCGGATTTGTCCACAAACCAGACCCCGGTGGGACTCTCTGGTTTGGTACATCAACTTTCTGACGAGCAGCCTCTATTAGAGAAGGCTCAAACCGAGCTTCAACAAGCACAGATGGACCGGCAAAGATTGAATGTCAAAGCGCTTTCGCCTTCCATCCAAAATCTGATCCTTCAAAAATTGGATCCCGGCATGATCTTGCTGAGGGATGGACTTTCGCTTGCAATTTCCCTTCCGTCCGCTTTGGGCGCGGGACGGGATGGACCGAAAACCTATTTGCTTCTTGTCCAAAACGAAGATGAATTGAGACCAACCGGCGGCTTCATCACCGCGGTGGGTAAACTCGTTTTGGATCAGGGCCATGTGGTGGATCTGTCCTTCGAAGATTCGGGAAGCCTGGATAATTGGTCTATGCCGTACCCCATGGCGCCCTGGCAGTTGAGTCAATACATGGATAGCCCGGTTTTGATTCTTCGGGATGCCAATTGGTTCCCGGATTTTCCAACGGCCGTTTTATATGTGAAGGAATTGTATGCCTATACCCATAAAAACACGGTGAACGGCGTGATCGCCTTCGATCAGCAGATGCTGATCATGTTGCTTCGGACTTTGGGACCGTTGCAGGTATCGGGCGTGCCTTATCCCATCACGGCAGATAACGTAGTCGGTTACATGAGAGTTTCCAAATCGCCGGATGCGGGCGGTCAGCCTCTTTCGCCCGGCGGCGATTACAAGGATTTCATCCGCACCATTTCGAATGCCGTTATTCAAAAAGTATTAATGGATGGACCGGCCCAATGGCGTTCCCTTTCTCAAACGATGCTTCAGGCCCTTCAGGAACGACATCTCATTTTGCAGTTGGATAATTCCGACATGGAATCCGTTTTGGCGCGTCGAGGCTGGAACGGCGCGTTATATTCCAATGGCGGCGATTTCCTGACGGTGATAGATACCAACGTGGGATTCAACAAAACCACGGCAGTCGTCGCAACCGATCTGTCGTATGATGTGGATTTGACGAATCTTTCTTCGCCCGCTGGAAGTCTGGTAGTAAGCCACACCAACCATGCCTCGGCGAATATCCCGTGTGCGCCCCGAGGAGGCGACATACAAATCACGACAGAAGAGTATTACCCCATTGACCGTTGTTACTGGGACTACATGCGAGTCTATGCTCCTCAAGGCGCTCAATTGATTTCTGCTACGCCGCAAAGCATCCCTGCTTCTTGGATGATCCTCGATCAACCGGTTGCGCCTCAAGTGGACATGCTGGATGAAGGCGAACCAGGCCTGCAGGGATTCGGTACGATGATAGTTGTTCCGGGGGGACAGACAATTACGACCATGATGAAGTTTGCGCTTCCCGCCTCTCGAATTCTCGCTTATGATGCCGCGGCTCATACATTCACCTATACCCTGACGATTCGAAAACAGCCCGGGACGGTTGCGATCCCGCTTACATTGCGCATTCACTTGCCAGCCAATGCGAAGATTGTGTCGGTTTCACCCGCCGGTGGAATTGTGCAGGATAAAAACCTCTTATTCCCGACCAATCTCAACACGGATGTAAATATTGCGGTGGTTTTCAGCGTTCCGTGAATCCGGACAAAATCCGTAGTTCAATTGCTTTCTGACTGTGCTAACATGCAAAAACCGGAACATGAAAGGAGAAGCCTCATGAATAAATTCATTCGTTTCATCATTGCGGCGGCGCTGCTGGTTGTGATTCTGCTTCTGGCTGGCAATCAGATGGTTACAGCAGGTAAACTCCCGTGGCAAAACGGCGGTGTGGTAAGTCAAAATCAAGGTGTATCCGCTTTGTCGGCCGCCGGCAATCACAAAGGCACAGTTCTTCCGCCTCCGGTGGTCGTGCCTCCCATATCCGGCCCGGGCACGTATTCGGCGGGCGGGGTTTGTACGGTAATCGTTCAACAGTTGGAGTCCGACATCAACTTACATGTCAACTTGTTGCCGTTTAATGTATTGCCAAATAAACCCACGAATAAAACTCAATATCTTGCAGGTGTCTGCAACCTGTTCTATCAGCTTTCCGGAAAGCCTTTGCCAATTCTGACGAGCGCTCAGGGCAATGTTCAGATTTGTTTTGCACAGGTTCCGAATACGACCAGCCAAATTTATGTCTTCGATGGTGAGACGTGGACGGCGCTCGATACCACGCTGAATAACGGGCTGGAGTGCGCCTCTGCCGGTATGACCGGTAAATATGTGCTGGCTACCCAGCCATAAATTATCAACGAGTTTACAATACGAGCAGCGGAAAGGAGTGCCTTTGATTCCCGCTGCTCGTTTTTTTAATGCCGATGATAGAAGATAAAAGGCAATTTTGGGGCCGGGTCTCGCCCTGGATTCTGGTAGTAGGACTATCCGCCATCTACTTTGCTACGCTGGCGCCTGATTTGACATGGGCCAATGATGGGGCGGACGGCGGTGACTTGATTACGGCCGCGGCCACGGGGGGAATCGCTCACCCAACGGGCTATCCGGTTTATTTAATCATCGCCAGACTTTTTCAATTGTTGCCATTCGGCTCGTTGGCGTATCGTACAAATTTATTTTCTGCCGCGGCAACGACTGCGGCGGCTGTTCTGGTGTTTACCCTGGTAAAGCGTCAACTGGATTTTCAAAGAACATCGAATGTCTGGCTCTCAAGCCTCATCGCCGGTTTTGCCTTCGGCCTTTCACCGCTGGTCTGGTCACAGGCGGTCATCACGGAGGTGTACGCGTTCAATGCGTTTTTTGTAGCGCTGGTTCTGTATGTATCTACAAGTCCATATACGGAAACGCGGCCAAATCGCGTGGATAGGATTGTCGGATTGCTGTTGGGGCTGGGTACCGGCGTTCACGTCACGATTATCTTTCTAAGTCCGATCGTCTTATTGATGCGTTTATTTCGTCAAGGCGGGGGAATAAAATCTTTTTGGAAAGTTGGGCCGGCGGATTGGAGGTCTGCGCTGAGGACGTTCGTGTGGATTGTAGCAGGCTGGACTCCGCATCTTTTGCTTCCCATCTGGGCCTCGTCGCATCCACCGGTAAACTGGGGAGACCCGGTTACTTGGAGGCGTGAGTGGTGGCTGGTCACCGGCCAACTTTACCGCGGCAATCTTTTCGGGCTATCGAGCGTGGACTATTGGAGCCGTCTCCACCAGTGGGCTGGACTCTTGATTGAGCAATTCGGTCTGCCCGGACTGTGTGTGGCGCTGCTCGGTCTGACGGTTTTCTTTTCGCCCTCGCGTTTATTCATTGCTTCAATTTGGAACGCGTTGATTTTCTCGCTGTTTGCCATTAATTACAATACAGCGGACTGGTATGTCTATTTGATCCCAGCCTCGCTGTCTTTTGCGATCTGGGTTGGTTTTGGCGTGAGCGGCTTGATGAATGTCGTCCGGCGCACATCCCGGCGGCTGGGATGGGCGCTCGGCGCGGGGACGTTGCTTTCGCTTTTTATCTTTGCCGGCATACGTTGGCCGCATGTAGACGCATCCCGCGATTTACGCGCGGATTATTTCGGGGAGCAGATTATGGCGCAGGCGCCAGCGAACGCGCTCGTCTTCGTCCAGGGCGATTCGGCCATCTTTTCCTTATGGTATTTTCATTATGCCCTGCATGAACGACCGGATATTGTTGTAGTTGCCGCTGACCTTTTATCTTTTGACTGGTACCAGGATGTGATTCGCTCCACGTATCCTCGATTAATCCTGCCCGGGCAATTTCCATGGCCGATTGTATTGGAAGTGACGAATCCGGAGCGCCCGGCTTGTTTTGTTCAATACACGGGAAGAACCGAGATGCAATGTCTTATCAAGAGCGCAGCGCCCGGTGAGAGGGCAGGCACCCTCGTGCTATTGGCTAGCAGGTCTCGATGAAATCATTAATCAGTTTTCGCGCTTGACACAACAGGCGGGACAATTCTGCTTTCCGGCGAGGGCCTCATGACGTTTTGGGCCATGGTCATTTCTGTCAGGGCCAGCAGGAAGGCGAGAGTTGACTCCGCCCCCTGATTCTGGTTGAGACGATCGGCCTGCAAGCCGTCGCGGCAGCCTCCTGTCGCCGGGTCATACAATGATATGCCCAGATCATTGCGGCCGAGAAACCACTCAAAAGCTCGTTGGGCTTCGATGTACCAACGTTGTTCATTTGTCATCTTATAGGCTTCCAGGCAGGCGGATGTTGTGGCGCAGGCATCAACAGGTTGTTGATCAAAGCGGGCTCTTTCGCCGCCTCTCCGATAAAAGCCTTGATTGCCAACCGGCATGAAGTGGCCGCCGTCTGCCCGCTGGACCTCCACAAGCCAGCCCAGTGATTTAAGACCTGCTTCAATCATTTCGGGTCGTTCCAGCCATTGACCGCTGAGCAACAACGCGTGGGATAATTTGGCGTTGTCGTAGCTCACTATGTTTTCGAACCAGGGCCAGTCGGGACTGCTGTTACGGTTGTACAGGTCCATGAGACGCTCTGCCAGCGCCTGGCCAATGCTTCGGGCGGTCCGATCGCCTGAGAAGCGGCGCAGGTATTCGTGAATGGCGAGCAGGATAAAAGCCCAGGCGCGAGGACTGGTAAATTTTAGGGCAGGGCTTAAGGCCTGATCGAATAGTTGTCCGGCTACGCCGCGCAGTCCTTCATTCTGAGAGCGGCCCAGAACAGTAGCCAGCGCCCACAAGGCGCGGCCGTGGCTGTCTTCGGAGCCAACTTCGTCGAGCCAGCGGCGATCATAAGACATAAAGTTATGGAATCGCCCCGCGCTTGGGATGAAAGCATGGGCAACGAAAGCCAGGAAGCGCGAAGCCAGAAGATTGAGATCCACTGACGTTTGACATTCCGATTCCATCAGCAGAACGGTTAACAAAAGGGCGCGGCTGTTATCGTCCGTTGTGTACCCCTCACTATAATTGGGAATGGTGTAAGCGGCATGTTGCAAAATGCCGGTCGTGTCTGTTAATCGCAGCAGGTGGTCAAGTTTGAGGATGGGCAGGTCACTGCCATGATTTTTGAGAGTTTTAGCCGCGAATACCCGGTGCAGATGCTGGGATCGTTCATAGCGGGCGCGCTCAAAACTTTCCATATATCGTTGGGCAACGCGCGGCCAGGTCATTTCCCGGCCCAAAAGGTAGGCGCGTTTGCGCATGCCATGCCGCTCGGATTCGTTATCCAGAAGATTGATAACCCGCTCGGCAATGGCAGCGGAATCTTTGAACGGCACCAGCGCGCCTCGCCCGTCAGCCAATAACTCCTCGGCATACCAATACGGCGTTGATACGATGGCTTTCCCTGCGCCCAGCGCATAAGCCAGTGTGCCAGACACGATTTGATCTGGATTAAGATACGGCGTTAAATAAATATCTGCGGCGCCGATGAATTCCACCAGCTCTTGCAAACTGACGAAACGATTGTGGAAAATAACATGATCGTCCACGCCTTTTTCGCGCGCCAGCCGCTGTAAGAACAATCGGTAAGACTCTCCCTCGTGATTCTTGACATGAGGGTGAGTCGCTCCCAGAATCATATACACAACGTTCGGATGGCGGCGCAGGATCTCCGGCAGCGCATTGATTACGTACTCAATGCCTTTGTTCGAGGAAAGAAGACCGAAGGTCAATAAAACCTGCTTGCCTTCTACTCCAAATTGATCTTTGTAGAAATTCGGGTCAATGAATCCCATGTCAGGAATGCCGTGCGGGATGATGTCAATCTTATCGTTCGGAACATGATAAATATCTTGAAGGAATTCGCTTCCCCGTTTGCTCATGACCACGAGTCGTTCGGAAAGGCGCGCAATCTCCTCCAGCGCCTGACGCTGGTGAGGGTCGGGGTCTCGAAGAACCGTGTGTAATGTGGTCACGATCGGCATCCGCAATTCACGTAGCAGAGCCAGAATGTAACTGCCTGCCCGGCCGCCGAAGATTCCGTATTCATGTTGCAGGCAAACGAGGTCCACGTTATTAACATTCAGGAAATCGGCGGCGCGGTAATAATTGCCGAGGTCCTGTTCAGCCAGCTCGAAACGCACTCTGGAGGGATATTTGTACCCCGCGCCATGATCGTTCATGGCCAGGGCGAAACAATTTATATCTGCAAATTGTTTGCCAACGGCCTCGCACAAATCCGTGGTAAACGTAGCAATCCCGCATTGACGCGGCAAATAGTTTCCAATAAATGCAATTTGACGCAACGATGCTTTATTCGGCCCCATATTTGCTCCTTACACTTATTTGACGGATGTTATGCAGTTTTCCCGCAACGCGAATTCATGTTGCATTGAAAATGCGAAATAAATCTCGTGCTATTGCGTAAGGTGAGTTATTTGATTTGTGCGACGATGCCGGCAATCCATTCCATTCTTTACACGGCGTAACCGGCCGGGTTGTCGGGGGTGCGCCATCGCTCTTTGAGCATGATGAAGAAACATGAACACCCCAGGCATTATCCGTTTCAAAACGAGATCTTAAAATGCGCCGCTTTGTCTTGATGGATATCTGTCCGCTTCTCTTTTGCGCTTTGATGGGTTGGGGTCAACCCAAGCGCCGGTCGCCTTATGGTTCCTCGCCATGAACGCCAGCTAACGAAAAGATGTTTGTTCTTTTTGTTGGAGGCGAATTTATTGACGCTCACAGAAATTGGTCAATAAAAAATGGTTGCCCAAGCCGTCGTCCCCGGCGGCGAAATGCCGCCCAAAGCATAGACCCATTAAACAATTAAAGTGAATGCCAATGCGTTGTTGAATTGTTCCTTCAATTTGCGCAATTAAATATTCGGCTATTGTAAGAAGAGAATAGGAGGATCATAAGAAAGCCGTAAGAATGCTTTCCACTGCCGTACGCGGGGATGTTTTTTTAAACCGACGGCCTTCTTTGCCGCATTGGCAAGCGGTCAAATTCTTCGAGCGGAAGAGACTTGGGAAATATGCTGTGAGTTCAGGATGGCGGTTGAATTCAGAAATATACGGCAGAGATGCAGAGTTCGCGGAGATTTGTCCCTGAGGGCGGTTATTCCGAATCGGCGTTAAACGTAAGAGCCGAGGTCTGCGTTTCGGTTACAGCCTTCGCTTACGCTTTGACCTCCCTCGCAGGCGAAGGCGTCTGTTTTGTACGGTTATCCAATCTTCAGCTTTTCCGTAAACGATTTCGCCAGCGACCGCGCCTCCGACGCGCTTTCGGCGTTCAAGGCGCGGCGCGCGAGTTCTTGCGCCGCGGATGTTTCCACAGCCCGCACCATCGCCTTGACTTTGGGAATGCTGCCGGGATTCAAACTCAACTCATCCACGCCCAAACCAATCAATATCGGAACTGCGGTCAGGTCGCCGGCAAGCTCGCCGCAAACGCCAACCCATTTTCCTTCGGCATGCGCCGCATCTGCGACCTGACCGATCAATTTCAGAACAGCCGGATGTAAACCATCGGCGAATCCGGCAAGCGCTGGATTGCCGCGTTCCGCCGCCAGCGTATATTGCGTCAAATCGTTGGTGCCAATGCTGAAAAAATCCACTTCGCGAGCCAGCGCGCGACTCAACAACGCGGCGGACGGAATTTCGACCATGATGCCGGTTTCGATGGGCCACGCGTGCGGCAACTTTTCCCCGGCGAGTTGTTGATGCGCCTTCTCGAGCAATTCCCGCGCCTGGCGAATTTCATCCACGTTGGCAATCATGGGAAACATAATGCGAAAATGGAAATCCGCCGCGGAGCGCAGGATGGCGCGCAATTGAACATTGAATAGTTCCGGGTTGCGCAGTGACATGCGAATGGCGCGCACGCCGAGAAACGGATTCGATTCCGGCGGCAATTGGATGTAAGGCACCTCCTTATCGCCGCCGACATCCAGTGTGCGAACCGTAATGGGACGGCCGCTCAACACTTCGCCAATCTGTCGCAGCGCCGCGAGCTGTTCGGCTTCGTTGGGCGGAGTTGTGCGCGTCAGAAACAAAAACTCGGTGCGCAATAAGCCAACGCCCTCCGCGTTGTTCCTGGACGCGGCGCGCGCGTCCTGAATATTGCCGACATTGGCGCATACTTCCACGCGTCTGCCGTCGCGCGTCACCGCGGCCGCGTGGCTGGCATCCAGAAGTTTTTTTCGGGATGCGATCCACTCCTCGCGCCGCGCCTTAAGTGCGGTTTGAACTTGCTCATCCGGCTCGATCCAGATCGCTCCGTTGAATCCGTCCAGCGCGATCAGCGTGCCCGGCGCGAGCAACTCAAGCGAGGGGCTGACGCCTGAAAGCGCTGGAATGCCCAGCGCGCGCGCAAGGATAGCGCTGTGCGACGTCGGACCTCCGCCGCTGGTCAGAATCCCCAGCACGGCATCCATATCCAGTTGCGAAGTTTCGGTGGGGGTCAAATCTGCGGCATAAAGAATCACCGGCTCTGAAAATGCGGTCGGCGCCGCCGCGCTTTTTCCCATCAGCGCAAACAAGACTTGATTTGCCACATCTTCCACATCCGCCGCGCGCTGTTTGAGATAGGCATCCTCCAAACTTCGATAAGAATCCGCAATGCGGGCCGCGGCATTGCTCCAGGCCGCGGCGGCGTTTTGATGTCCCTCGTAAATATTTTTTTGCGCCTGTTCCAGCAGATCGGGATCATCCAGAATCAAAAGATGCGCGTCGAAGATGGCCGCCTCGCTTTCGCCTATCGAAGCCCTGACCTGTTGACGGCGCTGACGGATCGCCTGCCGCGTGGATTCGATGGCGCGTTCCAGCCGGTTTCGTTCTTCATCTGGATTTTGAGCGGGCGCGCGCGAAATGGACGGAATCTGCGGCTGATAACGATACAGCGGTCCGATGGCGATGCCTTCTGAAACGGGAATCGCTTGGAGGCTTCCTTCAGCGGCCGGTGCGCTTTCAGCGGGAAGGATGCTTTGAATGGCTGGAGGCGCTTGAAGGGAGGTCGGTTCGCCAAAGTTCTCGTCAACGAGCGCTTTGAGCGCTGCCAGCGCCGCTTCTGATTCAGGACCCGAAGCGGATATCCGAATTTGATGCTCTTCCACCGCGCCGAGAGTCGCAATCGCATTGAGACTGCGCGCAGAGACGGGGCCTTTGCCGTTTGTCAAATTGGCGACGCGCACTTCCGCCTTGAAGCTTGCGGCTGTCTGGACGAAGCGGGCCGCCGGGCGCGCATGTAATCCGTGAATATTATGCAGCGTCAGGACAATTTCCCGCTCCGCCGCTTCGGCGGAGGCGGCCGCTGTGCCAGATTCAATTGCCGGTGATGTGCCAATCTGTTCCTGCTTGGGGAGCAATGCCTGTTGAGCTTCGTTGCATACCGTATCGAGATCGCTGCCCAGCCCGATTTGCACCGCCGCCGCAATGCTTCCCTCGATGAGCGGGGCGGCGCAAAAACGAACTTTTCGCGCAACATCCGGCGGCAGTAATTCCACCGCCATCTGCGCGCTTAAGATCGCACTGCCCAAATCCATCAATACCAGTACGCCATCGTCGCTGTAAACATTTTGTATGGCTTCGCTGATTTCCACCGCGTCTGTGCCAAATTCATTGCGATTCTCGCCAACTCCTGCGGCGATGCCAATGGGCACATTTGCCGGGGCGACCTGCCTGACCAGATTGACCAATGCAACAGCCAGCTCGCGGCTATGTGAGACGATGACCAGGCCGACCATTCGGACTCATCCTTATGCGCGACCGTACGACGATTGTGCGCTACACGCCTTTTGATGCAATTGTAACTGCAAGCCAGAAACCATATGAAACGGAGACGACGCCTATGATGGCCAGTATCCAGTTGATGACTGTCAAAGCGGTGCGCGAGGGTTTCAAGTCCAGGAGGATACTGCGCAATCCGATCAAGGAATGAGTGACCACCGTTGCCAGAAAGACCACTTCCATTACGGGAATGATCGGGTTCTTGAAATAAGCAATCACATCTGCATATGTCAGCAAGCCGGTCGAGCCGATAAAATGATTCACGACCAGATGAATCCCAAGCAGGACAACGAGCAGCGGGCCGGTGATGATCTTTATCAGCCACAGCCAGGCGTTCTCGCCGGATTTTGGAGCGGAAACAAATTGAGAAGATGTCATGCGCGCCTCGTTATTCTTCCGTTTATGCGGTGAACATGCGGATTCCGAAAATCAGGATGATTATCAAAGCCGCGAACATCAACGCGTAAAAAAGCTGTTTTTGGCGGGTCACACTTACGCCAAACGTGGTCAACACAATGCGGATGCCGTTGAACCCATGCAGGATGCCGGCGGCTACGACCAACAGCTCACCGAACGTGTAGATCGGATTACGGATGAAAGCCAGAAAATCGTCATAGGCATTTGGCCCCTGCGCAAGTTTTGCGAGAATGATCAAATGCAGATAAAGGTAAAAGGTCAATCCGAGGGCTGTGATGCGATTCAAAGCATAAGCCCAACCGCCCGTCTGGCGGCCAACCGGGAAGAACCAGGTCCAGAATTTTAAAGGCGAGGGTCGATTCCGTTGAGTTTCCATGATAGTCCTTCTTTGTTATCGAGACTTCTTGCGGAATAAACGATTAAGACGTTCTGAGATAATCTGCGTGCGCAGGTTCATAATGCGCCGCGCCGGATCTACAAACGATGGGCAAACGGCGGTGCATTCAAACGCGCTGTGACATCGCCAGACGCCGTCTTCGCTGTCCATAAGCTCCAGAAGAGCCGGGTTGTCTTTAACGCCGTTTGCCTGCGCGCCCGCTAAAACCGCAGGACCAAAATACTCGCTTGATGTCGCCGCTGAAGGGCAGGCGCTGATGCATAGTCCACATTCGATGCAATCTGAAAGGCGGATGTATTTTGCATCATCCGGATTCCAGGTGTCGGGCGGATTCTCGATCTCCGCCTCGGTGACGGGCAGGACCGGCCGCGCTCCAACAGTTTCCATTCGGCGGTAAAGCGAACCCATATCAACGGCCAGATCGCTGATCACCGGGAAGTTGCGCAGAGGTTCGACTTTGAGCGTGGCGCCATCCTGTGTTACATCGCGGATATATGTGATGCATGTCAGCCTTTCCACATCGTTGACGCGCATTCCGCATGCGCCGCATGTGGAATGGTGGCAGGCATGTCGAAAGCACAGGGTGCGGTCCATGAAAGCCCAGACGCGTTCCACAGCATCCAATACATATTCGTCCGGGTCAACCTGCATCTTGTATTCGCTGTAGTGCGGCGCTTCGCCCTCCTTCTGGCGATATACTTTGAGTGTGATGTTCCATTTTGTTTCGCTCATGGCAAATTCCTAATTGGGCAGTGCGTAGTATTGGCGGTATGAGATGAGCGGTACTTCTTTGGTCATGCAGGCCGCTTTGACGCCTAACTTGGAGCACACCACGTCTGCGGTTTTTTCGGCCATGGCGCGCAGGGTGGTGGCTTTGCCGCCTGTGATGGTCACCAGTCCATCAACATTATCCGTCTCTTTGTGATCGTAGCATTTGAAGGTGCGGGCGGCACTGCGGCCCTCGCCCGCTCCAATCAACGGGCGGGTCGCCATATATTTGCCGCGGACTTTTGCATTGGCGATGGCCGGAATCAATTCTGCGCCGCGCTCGAGCATTAACTTCACATGGTCCTCGAGTACCGGCACATAATCGAGATTGTCAATCTCGAAGGAGGTTGTGCCCACCACCACCATGCGGCGTTGGGGAAGGACGATATCGCCATCTCCCGGCTTGTTCAACCGATTGATGGCGCGCTGGACGAATCGCTGTTCATAAGCCACCATGACGCCGGGCGTCGGCTTGACGGGCACATGCGCGCCGGCCATTTCTGTAATTTCTCCAGCCCATGCGCCCGTGGCGTTGACCACGATATCGGCTCGCAACTCTTGAGATTTGTTCGAGCGGCGGTCAATGACCTTCACGCCGACAACATTGCCTTTGCCGTCCAGAATCAGGCCTTTGACTTCGGTATAAGTGCGGAACACGGCTCCGTTCTTCTTTGCCGTTGCCGCGAACGATAGCGCCAGCCGCAACGGATCGAAGGTGCCATCGGGGATCAGGAAGGCGGTCAACAGCTTCGGATTGATATTAGGCTCCATGCGCAGAGCCTCTTCCGGTTTGAGCTCTTCAAGCGGAATGTGGCACGCTTCACAGCCTTCGATGAAGTCTTCGGCGTATTGCAGATCGCTTTCGTTCAATGCGATGAACAGGCCGCCGTTCGGCTCGATGACTTGTGGAACGATCTTACGCAGGATGTTGTTTTCATCAATGCACTCGATGGCAGACTCCCTGTCTTTTACTGCGTAGCGTCCGCCGCTGTGCAACAGACCGTGGGTGCGCCCGGATGTGCCGTTGCAGATATCCCCGCGGTCTACAACGGTTACATCAAAACCCCGCAATGCCAGGTCGTGAGCGGTTGCCGTCCCGGTAAATCCTGCTCCGATGATGATCGCTTGTGGTTTACTCATAGACAATACTCCGTCAGATTTTAGTTCAGTTTTCCGAACAACTTGGACAATCAATGACTTCATGAATGATGACTTCGGTTTCTGGCTGGAGGAACTCAGCCGGCCCGCTTTTGAAACCTGTGCCGCCGCACCAGCAGGCATACCATCCAATTTCGAGCTGACTGAAATGTGTGCGCGGTTTGCGCAGTTCGATTGTTTCTACGCTCATTCGCCAGCGTGCATTTGTAATCATTTTATTACAGCCGAGCGCCTTCAATTTTTCCGCGTACAATTTGAAATGGGTGCAATGGCGCATCAGCAATACGCCAACGCTGATACCGGGCGGGAACCTCACAAAGCGGGCGTCGGCGCGGATTGGGATCAGGTTCTTCGGCAGGGACGATTCCGATTTGCGGCCTCGATCGAGCACGTCGGCGTTGATCTCGATCGCGTAAACCCGGCTGGTAATCCGTGCCATTTGTCGGGCCAATCGCAAATCTCCGGCACCGATCTCAAGCACAACATCATCGGGGGCCAGTTGCTTTAGGACCGCCTCATAGGTTGAAGAGTCATATGGCGCCCAGCGGAATTCCCACTCCTCGTCAGATGACGTTATTTTGTTATTAAAGAACATAATTGAAGTTGATCTAATTAACGCCTGAGGAGGCGGTTGATAAAAATCAAAAGAAAGAATATACCCCAAATTACCGCGCCAAAGAGGAGGCTCCAGAGCAATCCCTCGATCCATCCTTTAATGGGTATAGCCCTGATCGCCGTCAGCACTGCCATGATGACGCTTGTAATACTGATGATAATGATACCGTTTTTCATCGGAATCCATGGCGCCGGTGAAAGATTTTTGACTTTCTGAGAATTGTTGATTTTTGTTTTCTTGTTTTTTGTCACGATACGTTCCTGTGCTGATATTTGCCAGGAGGAGCGGCCTCCGCTCCTCCTGGCAGTTTCTTGCGAAGGTTATTCAACCCAATCGAAGGTGCGGGTGACAGCCTTCTTCCAACCGGCATAGAGCTTCTCGCGTTGCGCCGCATCCATCGTCGGATGCCATTCGTGATCCTTGCCCCAGTTCGCGCGTAGGTCTTCGACTTTGGCCCAGAAACCAACTGCCAGGCCGGCGGCATACGCCGCGCCCAGCGCCGTGGTCTCGGCCACTGTCGGACGGATCACAGGCACACCCAAAATGTCTGACTGGAACTGCATCAGGGTGTCGTTGAATACCATGCCGCCATCCACTTTGAGAGCCGTCAGATTCACGCCGGAATCCTTGTTCATTGCGTCCAGCACCTCGCGGGTCTGGTAGGCAGTGGCTTCCAAAGCTGCACGTGCAATGTGATTCTTGGTAATGTAACGTGTAAGGCCGACGATCGCGCCGCGTGCATTGCTCTTCCAGTAGGGGGCAAACAGGCCGGAGAAGGCGGGAACAAAGTAGATGCCTCCGCTGTCAGGCACTGCCTTGGCATAATCTTCGATGTGTTTGGAGAAATCAAAGAACTTCAGGTTATCGCGCAGCCATTGCACCAGCGCGCCTGTGATGGCGATGGAGCCTTCAAGGCAATACACGGCCGGCTCATCATTGATCTTGTATCCAAGCGTTGTCAATAGGCCGTTCTTGGATTGCACGGGCTTGGTGCCGGTATTGAGCAACATGAAGCATCCGGTTCCGTATGTGTTCTTGGCCTCGCCGGGACTGAAGCACGTTTGACCAAAGAGCGCGGCTTGCTGGTCGCCCAGGTCACCCGCCACGGGGATGCCATTCAGGGACCCGACGGCCTTGCCATAAACCTCCGCCGAGGCGCGCACGCGCGGCAACATTGCCTTGGGAATTCCCATCACCTTGAGCATGTCGGGGTCCCAATCCAATGTCTCGAGATTCATGAGCATTGTGCGAGACGCGTTGGAAACGTCGGTCACGTGAACGCCGCCGTTGGGGCCGCCGGTCAGGTTCCAGATGATCCAGGTGTCTATGTTGCCGAAGAGCACTTCGCCTTTTTCGGCTTTTGCCCGAACGCCAGGAACGTTATCGAGAATCCACTTGATCTTTGGGCCGGAGAAATAGGTTGCCAGGGGCAAGCCTACCTTCGGGCGGAAGCGATCCTGACCGCCGTCCTTTGCCAGCTCATTGCAGATCGTGTCGGTGCGTGTGTCCTGCCACACGATGGCATTATAGACGGGCTTGCCGGTGGCGCGTTCCCATACAACAGTGGTCTCTCTTTGGTTGGTGACGCCTACTGCGGCAATGTCTTTTGGATCCACGCCGCTCTTCTTGAGCGCACCATCAATAACTTCCTGAGTGCGTTCCCAGATTTCCATTGGGTTGTGTTCGACCCAGCCTGGCTTTGGGTAGATTTGCTCATGTTCTTTTTGATCAACCGCAACCACCTTGCCAGCGTGGTCGAAGATCATGAAGCGTGTACTTGTTGTCCCCTGATCAACTGCCGCTGAATATTTTGCCATTCCTAATCTCCTTTCGTTCGGTTTTTGCTAACGATTTGTTTTTTATCTGGATGCGAATCACACGGGACTTTGAAACTGGCCGCTATGTTTTCGAGTGCAGTTGTCAACTGATGTCCTTCCAGGTGACGGAAGCCGTTTTCAAGAGAAGATGGGAGGATGTTGCTCCGGGGTCCTGATGCCCGGCAGAGCGTTCGCCAAGATAACTGGCGCGACCCTTTTTCGCCACCATTGGGATTGTCGCTTCCATTCCCTTTTCCGCCGCCTCGGCCGACAGTTGAAGAGCCTTGTTGATGGGCAGATTCGCCTGAAGGGCCTCTTTAAGCGCATTCACGGCAGGACTCAGCGCGTCCACCATGGTTTTATCGCCAAGTTGCGCCTTGCCCCGCGCGATGATCCCATTAAGAGCCGCATCCAGCGCCTCTGCCCAATCGGATAATCCCAGCTCCATCTTTCCAGCGGTTTTCATCCCGGCTTGAAGAAAGAAGGTCCCATACAGTGGACCGCCTGCGCCGCCAACGGTTGAGAGTAAAGTCATCCCCACGGTTTTAAAAATGGTGCCGATATCTTTATCGCTGACTTCGGGCAACTTGTTTATCACGGCTTTAAATCCTCGATCCATGTTAGCGCCATGATCAGCATCCCCGATCGCCGCGTCAAGTTCCGTCAGGTAACTGCTGTTTTCCTCTATGGCTCTGGCACATTCCTTGATCCAGGCTAACGTATCATCGCGGTGTATGGGCATAATTTACTCCGTTGGCATGGGCCAGGACGGGATCATTTGTCCCGTCCCGGCTGTTTGATAGGGAAAGATTTAGATGCCCCAGCGAAGACCGGCGGTCTTCACGGGCGCATCCCAAAGCTTGATCATATCCTCGTTCATTCTGAGCATGGTAATGGATGTGCCTGCCATTTCGAGGCTGGTAATGTATGGACCGATCAAGTTTCGCACAACCTTCAATCCGTGTTTTGTGGCGATTTCATACGCCTTGCGATAGACCACGTAAAGTTCGATCAGCGGAGTGCCTCCCATGCTGTTCACAAAGAGCAGCACTTGGTCGCCGGATTTATAAGGGATGTCGTTGATGATGGGTTCCATGAGCATCTCGACGATCTCGTCAGCGCTTTTGAGTGGCATTCGTGTGCGGCCCGGTTCGCCGTGGATGCCAATCCCAATCTCCATCTGATCTTCTGGCAGGTCAAAGGTCGGTTTGCCCACATGAGGAACGGTGCAGGACGTGAGCGCCATTCCCATACTCCGCCCTTCGTCTTTGACCCTGCGGCAAATGTCGGCGACTTCTTTCAGCGAGCGCTTTTGCTCGGCTGCCGCGCCGCACAGTTTTTCAGCCAGCACTGTGCTGCCAACTCCGCGGCGACCCGCCGTATACAGACTATCCTTAACGGCAACATCGTCGTCAATCACCACACTCTCGACTTCGATATCCTGGCCGCGCGCCAAATCCGCGGCCATTTCGAAATTCATGATATCGCCCGTATAGTTCTTGACAATGTGTAATACGCCCGCACCGCCGTTAACCGCTTTAGTGGCCTCTAACATTTGATCTGGTGTTGGAGACGTAAAGACGGCCCCTGGGCAGGCGGCATCCAACATGCCTATGCCGACAAAACCACCATGCATTGGTTCATGACCGGAGCCGCCACCAGAGATAACGCCCACTTTTCCCTTTATGGGTGCATCAGCACGCACCACGAAGTTCGGATCGAAATGTACCTTTACGAGGTCTGGATGGGCGTAAGCCATTCCCTCCAATTCCTCACGGACAACATTTTCCGGTTTATTGATTAATTTTTTCATATGAGCATCTCCGTGCGGGTGACCGAATCTAAGTGAGCATGGTTCAAGTTATTTTTTGGGCAGGTAGGCTGTTACAAGCCAGTCATACAGGTAGATGCCGATGATGCCGCCCACAATCGGTCCCACAATCGGAATCCACCAGTATCCGTTTGAGAACAAACCTTGTGTGCCAACCAGCAAGCCGAAGAGACGCGGACCAAAGTCACGCGCTGGGTTGATGGCATATCCGCTGGGGCCGCCCAATGACAGACCGACTGCGAGCACGGTGCCGCCTACCAGGAATGGTCCCAAATTATGCATCAGGCCGGTGTTCTTCGAATCCCCGCTGGCGAGAACGCCCCACAACAACACGGCTGTGCCGATCACTTCCGTGATGAAGGCATCCAGGAAGCTGTAGTTGCCAATGGCATTGGCCGATGTTGCGCCCCAGAAGGCCTGGCCGAATATTGAACCCGGCCCAGTGCACCATACATTGGGAACGCCGGCTGCGCGCAGGCCGTCGCCATAGACCAGGTATACGCCCAACGCACCCAGGAAGGCGCCAATCACTTGCGCGATGATGTAAGGTATCACCTTACCCCAGGGAAAATCGCGCTTGACAGCCAGCGCGATCGTCACTGCGGGATTGATGTGCGCCCCCGATACTCCTGCTGACACATAGACAGCAACGATCACTGCGAATGCCCATCCCAGGGTGATGGTATCCCAGTTATATGCTGTACCTGCCAGACGGGGCGCAAGGCCAACGTTCGCGACCACTCCATCGCCCAAAAGGATCAGTATGAACGTTCCGAAGACTTCGCCAATCAACTGTCCAAACATATTTCATTCTCCTTTTATGAAAAATTTGAATAGAGGTCTGATACTTTTTTGGGGACTCTTTTTCAAACTTTGTTTCTGTTTTCGGATGTGCCTCCTTTCTGAACATGAAGCTGGGATGTTCTGAAGAACTCAAATCCCGGCAAATGCTTGTCAGGAAGATCTGTGAAGCAATGCTTCTTGTAGATAAAAAATAGATCTTGGGAATATGTACTTTCATTATTGCATAACCGAGATCGAAATGGAATCAGGAGTTCAACCCAACTTTTGGTTGGAATGTCTCCTCGCAAAAGCAGTATATGGAGAAATGCCATGCTCACTTAGAGCATGGCATTAAGTAAATGGAGTATAGATTCTGTTTTGGGCGTCTTTGTAAGACTGTCAGGCTGGATGGAACAACTCAATTGGCGTAGGACGTTTTGACCCGTTTGACTGCCTTTTTCCACCCGTAATAAAGTTCTTCCCGGCGCTCATCGGAAATACGCGGCTCGAAGAAACGATCCATTCTCCAGCAGGCGACCACTTCATCCAGTGTCTCCCAATAACCTATTGCAAGCCCTGCCAGGTAAGCGGCGCCCAAGGCGGCTGTATTCATAAACACCGGCCGTTCCACTGTTATGCCCAGTAAATCAGCTTGAAATTGAAGCAGAAAATCGCTCTTGGCAATCTGCCCGTCAACGCGGAGGACTTGAGGCACCAACTCGGGTTCCCGGTTCTTGATGACCTCGATAAAGTCACGCGTTTGATACGCTAAAGCTTCGAGCGCGGCCCGGGCAATATGATGTTTGGTAATTCCTCTCATTACACCGATAATGGCGCCGCGCGCGTATGAGCCGGCGCCTGTGCGCGTCAAATCCGAACCGTCAAAAGGCGGCACGAAATAGACGCCTTGTGTGTCGGGAACCTGCGTGGCCAACCCTTCCACTTCATTGACTTCGCGAATAATTCCCAGGCCGTCTTGCAGCCATGTGATGGCATCTCCGGCTACATCTGCCTTGCCTTCCATTCCATAAACAATGCTTTCGTTTATGGTCCAAAAAACAGGAGAGAACAGTCCGCCGCCCGGAGGAATATATCGGCTTCCGGTGTTCACAAGCACAAAAGAACCTGTGCTGTACGTGTTTTTGCCCATTCCCACTTCGACGCATGCCTGACCGAGAGCGGCGATCTGTTGGTCTCCGGCCGCGCCGGCAATTGGAATGCGGACTCCAAAGAAGACATCGGGATCGGTGTAGGCATAGATTTCGCTTGAACGATGCAGTTCTGGCAGGATTTCGCGCGGGATTCCCAGCTCATTCAGTATCTCATCGTCGTATGTCAAGGAGTTTGCATCCATAAGGAGCGTGAGAGACGCATTGGAATGATCTGTGACATGGGCCGCTCCTTTTGAGAGTTTCCAAATGAGCCACGTGTCAATCGTTCCGCACAGCACTTCATTGCGGACGATTCCTTTTTGTATGGCTTGGTCGTTATCCATCAGCCAGCGAATCTTTGCCGCGGTTATGTCGGGAACGATCACCATGCCGGTTCTGGACTCGATTCTCTCTTTGCCCCTGCTAATCAAAAGTTCACAAAGAGGCAGCGTACGTTGATCCTGCCATACAATTGCCCGCCCCACAGGCTCGCCGGTCTTTTTGTTCCAGAAAACGGTTGTATCCCGCTGGTTGGTGATGCCAATTGCTCCAATCTGCTCAGGGGATACGCGCCCGTTTTGAAGAGCTTCGGCGACCACCTGCAGTGTGACGCGCCAGATTTCATTGGCATCATGTTCCACCCAGCCCAGCTGAGGAAAATACTGTGTAATATTGGCGTACGCCGAAGATATAATATTTGCATTGCGATCAAGGATCACAGCCCAGGTGCCCGCTGTCCTCTGATGAATACTCAGGATATAGGTTTTCATTTCGACACTCCACTAGCCGGAGCAATTCGTTATGCAAAGGGATTCGCTCATGCCAAATTAAAGGGGACTTTTTGGGCGGTCCGTTCGATCAACCATGAGTCCCAGTTCGAGGCTAACGCGTATGAGGCTGGCTAGATTTTCGACGCCAAGTTTCCGCATCGCGTCCCGGCGTTGTTTCTCGACGGTCTTGATGCTCGTTCCGAGACTGTCGGCAATCTCGCGCGTGGAATAACCTTCCACCACGCGCCTGACGACTTCACGTTCCCGCGGAGAAAGGCTGTCGAGCAGGTTGCGATAACCTTCTGTAAAAAAGTTGCTGGCGACGATTCCTGAGACGCCCGAGCTGAGGAACATACTGCCATTTTTCGCCGCCCGAACCGCCGCAAGCAATTCGTCGGCCGCAGATTGTTTTACAACGTAACCTAACGCTCCGGCTTGCAACGCTTTACGAATCATATTTGAATCGGTATGCATGGAGAGGATCACGACCTGCGGCTTAGGCTTGATTTCATTGATCTTGGCCAACGCTTCAAACCCGTCCGTTTTCGGCATGGAGATGTCGAGCACCACTACATCAGGATTGGTCGCTCTTGCCAATGCAATCGCCTGAGCACCATCATCCGCCTCTCCGACTATTTCCAGATCGCCGGCCCCTTCCAACAGCTTTACGATGCCCTGCCGGACAAGGTGGTGATCTTCCGCAACCACAACACGGATCATTGCTTTGCCTCACAATTATCGTTCATGAATATTGCCCTGTGCTCATAGTGTCATTGGCGGGATTTGCCTGAGTATTGATAAGCGGCAGGGAGCCAAAAAGGCGCGTCCCTTTCCCCGGCGCCGACTCCACGTCGAAGTTCCCCCCCAGCATCAGGAAGCGTTCCCGCAAACCCTGCAGGCCCAAACCATAACTGGTCCTTACCGCGGGATCGAATCCCTGCCCATCATCCTCCACCGAAATGTTGACCTCTCCTTCTACGTATTCAAGGTTGATCCATACGGAAGTAGCCTTTGCATGTTTCACTGCATTGTTCATTCCCTCCTGCACCAGACGATACAGAACGGTGGCCTGCGCGCTTGGAATGGGCGGCATTTGTTCCTGACTGCTGAAAACGATTCGCAAACCTGTCGCCAATTCCATAGCGGCACACTGTTCCTTCAGCACTTTTGAGAGCGACATCGTATCAAAGGAGGGCGTCCGAAGTTCGTACAGCACCTGACGAATATGCCGCATCATATCTTCAACGAAATGGATCGTCTCTTTTATGTAATCGCTTATTTCCCTGCGGCCTGTTGCAATTTCGCTCTGCATGGATTTAAGATTGAGCAGGAGGGCAATCATGCTTTGTCCAATATCGTCATGCAAATCCTGAGCAATTTTGCGGCGCTCCTCTTCCTGGCTGGTAAATAACTGTAAATATGCCAGTTTGAGACGTTCCTCTGCGAGTATCTTTTGCGTGACATCGTGAGTGTAGATGATTACGTTGTCAACGCTCCCCTGCGTCACGGAGAGAGGATAAATTGAAACATTGACCCATTGTTCCCCCATTCGATCGGTGAATTGAACAGGAAGCCCTGAGCGCACCACCTTGTTAATGATGGCCTTTCGATGGCGAGCCTGCGGCAATGAATATTGATCCCAAATACAGGCGCCAAGCAATTCATTCACAGACCTGCCATATCGTTGCGCGGCGGCTTTGTTGATGTAAACGATCCTTCCATCCGGCTCGAGAATCTCAACGGCATATGGACAGTTCTCCAGAATTTCCCAGGCTAACTCTTTTTCCAAGTTTTCTTTCATTGGGCAAAATATTTCATGACATCTTGCGATCACAGGCTTATAGAATAGATCGCGGCTGAAGACCGGAATATTTCCTAGCCGTACATAGAAATGGAGTTGGAAAGGTGCAGCCTGCGTTGACCCATAGATTATAGCAGAGAATGTTAAAGAATCGGGCTGGCGCTTCTCGATAACAGGGCAATCGCATTAGAAAAAAATAATTGTCTCAAAATAGGGCGTCATGGCAGCGAAGCAATCTCCTGAAAGCAGGATTTTCTCGTTGAAGCCGGGACGGCTTCGGCGAAAGCCGCCTCGCAATAACAAAACCTTCGATTTTGACCGATAAAAAACCCAAATGCGATTGCCCTATCTTGATAAGGAAGCCTGTCTATTCTTTCTTTACGGCATCTGCGAGAGCGGCAATAAGCTCCCGGCAAAATGCAGGAATATCGGCCACCACGCGGCCCCACACCAGATTCCCTTCTCGAAACGCCGGCTCATCAACCCATGTTGCGCCTGCGTTGATCAAATCATCTTTGATGCCAAGAGAACCGGTCGCCCGGCGTCCGCGCACAATCCCGGCTGAGATTGCGACAAGCCCGCCATGGCAGATAATCCCAATGGTCTTGCTCTGCGAGTCCATTTCGCATACCAGGTCAGTCACGATTTTATGGCGGCGGAGTTTATCGGGCGCCCAGCCGCCCGGGATGATCAGGGCGAACAAGTCTTTTGAGTGCAGTGTGTCTATGGAGACATCCGCCTTCATTTCAAGGCCGCCTTTGCCCCGCACTGGTTCGAGGTCTATGCCTGCTGAGACGACATGAGCGCCTTCTTCTTCCAGGCGCATTCGAGGCACATAATATTCCAGGTCCTCTACACCTTCTGCAAGCAATATCGCTATTTTCTTGCCTTCGAGAAGCATGGTCATATCCTTTCCAGCGCCATTCCAAACTCCCGTCAAGAGACAATCGCGCAGGAATTGGAACGCCGCTGTTAAATTATACCAATTTGGCTCATGGGTAACTGAGTGCAGGAAGATAAGAGTATATTCTTCCTCAGATAATGCCTGACTCACCTTTTAAATCGCCATAAAATTCAAGCATTTTCCCCTTTGTGCACCCTTCGACATGGCTTTGCCAGTCAGGGCAAGTCTTCGCGTTCAGGCCCTTTTCCGTCAATGAGGGGAGAGCCGTGAGTCGGCTCATTTATGGCTGGAAGAGGAATTGTGAGCGATCCATATGATCAATTTCAAACGGGGTACTTTTGGAGGATGGAGAATTTTTGCGGGAATATCGGCTATAGAGTAATATAAAGACGGCTTTCGATTGTTGAGAGGAGAAATTATGAAACACATGCACTATGCATTCTATGTCAGCATGATTTTGCTGATTATGTTGGCGGCATGCGCGCCTCAGTCCACGCCGACGATGGATCCCACGTTATCTGCCATGAAGACGCAGATCGCGAATCTTTCCAACGGCACTGATACGCCCGCCGCGACATTAGTCGCCGCGCCAGTCGAGGCGACTTCCACTTCAACGCTGGTTCCAGTTGTGCTTTCGGGTCCGCCGATGGAAGTCGGCTCGATGTGGCCCTACGTTGACGGCAGTACGCTTGTTGCTGTGCCCGGCGGCCCCTTCACAATGGGTCATGGCGGCGCAGACAACCCCGAACATATTGTCACGTTGAGCGATTTCTGGATTTATCAGACCAAAGTTACAAATCAGCAATACGCGCTGTGCGTCAAAGCCGGACAATGCACACCTCCCAATCTGACAGACGATCTTGGCTACAATGATGTGGCTCATTTCAATGATCCCGTAACCGGCGTGACGTGGAGTCAGGCCTCCGCCTATTGCACGTTCGTACATGGCGCATTGCCCACCGAGGCGCAATGGGAAAAGACAGCGCGCGGCCCGAATGGATTGATTTATCCATGGGGCAATGGAGCGCCAACGTGCGATTATCTCAACTTCAATAATTGCGTTGGCAAGACGACCAATGTGACGACCTATCCGCAGGGTCAAAGTTATTATCACGCGCTGGATATGGAAGGCAACGCGTTGGAATGGGTGGCGGACTGGTTCAACGCCTCTTATTACACCAACAGCCCGGCGCAGGATCCGCTTGGACCCGACAGCAGTCCGCTCGGACGTTCGATCCGTTCATCGAGTTATAAAAGCAATCCCGATCAGGTCGCCGCGTTCACGCGTCGCTACGATGTTCCAACGGCTCACAGCCGTGAATTGGGATTCCGCTGTGTGGTGCTGGACCCGACTTACTTTGCGCCCCTGTGCCAATCCGTTGGAGTGTATGATTCAGCTCCCGCGGGAAACTCAAGTTCGACGCCGCTCAATGTGAGTTGTCCAAAAGTCGGCATCGGTTTGACTTCGTTTTGCAAAGCGGGAACCGTGCGCGTCACGTTTACGGATAGTTTATCGCCGGACCCAAATGCCGTGATCAGCGGGGTGAGTTCCTGTACGCCGGTCGTCGCGTCGCCCGGAGTTTTTCCGCAAGTGTACGATTGCAAATCTTCGACCACGGCGACGATTACATCGAAGTGTACGTACACCGGCGGTTCGAGCAAATGCGGCGATCACTATAATTTGAATCCGAACACCGGCATGTGCGTATGGGATGGAACTGGAACGCCAGGCGTTCAATGCCTGCCCGGCTATAACTATGATCCGGCGAATATGTGTTGTTCGGTTCAAACGGGAACGGGACTCAGTTTTTGTCCCGTGGGGACGGTCGTAGGACATGATGCGAACGGCAATGCGGTGTGTGTGAAGAACGAAAATGCCAGCCCCGATCCGAGTCACAGCGAGGCGGTTCTGCCTCCAGACCCGGCGACCTGTGTGGGCCAGCCCGGCGGCACTCAGCCGCCTGCCACCCAGCCTCCCTCTACGCCGCCTCCTATTCCATAGATGTTTTGCCCCCGTTCAGCGGGGGCATTTTTGTTTTTTGCGGCGGCCCGGTGTTAAGGCGGTTTGCGAATGCGCATCGGTAAACAGACCGGCGACCTGCGTTGGAGTTATATCTTTTCCAACGCCTGCTCGATATCTTCCAATAAATCGTTTTTGCTTTCGATTCCGACCGACAGCCGAACGAGACCCGCATCCACTGCAATCGGCGAACTGGCCGTGGATAGATGCGTCATCGCCGCGGGGACTTCGATCAGCGATTCGACTCCGCCGAGGGATTCAGCCAGCGTAAATAACCTGGTCGCTTCGGCAACTTTGACCGCCGCGTCGTAGCCGTCTTTCAGGATAAACGAAATCATCCCGCCGCCGTTTCGCATCTGCTTTTTGGCGACCGATAACTGCGGATGGCCGCGATGGAACGGATACATGACCTGCCTCACTTTGGGATGATCCGCCAAAAAGTCCACGAGCGAGGCGGCATTCTCGGCGTGACGATCCATCCGCAAGGGAAGCGTCTTGATGCCGCGCAAGACGAGAAAGCAATCCATCGGTCCCGGCACCGCGCCGACCGCGTTTTGCAAAAAGGCCAGCCTGTCAAAAATTTCCTTCTCTTTTACGATGACCGCGCCGCCGACCACATCGGAGTGACCGCCCAGATATTTCGTCGTTGAATGAACGACGATGTCCGCGCCGAGTTGAAGCGGATTTTGCAAATAAGGCGTTGCGAACGTATTATCAACCACCAGCAGCGGATGATTCGAATGCGCATGAACGATTTCGGCCACTGCCTGAATGTCTGTGACGGATAACATGGGATTGGTCGGCGTCTCGAGCCAGACGAGGCGGGTTTGCGGCGTGAGCGAATCGGCCACCACTTCCGGGTCGGTGGTGTCTATGAAATCAAAACTTAAACCATAGCGGCGCAGCACCTTATCAAACAAACGAAACGTGCCGCCATAGACATCGTTGCCGGCCAGCACATGCGCGCCGCTGTCAACCAAACGCAGCACGGTATCGGTCGCGGCCATGCCCGATGAAAACGCAAGTCCATATTCGCCGCCTTCGAGCGCGGCGAGACAATTTTCCAGCGCGAACCGCGTTGGGTTTTTAGTGCGCGAATATTCATATCCCTGCCGCGGCTTGCCGACGCCATCTTGAGCAAAAGTCGAAGTTTGATAAATGGGCGTCATCACGGCGCCGTTGCCCGGATCGGGTTCTTGTCCGGCATGAATCGCAAGCGTTTCGAATTCCATAGGTTCTCCTCTGGTGAGCGGGCGGCAGTCTGATCCCGCCAGTTCGATTATACAGGATATGGGGGCTGGTATGATTCATAACCCTGACAGCGTCTTTCGCTCGGAGGTAAAGCGACGCTGAAAATTCAGATTATGTTTACATCTCGTTTTCTCAGGAGAGAGGTTCATGTCAACTGCAAAACCTGTAGTGCTCGCCGTGCTGGCTCATCCCGACGATGAATCGTTTGGCCTGGGAGGCACACTGGCTCTTTATTCCAAAAGGGGATGCGATGTTTATCTCGTCTGCGCCACGCGCGGCGAAGCCGGCACGGTTGATCCCGAATTCATGAAAGGATTCAACTCGATCGCCGAACTGCGCGAGGCCGAATTGCATTGCGCCGCCCGGCGGCTTGGTCTCAAGGATGTTTTCTTCCTCGGTTACCGCGATTCGGGCATGCCCGGCACGGAAGAAAATAAACACCCGGACGCGCAGATTAATCATCCGGTGGACGAAGTCGCCGGAGGCGTGGTGAAATACATCCGCGAACTCAAGCCGGATGTTGTTTTAACGTTTGATCCGATTGGCGGGTATCGGCATCCGGATCATATCCACATTCATCAAGCGACAGTCATGGCGTTTGAAAAAGCGGACGACGCTTCCTTCCACCCCGAAAGCGGGTCGCCGTTTAAACCGCGTGCGCTTTACTTTCACGTTTTCCCACATAAGCTTCTGCGTTTGGCGACCCGCGTGATGCCGATCTTTGGCGTGAACCCGCGTAAATTTGGGCGCAACAAAGATGTGGACCTCAAGGCTTTGACTGAGTTCGATTTTCCGGTGCATGTGAAGATCAATATCAGGCCGGTCTCAAAGGTCAAGGCCGAAGCGGGCGCGTGTCACGCCTCTCAAGGCGGGGTGCAAATGCGGCGCGGCGTGATGGGACTCGTTACGAGGCTGATGGGCGAATACGAAGATTTCATGCGCGCTTACCCGCCGGTCAATGGAAGCCATCGCGTGACCCATGATCTTTTTGCGGAATTTTCTTTGCCGGATGGAGGCGGGTAATGGCGCCTTGCGGCTGTCTGCCGCCGGGCATTCACAAAAGCGGACTGGTCGAATTCAACTGCCGATTCTGATTTTTTGATAAATCGTCTGCGCCCAGTTGTAAAGCGCCTGCTGTTCCGCCGGATTCGGTTGTTGATCTCCGTCGCCATTGAAAGTCATCAGGCGGGTCATCGCGTCCGCGGCGGTCTTCGGGTCGGAAAGATCAATCAATACATTTCCAAATTTCGCCGACCATTGCTCGATTTGAGACTGATCCGCGCTTGTAAAGAGCGCCTTCATGCTCGTATCTTTTGTCTGTGTGCAGGAACTGGCATGAATCTCGCCTGACAAATAAATGGTCATTTCATCGCAAAAACCGGCGACGCCGCCGCTTCGCTTCCACGAAATCAGAAGGGTGGCCGGCTGGACTTCACTGCCGTCGGCGTTGGTGTGATATTCGTATTGAACGCCGCCGGCTTCCAAAACGATGGAATGACCGGGCGTGACAATCTGCGCGCAAGCCATGCCCGACTGGGCAACGCCGAGACACGAATCGGGCCATTCGACATCCGCGTCGCTGACGACTGAAATTTGACTCGCATCCATTCCCTGCATCAGCGCCAGTTGTTTTTTGGCCGCGTCTTCTGCCGAACTTGAAACCTGAATGCCGCCCGCAGGTACGATTATGCTCCCGTCTTGATTCGTGTGGAATTCATATTGTTTGCCAGATGCCTGCAAAACAATTTTGAAGCCGGGCACTTGATTCATCGTACACATCACGCCGATGCGTTGAACCCCCATGCAGCCGTTGGGCCAGGTCACCGCCTCGGTGGAGACAACGCTGATTTGATCGGACGGCACATTCAACGTCGAGGAAAGAGCGGCGACCGCCGCCTGCTGGGCGGAAGTCAGATCGCCCGTTCCATTGACCGCCGGCGGATGAATCGGCGGGAAATCCACCGGAATGTGCGTGGGTGTGGCAAGCACGGGCGGAGTATCCGCCGCAATCGGCGTGGGGCTTGCGGCTGTTGGCGGAGTGGGTGCCGCGCTTTGCGGCGCGCAAGCCGGCAAAATCAAAACGAGTAAAGTGATCACAAAGAAGTTTTTCATGTTTTCTCCTTACCGGGACAGGACGAGGAAAGCGGCGAAATTGTTCCGTTATAATGAAGCGCATGTCTGACGGCTTTCATTTGTTGCGCGCTTTGTTCAAAGGGCTGGCTTTGTTTTTTGTGTTCGAGTTTGCGTTCGTCTCGTCGAACATTAACTTCGGCGCGCTTGACGTGTACGGAATGCTCGGATTATTGCGCCAGCGTTTTCCAATCAGCACACATGCGCCGGAGGATGCCGCGCTCGATGTGGGCAATTTGGACGCGATGTTCGCTTCGCACATTGTATCCCAACCCAAAGGCGCAAATGAGTTCCGCGTTTTCGTTCTCGGCGATTCGGCGGTGTGGGGAATCGGCCTGACGCCCGCGCAAACGCTTCCGGGTCAGATGGACGCGCTGGGGTTGAAATGCAGAAACAAAAATGTGGAGGTTTACAATTTAAGTTTCCCGCGCTCCTCGGCAACCAAAGATTTGATGATCCTCGACAAATCCATGCAGTACAAACCGGATATGATCGTATGGCTGATCACGTGGTACACGTTGATGCCGAAGACGCGCACCGACCATACGTTGATCGCGCAAAACCCGGATGAGTTTTATCAACTCGGCAGACGATTTGATTTTTTGCCAAAGGATTATCAACCGCCGACGTTATTTACAAAAATTCAGAATCAGAATCGTTCGCTGTTTCGCGTGTTGCGTTACCAGCTTTACAGCGTGGTCAATCTCTCGACGGGCCTCGACCAGATTCCGGGTCCGCCCGAAGTTCTGCCAAAGGAATTGAGCGGCGACGCAACCTTCGAAGGCATGCGGCCGCCGGCGTTGAATCCATCGCAGGTTTCGCTCGATCAGGTCAGGGATTTTTATTCGCTGGCGGGAAGCACGCCGGTTCTGCTGGTCAACGAACCGATGTTGGTGTTGAGCGGCGTCAAAAACAGCGACATCCGCTACAATGATTATTATCCGCGCTGGGTGTACGACCAGTATCGCCAATACGTTGCGCAGGACGCAAAACAAAATCATTGGAATTATCTCGATCTGTGGAACGCGTTCCCGCCGAATTATTACACCGATACGCCTTTGCATTTGATTCCCGAAGGCGAGCATCAACTTGCTGAAATGCTTGCGCCGTCCCTTGAAAAGGCCTGCCCATGAAAAATAATTTTCCTATGGAAGCGATTGAAATTCCCTGTCCCGCTCTTGTTTGCGGCGTGAACGGCGGGCGGGTTGACGCCAAAAGCGCCGCGCCGTCAACGGGAGTTTTTGCGTACGTGTTTCGACTGCGGCGCAAAAGACGCGCCTCGTCAGCGTGCGCGGGCGGTTCGCGGCGATATGTCCTTTTCCTTGCCGTTGTTTCGATTTTCCTTTTAGCCGGATGCGGCTTACAAACTCCCTCGCTCAGCCCGGAAGATCAAATCCGCATCGCCGTCGAAGAAACGGTGGCGGCCATTCCAACGTACACGCCGTATCCCGTTCCAACCATTGCGCCAAAGCCGACTCCGATCAGCCTGGCGGGAATTTTTTGCGAATATCAATTCTGCATTGGGCATCCAGCCGATATGGCGTTCTTCGATGTCAAAGCGAGAGACAATCCGACCACGCCAAGCACCGTCTCGCAAGGTTTGCTGGCGGCAGTCAACGCGAGTCTTTTCATTCAAGTCATCTGGCAAAATGCGCCGGGCGCGACCGATCCGCAGTTCATGATTGATTTGATTTTGCAAAGCAATGGAGACACACGCAATGGAAGCGTGGAGCAGGTCTCCGTCGGCGGCATAAAGGCGCTTTATGTTCCGATCGCGCCGACCGCCAGCGTAGCGTCCACAATACCCTACGGCGGCGCGGCGGCCTGGATCTGCGGCGGGCGCGCGTTTGCGTGGAAGGCGTATACAACCCAGCCCGATCTCGCCAAAAGCCTGCTTCAGGCGGCGCTGCAGCGGTTCAGTTGCAATTGAGCCGCTTAAACGATTAAAGTGAATGTCAATCGGGAAGGCACACCGCACACAGAATGTGGGCTCTTCCGTAATTGACGGGAAAGAGTCCCGCCACAATGTACACAAAAAGGGAAAATGCCCGGATTTCATGATGGTTTTCCCGTTGAAGACGGCAGAATCAGAATGTGTAGCAGGCGTTCCCAATGCCGGCTTGCGGGATAATGATTGACTTGCACAGGCGGCCGAATAAAAACAGAAGAGGCTCATGCGCATGAGCCTCTTCTGTTTTGCATTGGCTTTTTTAGTGTCCGCTTCCGGGCACGGGCGTGCCGTTGAAAATATCGGGCGCATTGGGGCCGTCCACGATGAGCCAGCCCATGAGTCCGCGCTGCATGCGCGCGATGGCGTGATCGAGGAAAATATATTTACCCGGCACCTGCAATTGAAGTTCGATCATCGCCGCGCCGCCCGCCGGGACAAGCGTCGTCTGAACGTTGGTCAGCGGAGGCGAAGTCAACGAGGCTTGATCGTAAACGCGATCCATGATCTCGCCGATGATGTGGAACGATGAAATTTTGTTGGGGCCCGCGTTGCCGAAGAAAATTCGAATGGTTTGGCCGACGCTTGCCTTGAGCGGGTGTTCGGTGGTTAATCCGCCGACCGCGCCGTTGAACACATAATATTCGGGCGTTTCATTCAAAAGCTTGGTGACGTCAATGCTTTGCGCGCCTTTATCGCCGTACGCGCCGGTTGTATAAATCTCGCCCTGCATCACATAAAACTCGTGATCCACTTTGGGCAGTCCGCCTTCGGGCTCGACGAGGATCAATCCGTACATGCCATTGGCGATGTGCTCGGCCACCATCGGCGTGGCGCAGTGATAAACATACAGACCGGGATTCAGCGCCTTGAAGGTGAAAGTGGTTTCCTGACCCGGCGCAGTGGTGGTGAAGACCGCGCCTCCGCCGGGACCGGTCACGGCATGGAAGTCAACCGAATGCGGCATCATGCTCGAAGGATCGTTCTTCAAATGGACTTCCACGGTGTCGCCCACGCGCACGCGGAAGAACGGCCCAGGGACTTTGCCATTGAACGTCCAGTACTGATATGTGGTTCCATCCGCAAGCTGACCGACGACTTCCTGGGCGACCAAATCAATCCGCACCGTGGTGGGGGCGCGGTCGCCAATAGGGCCGGGCAAATCGGTTGGGTCGCGGACGATGTCCGCGCCGGCGGCTGCGGCGGCAGAGGGGGCGCCTGCCTGAGCATTATTCATTGCCATCCCCGCCATCGAGGCGGAACCGTTATCGGCTGAGGGCGTGCCGGTGGAAGCGGAGGAGGCTGAATTTGCGTTTGACGAAGAACTTGCAGCGCCGCCGTCCACTTCAAACTTGCCCTCCATGCCGGCTTCGCGGTGTCCGGGCATGTTGCAAAAATAAGGAAAGGTGCCGGCTTTATTTGCGACGAACGAAACCGTTACGCTGTTACCTTTGCCGGAAACGTTCTGCGATGTGACGTTGAAGTCGGGGAGGGCGATGTTGTGTTCTGTGCCGTCGCCGCTGGTCAGTGTAATCGTAACGGTATCGCCCACCGATGCAACCAGCGTCGGGTTGACCACGCCGTTAATCGGTCCGCCGACGCCGACAAAAACCATTTGACCGTTTTGTAAATCGGTCTTCAAAGAATAGCTGATTTGATTCTGCTGGCTCGCCTGGGCGGCTTGTCCGCAAGCGGTGACCACAATTGCCGCCAGAACGAGAATCGAAAATAACGTAAATTTATTTTTCATCCTGCGCTCCTGTGAAAGCGAATGATTTTGTTTG
>JBHORD010000059.1:0-47985 GCA_042408355.1 Anaerolineales bacterium
CCTCGCCGGGCCGCAATACTTCGCTCGAAAACAGATCGCGGAATGTTTGCAGTGTTGTGACGTCCGCGGCAGTTGAGGCTTGATCTGACCAGGCGGTGCGCTCCAAATGAAACGTATGCGGTTCCTGCGTAAAATTGAGCAGACGAATGCGCGGCGTCAGAGAAATTACCGCCTCGCCGCGGGGCCAGCCTTCGAGCGTGGCGCGGGCTTCGAACTCGTTATTGCCTTCGGGATCGGCGATCAAGCCGCGCGATCCTGAAAGCCCGGAGGCGCGCAAAGTATAACGTCCGCGTTCGAGCCGTGTGCTGAACGTCAGCTCCTCGCGCGGCCAAAGCGTCTGCGCCAAAACAAGGTGCGGTTGACGCTGTGGACTTCCCACGCAAAAGGCGAGCGCGGTTTCGATGGGCCGCACCGAGGGATTGGGGCGAAAGACCACTTCCACGTTGTGATCAAAGTTGGCCGTGAAATCAATGTTGCAGGTGTTGCAGTGCGATGATGAATGGATGTCGCCCAGCCTCGTTCCCGATTCGGCTGTGCCGCGGCAGGAGGGGCAAAGCAAATCCCAAGACATATCCAAAACGCCGGCGCGCGTCGCGTGCAGGAACAATTCGAGGACAGAGCGGCGGTTTGCATTCCATTGATCGGCAAGCGCGTAGGCGCGAATACGCTGAAGCGATAAATCGTCCGCGTGATCGAGGAAATCTTCGAGACGTTTGACGAGGCTTGGATCCCTGCCTTGTTTGATGAGCGTCTCACTCACGGAAGTGAAGCGGGCGCGTCCCGCCGGGCTGAGTCCATGCCTCCTTGTGGACACCGCTATGGATTCCCCGCGCGCGGCGATCTGATCGTACTCTCGAAAAACCCTCTCGAACCGAAGTTTGCTGTAAACACCGATGACAGTCAGGATTCCGAATGTGCCGACGATGTTCCGCGCCTGCGCCCATATTTCATACGTGAGCCGGGTCCCGTTATCATGCGGCTCCAGTTTGACGCGGACGCGCATCTCGGCCATGGGCCCTTTTCGGAAGTGCCGCTCGATGCCAAAACTGTTTGGATATGTCCATTCAAAAGGCTCCTCGTCCCATTCGATGAACCGCAGAGGAAAACGATAACGCAGACGCCGTACGCCTTTTTCGATTCCCACTTGATCAATCGGCGGCAGACCCGTATCACGGTTGAAGCGATTGGTGTCAGACGCCAAAGGCCAAAGCGCCTCCGGCGGCGATTGCAAATCCCATGCCCAGATAAAGTGAAATTCACGAGCCATATGCGCCTTAGACGATAAGAATTTTAAAAATTTTACCCAGCGAATTGCGCTGTTTAGTTGCTGTTTGCTCTCATTTTTTCATCTGCCAAGGCGCAGGTTGTTAACTGATGTTACGCAGTTTTCCTCGTGGCGCGCGGCGTTCATGCCGCCCGAAAGTGTGAGATAAATTTCCCGCTGCTGCGTAAGGTGAGATGTTAACTTCGCGTTAAAGCGGGAGTGCGGCTCTCTCGCTTATAATCAACGTGAGGATTGACCCATGTCCGAAGTTGTTCTTGTTGTTGAAGACGAACCTTCTTTGCAGGATACGCTGACGTATAACCTGAGAAAGGAAGGTTATTCCGTTGAAGCGGTGGGCGACGGCCGTTCCGCCGTGGAAGCGGCCCGCCGTTTAAAGCCGGATTTGATTCTGCTGGATTTGATGCTGCCCGAAATGGACGGCTTTGAAGTGGCGCGCATTCTCCGCAAGGAAATGACCACTGCCATTTTGATGCTGACCGCCCGCGACGATGAGATTGACCGCATCGTCGGCCTCGAGGTCGGCGCGGACGATTATTTAACCAAGCCGTTCTCGATGCGCGAGTTGCTGGCGCGCGTCAAGGCGCAGTTGCGGCGTACGCGCATGTTGCGCGAGGAAATGGAAAAACTTGGCGAATCTGCTCCACCGCACGAAACATTGAAATTCGATAACCTGGTAATTAATCTCACACGCCGCGAAGTGACGCTGAACGGCGAACCTTTGCAGTTGAAACCGAAAGAATATGAATTGCTTTTATTCCTCGCTGAACACCATGGCCAGATGCTTTCACGCGAATTCATCCTTGAGCGCGTCTGGGGCTGGGATTTCATCGGCGACAGCCGCACGGTGGATGTCCACGTGAGATGGCTGAGGCAAAAAATCGAATCCGATGCCGCCAATCCAAAGCGCATTGTCACCGTGCGCGGCGGAGGCTATAGATTCGAAGGCTAGAATCAAAGCGCAATTTGCGCCCTGTTTTTGCGGTTTTAAAATTTGCTTCTTATGAATTTCATTTTGCTTCTTGTCATTATTCTTCTTATTGTTATCGCGGCGTTCTTTGCATGGCGCTATTTTGATTCACGCAGGCGCCTTGATGAACAAAACAAACTCAACAAAAGTCTCGACCTTCAACTTTCAACTTTAAATTCCGAGCGCGATCGTCTGGCGACGGTGCTGGATCAATTAACGGACGGCGTATTGATCGCCGACGCCGATGGAAAGATTCAATTTGCCAACCCGGCGGCAAAGCGACTGTTTGAGTCTGCCCATCCAATTGGCAGAACCGTCACCGAGATTGTCCGCAATCATCAACTCGTCGAAGCCTGGCGGCGTTCCCGGCAAACCGGCGATTTGCAAAGCGAGTCGATTGAAGTCCCCGCGCGCCGTCAGTTTTTGCAGCTGGTCGTCATGCCCGATCAACATGCCGGCGGCAGTCTTTTGCTTGTACAGGATCTGACGCGCGTTCGCAGGCTTGAAACAGTGCGGCGTGATTTCATTTCCAACATTTCACACGAATTGCGGACGCCGCTGGCCTCGCTCAAAGCGCTGACGGAGACATTGCAAAGCGGCGCTCTTTCGGACCCGGAAGCAGGGCCGCGTTTTTTGAGCCGCATTGCCACCGAGGTCGAGGCGTTGAACCAGATGACGCAGGAACTGCTCGATCTCTCGCGCATCGAATCGGGGCAGGTCGAATTGAATCTCGCGCCGCTCGCGCCTGAAAGATTGTTGATGTCCGCCGCGGAACGGATGAAACTGCAGGCCGAACGCGCCGGATTGACTCTGCAAATCGAATGCGCGGCGAATCTCCCGCACATCAGGGCGGATCAGGCGCGGCTCGAACAAGTGCTGGTCAATCTGATTCATAACGCCGTCAAGTTCACGCGCCCGGGCGGGGAGGTGGCTCTTTTAGCGGAGGCCGCTGACGGCGGAGTCCGATTCGGAGTCAAAGATACGGGGATAGGAATCCCGGCGGACGATCTGCCGCGCATCTTCGAACGTTTTTATCGCGTCGATAAATCGCGCTCAGGGAGCGGAACCGGCTTGGGGTTGTCCATTGCGCGGCATATTGTCGAAGCGCACCGCGGAAAGATTTGGGTGGAGAGCGTCGAGGGGCAGGGCAGTACATTCTTCTTTACGATCCCGCAGGGCTGACAGTTATCATTTTTGTTTCGTGTTTGTTAGTCCGTTCTAAAGCGCGGTTTTTGCTTTCCATGTTATCCTACCCGCATGAAGAAACGATCCATCAGAACGGTTGTCCATGCTGATGGCGTTAGTGCGGATGCAGGGTTGAAGCGGCGAGGTTTCCTGCATCACCCGGCAGTATGATGCAAACAACCCGATGTCCTCACCAACAACATGTTCTTCTTCTCTCCTCTGTGCAAGAGCCTGGTATTCTTACGCCGGGTTCTTGCATTTAATGGCTTGCGCTTAATCGAATCTTTACAAAGCGTTAACTGCTCTTTAGACTGATCTTCAAATTCCGGCATTAGCATTGGATTGAGTGTAAGGAGCGATTGAAAATGGATGTCGTTGTTTTTTTGATTTTGATCACGATTTGCATAATGATTGTCTTTGGCGTTGATATTTCCAGAAAACGCCGCCGTTATCTGGCTCAACAAAGGACTCAATGAACAAACATATTCTGGTCACCAATGACGACGGCGTGATGTCCCCCGGCTTGCTGGCGCTTGTTCAGGAAATGCGTAAGCTTGGAAAGGTCAGCGTTCTCGCGCCGGAGCGCAACTGGTCCGGCGGCGGACATGTGAAAACGCTTGACCGGGCGCTACGCGTCAAGGAAGTTCAATTGGCGGACGGCACACCGGCTTTTGCCAGCGACGGCGCACCGTCCGATTGTGTGGCGTTGGCCGCGCTGGGATATTTTAAAGAGCCGGTTGATTTGGTGGTTTCAGGAATCAATCTTGGCGCGAATCTGGGTCACGATGTAACGTATTCTGGAACTGTGACTGCCGCGATGGAAGCGGTGATCGCGAATATTCCCGGCATTGCGGTTTCGCTGGAAGTTGCTGAAGGTCGTGTGGATAATATTGATTTTGGTCCCGCAGCGCGTGTGGCGGGAAAAGTCGTCCAGCATGTGATCGAAAACGGCGTGCCGCCCGAGATTTTGTTAAATGTCAACGTGCCGTTTTTGCCGGATGAAAAAATCCGCGGCTTTCGTCTGACACGTCAGGGCTTGCGCGTTTATCACAGCCGCCTCGATGAAGGCGTGGACCCGCGCGGCCGCCCATATTACTGGATCGCTGGCGATGCACCGACGGGCGTTCCCGAACGCGGCACCGACATTGGTGCATTGGCTGAAGGTTTTGTCTCCGTTACGCCTCTTCATTTGGATTTGACAGCGTATCGCGCTCTGACCGATCTCAATGTTTGGCCCTGGGATGAAGGATCGGCGCTTCCTTTCTTTGATGCCCCTGTTTTTGAAAAAAGGAAACAATGACTGGCGGTAAAACCGGACAATTAGCATGAGATTTGCGGGTCGTTTGTCGGTTGCGCAGGAAAGGCGGCCGTGTAAAATGGGAAGATGTGTTTTGGAAAGAAGGAAAAATGATTTGTCCACAATGCGGTGAAGAAGACACTCGCTCGAAAGCCGACATGAATTACATTCTAAACCTTTTGCACGGCGCGGTTTGCGATCGCTGTCAGCAGTATTCCGCGGAATTTGCGTGGCGCTGGGTGAATGTTCCGGTCTCTACTTCTTCGCAAGTTTTGTTGGATACCGAGGAAGCTCAAAAAACGAATACCGAAGAAAGTTAGTTAATGTTGAAGATACACACTGCCTGCACTTGGCAGGCAGTTTTGTTTTAACAAGACGTTAACTCATTCTTCCATTGATATTAAAGGCGGGTTGTTATTATTTCCTCGTATGAAAATTCAAAAGGAGAAAAAAGAGATGTCCAAATTCCTTCGTGCATTTGTGTTTGTCACAATTGCGTTCAGTTTTCTTTTGGCTGCCTGTGGAACAGCCTCAACGCCGACCGCCGCCAGCGCATCCGCCACACAGGCGCCGGCGACAACCGAAATGCCTGCGGCGGCTTCATCGCCTACTCCGCTGCCTGCCGGCTCCGTTACATTGAACGGATCGGGAAGCACTTTTCAGGCCCCTGCCGAGAGCGAATATGCTTATGCTTTTCCTCTCGTTGATCCTTCGGTAGTCATCAACTATCAGCCCACGGGTTCGGGCGCCGGCAAGAAGGCGATCATTGACGGCACGGTTGATTTCGCCGGTTCTGATTCGGTTCTCACGGCGGACGAAATCGCCGCAGGCAAGGACCTGCAGATGTATCCTTTCCTGGCCGGCGCAGAAGTGTTGATTTACAACATTCCCGACCTCGATCCCAAAGACCCGGCCCTTATCCTGGATGGCAAAACACTGGTCGGCATTTACAATGCCACCATTACAAAATGGAATGACCCGGCCATTGCGGCTCTCAATCCGCAAATTGCCTCCAAGTTGCCCGCCAGGCAGATCACTGTGGTGCATCGCTCGGATGGTTCCGGCACAACCGAAATCTTCACCAACGCCCTCACCTCCTTCAGCAGTGACTGGACCGCTGGTCACGGCACAACCATCAATTGGCCTGCCGACAAAGCCGGGAACGGAGTCGGAGGCAACGGCAATCAGGGGGTGACGGCCGCGGTTCAGAACACGCCTTATTCCATCGGTTACGTTGAATATGCATATGCGGTTTCGAACAAACTGTCCTTTGCGCAGATGGTCAACAAGGCCGGGAAGACTGTCACGGCTTCTCCCGACAGCGTCAAAGCCGCCATGAGTGATTTTGCAAATGCGTTCACGCCGCAGTTAACGGCTGTCATCGTAAACGCTCCGGGGCCCAATTCCTGGCCGATTGCAGGTTACACCTATCTTATCATTCATCAAACCAGCATGACCGATTGCATCAAAGCCTCGAAGCTTGTAGAATATATTCATTGGATTTTGACCAGCCCAATCGCCACCAAGCGCGCCACAGATCTTGGCTTTGTACCTTTGCCAGATCCCGTTTTGCAACAGGTGCTTGCAAAGCTCGGACAGGTGACGTGCAACGGACAAGCGGTGATGCAGCAACCGTAGTACGGATATTTTCCTGTAGTCTCAGGAGGGCCCCTCTATGTTATAAATAGGAGGCCCTCCATTGACTTTGCAATTACGGCAAACGAAAGAAATCATTCTTTCTTTTTTTGGAATTAACCGGTAATGGCTCTATCGTTTTTAACGGGAAAGCCATTTTCAACCACAAAGGCTTACATTGAGCTTGTCGAAGTGAGGCGAAGATCGCGAAGGAAAACCGCCATAAAATTCAAGCATTTTCCCCTGCGCGTCCCCTTCGACACGGCTTCGCCAGTCAGGGCCAACCTTTGCAGCCGGGCTCTTTCCTGTCAATTGCGGAAGAGCCATGATAAAAAGAGATTGATGTGAAAATGATTTCCGTTCCACAAAAAAAACACTGGCTGACGCGTCTGCAGCGCATCACTCGTCATGGCGATGTGATATGGTCGGGGCTGATTGTCCTGGCGTCCCTTTTCGTCCTTGCCTTGGTGCTGGCAATTGGCTGGATGTTATGGGAACAGTCCGCGGATGCTCGCGCGCAAATCGGATGGGCGTTCATCCTTCCCACAGCCAATGCAACCTGGGATCCACTGTCGGGCGTCTTTCAATCTTGGGCTTTTATCTACGGCACACTGATTACCTCGTTGCTTGCCATCGTTCTGGCGGTTCCTGTCAGTGTGGGGATTGCGGTTTTTCTGGCCGAGTTATGTCCTGAATCTTTGCGTCTGCCGCTCAACTGGCTGATCGAATTGCTGGCCGCCATTCCAAGCGTGGTATATGGTTTATGGGGAATCTTCGTTTTTCTTCCGAAAGCGGTTGTGCCGATTGGCGAGGGGTTGTCTTCGGTTTTTGGACAGGTCCCATTGCTCAATAATTTTTTCACCGGCCCGATTCCGTTGAGCGGATCCTCGCGGCTCGCAGCTGCGATGATCCTTACGATCATGATTATCCCGACGATCGCGGCCATTACGCGCGACGTGTTGCTGGCGATTCCGAACAGTCAACGCGAGGCCGCCATGGGGCTGGGTTCGACGCGTTGGGAAATGATCTGGCAGGTATTGCTTCCTTACGGCTTGTCCGGCATCCTCGGCGCGATCATTCTTGGACTGGGCCGCGCGCTTGGCGAAACGATGGCCGTGACCATGGTCATAGGCAATTCACTGGAAGCCACCAATTCGTTGCTTAAACCCGGTTCGACCATGACCAGCCTGTTGGCGAATCAATTCAAGGAGGCGGTCTCGCAACTTCACACGGATGCGATGATCGAGATCGGCCTCACGTTGTTTGTCATCACACTGATTTTGAATCTGATTGCACGCTTTCTCGTCTGGCAGGTGGCGCGGCGGACGCCGCAGGAGGCGCGCGCATGACCACTCGTTTCCAGACATTGATTGCGGAGAAGCGAGCCGCGCATCAAAACCGCCGCAAGATCGTCAATGCGGTTATGCTTTTTATTACCGCTCTGCTTACGCTATTGGCATTGATCCCGTTGTTTTGGATCATTGGTTATGTCGTCTATCGCGGCGGGGCCTCCATTGATCTGAATTTTTTCACACAACTCTCGCGTCCGTTGGGAATGCCGGGCGGCGGGGTCCTGTTCTCCATTGAAGGCACCATCGTGATTACGATTTTGTCGTGTCTCTTTGCCATCCCGCCGGGCGTGCTGGCCGCTTTTTATGCGGCGTATAACCCGAATACCCCTTTGGGCGTCGCCTTGCGATTCGGCACAGATGTGCTGGCCGGCGTTCCCTCTATTGTAATGGGGCTTTTCATTTACATTCTGGTCGTGGTGCCTACGAAACATTATTCTGCTCTGGCCGGCGGGTTGGCGCTGGCGATTTTGATGCTGCCGACCATCGTGCGCACCACGGAGGAGATGTTGAAACTGGTTCCGCATACGCTGCGCGAAGGATCGCTGGGGTTGGGCGCCCCCGAATGGAAAACATCCCTGAGCGTTGTTTTCCCTGCCGCCTTGAATGGGATTCTGACCGGTTTTCTTTTGGGAATCGCGCGTGTGGTGGGCGAAACGGCTCCGTTGTTATTTACAGCTTTGGGCAATGAACATTATGATGTCGGGCAGATCATCCGGGGCGGGATTCAAACGCACCAGAGCATTTTTGAAATCATTGGACGCATCATCAACCAGCCTGTGGATTCGCTTCCGCTCACGCTGTGGAAGTACGCCCAACAGCCCTATCCCGAACGAATCGATCAATCGTGGGGCGTGGCGCTGATCTTGATGGCATTTGTCCTCTTGATTGAAGTCGCGGCGCGTTTGTGGATCGAATATCGTAAACACGCCCTTCAAGGATAAAGACATGGAAACCAAAATCGCTGTTCCTAAAAACGTGACGCCGGGCGTCAAATCGGCGACCAAGATGGAGGTGAAAAATCTCTCGGTTTATTATGGAAAATTCCGCGCCCTGGCTGAAATCAATATTGCCATTCAGGCCAATAAAATTACCGCAATCATCGGGCCGTCGGGCTGCGGCAAATCCACCCTGCTTCGTTCGTTCAATCGCATGAATGATCTCACGCCCAATGCGCGCATGGAAGGCGAAGTTTTTCTGGATGGCGAAAACATCCTCGCCCCCGGCGTGGACGTTGTGGATGTACGCCGCCGTGTGGGGATGGTCTTTCAGCGCCCCAATCCGTTTCCGAAGAGCATTTATGATAACGTCGCCTATGGCCCGCGGTTATACGGCATTCGCCGCAAAAGCGATTTGGACGAGATTGTAGAGAGGTCCTTACGGCAAGCCGCGTTATGGGACGAGGTGAAGGATAAACTGCGCCAAAGCGGTTTTTCATTATCCGGCGGCCAGCAGCAGCGGCTGTGCATTGCGCGCGCGTTGGCCGTCGAACCGGAAGTCATTCTGATGGACGAACCCGCCTCGGCCCTCGACCCGATCTCGACTCTCCGCATCGAAGAGTTGATGCACGACCTCGTCTCGGATTACACCATCATCATCGTCACGCACAACATGCAGCAGGCGGCGCGCGTTTCCGATTACACAGCCATGATGATGATTGACGAACACCGTGCCGGACGATTGATCGAGTTCGATGAGACGCAGGTGATTTTCACCAATCCGAAGGATAAGCGAACGGAAGATTACGTGACAGGCCGATTTGGATAAAAGGAGCGCGGATTTTTGCATTTTTCCGAATCATTCTAGTCATCCGGATATGGGCTTTCGTACCGCGACACATTGTCCCCGCATGGGGATTCATGTCGCATCCCATATTGGGTGAGCGTTCATAAAGGCGAGATAAATTTCGCGCTGCGTTATTGTTGGATTAATTTGTAAATTTGCAACAATCCGCCAAGCGAGGTGCTTATGTTACGAAAAACATTTGAAGCGGAAATCAAGCAGGTCAAGGATGATGTGCTTCTGCTGGGCAGTATGGTTGAGGAATCCATCCTGAAGTCGGTGGAGGCGTTGAAGAAGCGCGACCTGAAAGCGGCGCAGAAGATTCTGGACGCCGACCGGGAAATCAACAAAAAGCGTTTTGCCATCGAAAGCCGGCTGATGATCCTCATTGCCACACAACAGCCCATGGCGCATGACCTGCGCCTGCTGGCTTCGATGATGGAGATCATTTCGGAATTGGAGCGCATGGGCGATTATGCCAAAGGCATCGCCAACATCAACATTCGCATGGGCGACCAGCCTCTGTTAAAGCCGTTGATTGATATTCCCCGCATGGCGCAGAAGGATGTGGATATGTTGCACCGCGCCCTGACGGCTTTTATTGAAGAAGATGTCGAAACGGCGCGCAAGATTCCAATGGAAGACGATGAAGTGGACGCGCTCTACAATCAGGTCTATCGCGAATTGATGACGTATGTGATCGCAGATCCGACCACCATCGAACGCGCCAACTGGCTCTTGTGGGTGGCGCATAATCTCGAGCGCGTCGCGGACCGCGTGACCAATATCTGCGAGCGCACAGTTTTCATTGCCACAGGCGAATTGACCGAGATCACCGATACCGACAGCGAATTCTGGCATCCGCATAAAAAGAATGAATAGAAAAGCGCTTTTTCTTTGTACGGGTAATTCGTGTCGTTCGCAGATGGCTGAAGCCATCGTCAATGCCCGCTACTCGAACGAATGGCAGGCGTTTTCGGCGGGAACGCGGCCGACCGGTTTTGTTCACCCAATGGCCATTCAGGTTTTGCGCGAAATAGGAATCGAGCATCATGGCGAATCGAAAAATGTTGATCGGTTTCGCAATGCTGAATTTGACCTGGTAATCACGGTCTGCGATGACGCCAATGAGGAATGCCCCGTTTGGCTGGGAAAAGGGAAACGCGTCCATGAGGGATTCCGCGATCCGGCCAAAGCGGAGGGAACGACCGAGGAACGGCTGGCCGTTTTCCGTCAGGTGCGAGACGAGATGCTCAAGAAAATTCCGAAGTTATTGGAATAATCCGGGCAAAAGGAATGCGGGGCACGGAGTCTTTTTGTTCGCGGAAAAATCGGCTCGAAACGGATGGGTCCGTGTCCGAAAAATTATCCCTGTACAATGCCCAGCGTCTTCGCTGTGAATTCGGGAAACACCTGAGCCAAATTTGGATTCTTGACGCGCTTCTCGACGATCTCGCTTAGCACATCGCGATAATCGGTTGTGACGTTTAGATCGCCGGGGCCGTAAAGTTGATTGGGGGCGAGGCCGGGCCATTGAGTGTACACCTTGCCGCCGTTGACGCCTCCGCCGATGACGAACATGCAGTTGCCGTGGCCGTGATCTGTGCCGCCCGAACCGTTTTCCTGCGCGCGCCGTCCAAACTCGGACATGGTCACGATGGTCATTTTCCTGGCGCGGTCGCCCATGTCGGCATAAAGCGCGGCGAGGCCCGAACTCAATTCATCGAGCAATTTGGGCAGGTCGCCGTCCACCGCGCCTTCGGCGTTGTGCGTATCCCAACCGCCGATGTCCACACACGCAACCTCCAGCCCGATGTCCGCTTTGGCGATTTGCGCCACTTGCTTCAGCGCCATGCCGTATTCCGTCTGCGGATATTGGGCGTTGCCTGCCGGCGTGTAATTCGAGATGTCAATTTTTGAGAGCAAATCAACAGCGTCGAACGTATCTTTCGCATCCGCATCCAAACTTCCGCCGAGGCTGTAAAGCGATTCGAGCCGTTTGCGAATTTCTGCAAGTTGACTTGTGTCGCCCTGCAAATGAAAATCGGCGATGGATTGAAGCGTGGTGACCGGGATCGGTCCGCGCAAGGAGGCTTGCATGATGCCTCCCATGCCGATGGCGCGGAAGGGGGAGGAATTCTGCCACGGCGCGGACTGCAAATGGCGGCCGATCCAACCCGTCTCGATGGTTTTCTCGCCGGGCGTGCCGCGTTCCATGTAATCCATCGCGTCGAAGTGGGAATGGGTCGGGTCGGGCGAACCGACGGCGTGGACAATCGCCAACGCTTTTTCGTCCCATAAATCTTTCAACGGTCTCAATGACGGATGCAGGCCGAAGAAGCCATCGAGATCAATTCCCGTTTTGTCGTTGCCGGCCGAAGGCTCTGCAATTGCCAAACTGGTTCGCAGATGATAATAATCCGCATCGCCGTGGGGAATGACGGCGTTCAAACCGTCCATGCCGCCGCGCTGAAAGATGACCACCAATAGATCGCCGGGCGGCTCAACGCCATCCGGCGCGAATGCCAGGCGCGGCATCCATGACGGCAATGCGGATGAAACGGCGAAGCCGCCTGCGGCGGTTGTAGCGACTTTCATAAAATCACGGCGGGAAAGTTTCGTGTCCATTTCTAAACTCCTTGTATAAATAGATGGTAGCGTCAGTCGGTAGACTGACATACAATTCTTGTAGAAGCTGAGGTCAACGTAGATACTCCTTGAGGGTTCGCCTCGAAAAAAAGACTGTTGCCTCAGCACTACGAGAGGTCTCGAATAAGCAGGTTGTCGTTTAGCGACGGATCACTCACAAGGCTGAGGGTTCTCGTAGTGACCTGAGGTCGCCTCGCTTCAATCCGATCGGAGGTGGCTCATGTTGTACTGTGGGATCGATGTTGCCAAGCATAAACATGCTGTGGCACTGGTGGATGAGCGCGGGCAGAAGATCCAACCGGTCTTCGGAGTGGAGAACAGCCGGGATGGAATGGATCATCTGACTGAAGCCTTGGCTGTATTAGAAGGTCCGATTACCATAGGCTTGGAGGCTACCGGCCACTACTGGCTGTCTTTGTACGAGATGCTGAGTAGTCAGGGATATCCAATCGTGGTGCTCAATCCGATGCAGGTAACCGCCTATCGCAAGAGTGGCGTGCGCAAGATCAAGAGCGACAACACCGATGCCGTGTGGATCGCAGACTTTCTGCGGGTTGCCAATCTGCCTGCCACAAGTCAGGATGTTCCAGTCATATTGCAGTTGCGCGAACTTAGCCGCTTTCGCTATTGGCTCTCCGAGCAGATCGGGGACTGCAAACGCAAGCTACTGACCATTTTGGATCGGGTCTTTCCAGAGTACGAGAGCCTGTTTTCCAGCGTTTTCCTGCAATCTTCTCGTGCTTTGCTCTCCGAAGCGGTTTCAGCCCAGGAGTTTGCCAACTTCGATCTGCATGAGCTCAGCCAGTTGCTCGCACATTCCAGTCGCGGCCATTTCGGAGCAGAGAAAGCTGAAGAACTTCAGTCACAGGCCCGTCAGTCCATTGGCGTGAGCTTTCTAGTGAATGCCGCCCGCATCGAACTCCGCTGTCTACTGGCGCAGATTGAGCTTTTGGAACAGCAGCAGGATCAAGTGATGCAGACTCTTGAAAAACTCATGCAACAAATCCCGCAATACATCACTTCGATCCCCGGCATTGGCTTGGCTACTGGTGCGGCCATCCTAGCCGAGATCGGCGACATCACACGCTTTTCCAGTCCAGAGAAATTAGTTGCCTATGCGGGCATCGATGCCACCGTTTATCAAACCGGCCAGTTCGAAGCCTCTGAAGCTCATATGAGCAAGCGCGGTTCTCCGTACTTACGTTTGGCACTTTGGCAAGCAGCGCTCATGACCATCCGTTATGATGACGAACTCAAAGTCTTCTATGAACGCAAACGTTCCGAGGGCAAGCACCATAACGTCGTCATCGGTGCCGTCTGCCGCAAGCTCCTTGACCGAATCTTTATCATCCTCAAAGAGCAGCGTCCTTACGTTATTCGATAGTTTATTAAGGTTCTGACCTCTTGACTTCTAATAGCAGGTCTTTTTTCGTATCCAAATATCATTGCGGGCGAAGCGAAGCAATCTCAAGTAACCTGTAAGCCATTAAACTGATTCAAGGCTTGAGATTGCCGCGTTCCCGTGTGGTTTCGATACGCACACTTCGCTCGCCGCCAAATCAGCGCGGCGGCCCGCAATGCGCCATCATCGAACTTGAAAATGCGGCGAGCCGAGAATCAATCCGGCGATGCTGGCGAGTTTGCCTCCGAGATCGCCGCCGGATGCAAAATCGAGCAAAATGTTACGCGCGTCGTCGGGCAGTTTCGACCCAAGAAAACGCTGGCTTAAAACATCCACGACATCTTGTGCAGACTGCGCGTCGGCAGTCAGAGATTTCACATCCACGCGTATGCCGGCAATTTTGTTGGACGTGAGCAGATTGCCAAAATTCCAACGTTCCAGCAGTCCGCTGGTCGTCGCCCAGAATCCGGCGGTATCTGGAAAGCCGTTTGGAAATTGCCAATCGAACGGGACCTGTCCGAGAAGTTTTATGTGTTGAACCAGTTGCGGCGATTGACCGGTGAGCGTCGCCCCGCTCAGCCGCAGTGCGGATGCCAAAAATTCGAGCGGGCGTTTAAGTTTTTGCCCGGCTGAATTCTTGAATTGATCGGATTGGAAAATGGCTTTGAGCACCGCGCGCGTATCGCCGTCGGACTGGGTGAAGACGTTTGCCAGCGCGCTGACCAGCGCCGGGTCCGGGTTATCGGAGACGAAGCGGCGGGCGAGTTTGGCGCTGATGAATTGTGCGGTCATCGGATGATGCGCCAGCATATCCAGCACCTTCGCGCCATCGTCTTCGCCGCCGCCGGCGGGGAGGTCGAGATTCAAAATATGTTTTTCGCCCGTGTCGTGGATCGCCTTGAGAAAACGGTAGGTTCCAAATTCGCCGAAGATGGCGTTGGGTCCGTAGATCGTCCAGCCGGTGAAGGCGCGCGCCGCTTCGGTGACATCCTTTTGCGTGTACCCGCCGTTGACGCTGATGGTGTGAAGCTCCATCAACTCGCGCGCATAATTTTCGTTCGGCGCGGACTTTTGACTTTCGGCGTTATCGAGGAAGATCAACATTGCCGGGCTGTGCGCGGACGCGTTCAGGAGGTCGCCGAATTTTGCAAACGCATTCGGGCGAATCACTTTCAAATCGTCATCGGTCTTCAACACGCGGCACAGGGACTTGCCGATGTAAATGTTAAAATGATTCGACCAGAAATCCACCATGACCTCGAAGAGCTGACGGTTGCTGTGCCATTGGCGGAGGATTGTCGCCGCGACCAATTCCTGAACGGGTTGGCTGAATTGGGGAAGTTGCAGGCGCTGTGCCGGCGTCATTGTCAGCGTGGGAAAGCGGGTCATGAGTTGATCGGTCGCATCATCATTGATGTTCTGCGGATTGAGCTGTTCGTCAATAAACGCCTCGAGACCAATTTGTCCGACGCGGGCGTACATCTCCGGTGTGGGCCCGAAGCTGATTCGATTAAGCGTCAAAACCGTTAATGGATCATTGGCGGGCGCCGGATTGGCAATCGTCAATGGAACGGTTCCAATACTGCTGGAGGCAGAGGAATGACCGGTAATTTTTGCGGCGGCTGGCGGGCGCGGCGTGCAAGCCGAAAGCGCGGCAAAGGCCGCGAACACGCTGGATGTTTTTATAAAGTCACGACGCGAGATTGTCATATCAACACCTCGCCGTCATTGTAGGATTGGATCTTGATCCGTTGATTACCCCGTTGTAAATTCTTTGTAAAACGTGCAGGGGCCGAGCGCCGCTCCGCCCCTACAATTTACCAAACGCGTTCGAGATCGGGATTATCGCACGGCTTGCGCCCGACCTTGGCCATATCCACCCATTGATCGTGGACCTTCACGCGCACCACGTCCGCGGTGAAATCAGTGACGGTTGCGCCGTTGTTGTTGAAAAGATACGAGCCGACCGCATATACATCCGCCGGAACCCCCAGGCGTTCGAACCTGCGAATCTTATCCGGATTGAATCCGCCCGAGACGACGATCTTAACATTGCGGCAAAATTGCTTCGCCGGTTCTTCCCATGACGCCGGCAGATTCCAGCGCTCCCAGGCTGAATCCAGCGCCTGACGGACATTGAACACCAGCCTCGGCGTGACGCCCAAATCGAGACTCGGATCGCCAAGCGGCGGAACAGAAACATCGCGGACGCTTCCGCTGGTATCCAGCCGCACGCCGTATAACTTATATTTTTCCGCTTCGGTATTTTGGCCCGCCTCTTTTAGTTCGCGGTATTTGGCAAACATCGCGTCCAGCGTGCGGAGCGAATCGCGTACCGAATCATTATTGAAATCCACCAGCGCGATGCGCGGGATCGAAGCGGGGAGGATGCGCGCGAACTGCATCATCGCCTCGGCGGTATCGCCGAGGAAGGATGCGATGGCGGCATGCGCCACCGTCCCGCCGCCTGCGCCGCCCCACCAGTCGCCCTGCGCGTCGGTTGAAATAAATGGGCCGAGGCCTTTTTCGTGATCGAGGTTGAAGCGTTTGACGGCGATGTTGTAGGCGTATCCATCCGCCGCCTGGACTTCGTGCAGATCGAAGCGGGCGGGGAAGAACAATACCGGTTTGCCGCGCGCCGCCACGAACGTTTCATAGACATTGGTCGCCACGCGGCTGGCGCGCGTCAGAATGCCGAGCGTGGGCGTTTCGAGCATGGCGAAATCACGATACCGGCCGCGCACTTTGATCACCGGTCGAATGTTGGATGGATCGCCGTCATACGTTACGGTTGAACCATCCTGCACTGCCCAAACTTCGAGTCTGTCCGACGTGTCAATGAATAGATCTTCCTTGAAATAACCCGTGCAATGCCTGAGCATGGCAAGCGCCTTATCCACACCGACGACGATGGTAGTGCCGGGACGCCGCGTGAACCATTGCATTTCGACTTCGATGTCGCCCACCGCTACATTGTCGGAGGAGATGCCGGCGGGCAGATTGTGATGATGACCCGCGTAGGTGTAGCCCTCTGCCGAAAGCGCGGCAAGCATTCGTCCGATGTTCTCGAAGTATTTATCTGAATACCAGCCGCGCCGCATGCGCTCGATATCCAGTTTGAAAGTTTCGTTGGTAAGCCGTTTGCCGTCGAAGATGCTCATTGATTTCCTTTGGCGATGGATGACATTTGATGCTCGATGCTCGATATTCGAAACTTGATATTCGATATTCGATGCTCGAAGTTCGAATATCGAGTATCGAATTACCAAATCTCGAACTCCGTTGATTTTACGCGGTGCATTCCCGCTTTTGCAAATTTATCGAAGGCTTCGTCCGCCGCGTCGGTGAAGTCCGCGCCGGGGACGACGACAGGCGAGGTGCAGTCTTCAAGCAGATAAACCTTCTTGGCAAGCGATTTATCCGCCGCTTGAATATCTTCGAGCAGATCGGAAACGGTCCACGCCACGCAATGCGATTTGGCCTGTCCCGCGATGAGGAGGGCATCCACCTGCTTCAGGGTTTCGATGAATTTGGGATTGCGTTCGCCGAGAACCTCGCCTTTTGGGCCACGCCTCACTTCGGGACCGATGACGGAGTAATGTTCCGTGAACGGTCTGTCGCCCTTGACTTCGAACTCCGGCTGAGTCAGCCGCGCCATCGAATGGAAGAAGATCGCTTCCTCCACCGATGAAACCAGCGCGTGGCCGATCCCGCCCAACATGGCATGATACGGCCAAATCGTCAGTGCATATTTGCCTTTCTTTTCCAGCTCGTCTGCATAATGAATCATCATCTGCTGTCCATATTCGGCCGTGATGCCGAAGCGCGGCGCGAGGGCGGGATTGAATTTCCATCTGCCCGATTTCAAATCGCCGGCCTGGATATTTGTGTACGGCGCAGGATGATTGCCATCTTTGTCAACGAAGAAAATTGCATGGAAAACCTGCTGCGATAAATGCGTGTCCATCGTGGCAGAGATGTGCGTGATGACGCCAAGATTGCGATAGATGAATTGACACAAACGCACGTTATCTTCGACGGCGCCGCGTCCACTGCGGCCGGCCACAAACAACTCAAATTCGGGGAGGCAGAACGTGTTCTGCACGTCCACCAGCAGGAGCCAGATGCGGCGCTTCGAGGCCGCGGCCGCTTCCAGTCCGTGTTGACGCGCCCATTCGCCGGCCTGTTTGGCGCGCTCTTCGTACGGCACGCGCCAGACCTGTCCAACTTTTTGCGGGTCGAAAAAAGAGGGAATGGGAAGGTTGTTCATACTATGATTGTAATCTTTTGGTTCGGTTTTGCAAGACAAAAAGCCGAGTGTCTCACCCGGCTTTGATGATGTGGTTGAATTTTTTTATACGCCCGCGATGGTGAGAATCAAATCCGTCAGATAACCAAACAAAAAACCAGCGAACAGTCCCCAGCCGGCGGGGAACTTTACGCCGGGCCGGCGATTCAAATTGAACAGTTCGCCGATGATATAAACCAGCGCGCCTGCCGCAAGCGACAGAAAGAGGACAAACATCGCGTTGGAGATGAGATAATACCCGACCATCGTGCCGAGGAAAGTCGGGCCGCCGCCGATCAATCCCGCCAGACCGATGAATCCCCATGACGGCCGGTTTTCGCCGACCAGCGGGCCGACAATGCCGAAGCCCTCGGTGGCGTTATGCAGGCCAAAGCCGATGATCAAAAGCGCGGCAAAGCCGATTTCCCCGCGTCCCGCCGATTGTCCAATGGCCAGGCCTTCGGAAAAATTGTGCAGTCCGATTCCCGCCGCGATCATCAGCGCCAGTTGGGTCGGCGATAATAAGCGGCTGGCCTGCCCGTTCATCCGCATGAAGCGCTGTTCGAATGCGATCAGGCCAAGCAGACCGATTCCAAAGCCGACGATGAAAATGCCCAGCAGAATATAAAATTCCGCCGGATTTTTGTCTGCGCCGATTGCCGCTTCGATTGGCTCGGACAATTTGGAAAAAATGTCAAATAACAGAAAGAGCAAAATGCCCGCCGATGCCATCGAAAGGAAGGTGCGCGTACCTTCCGAAATTTTTTTCAGCCTCCCAAACGGCAGGCCCAGATAAATTGTAAAACCTGCGATGGCGCCCAGTAATACAGTTTGAACAAAATTCATGCGTCAATCTCCGTTCTTTGCGTCGTAAAAAGGTCAGCCATTTGGCTGACCTTCAAAAAGTCTAACATGGGGTTGTGAAATTGGGAATGAAAAAATTGCAGGCAATTTTAGCCGCAGGTCAACGCGCCCTCTTGTGTCCCGCGGGTCTGCCGTGATAAGCCGGAGCGAGGATGCCGATCTTTTTGCACAGCCGCTCATCATCCAAACGCGACTTGATGCGTGCATCCAGTTCCTCGAGCGAGTCCGCCGCGATGGTGATGACCGTCGGCAGTTCGGCATTGTAGCGGTAGTTGAATAATTGATAGAGCTTTTCGCGCACCCACGGCGTCATGGACTGCGTGCCGAGATCATCCAGGACCAAAAGCGGCGCAGTGCGAATTTCATCGAAGCGGCGGTCGAACGTGGTTTGACTGTTCGGACTAAATGTGGCGCGCAGATGATCGAGCAAATCGGGCACCATGATGAACAACGGCGGGTCGCCAAGCCGGGCGCGGTGATTCGCAATGGCGGCGGCCAGATGCGTTTTGCCGCAGGCATAATCGCCGGTCAAAATCAGCCAGTTGCGCGGCTTCTGTGCATAAGTTTGTGCGGCTTCGTAGGCGTCCTTCAGCGATTTCAAAACCGGCGCCTGCAGATTTTCATCTTTGCGCAGCGAGAAATTTTCGAATGTTCGATTCGATAAAAGATCGAGCGAGGAGAGTTCGGGATGCCCCATGTCTTCCATCGGGCGGCGGAAGTCGGGCGCGTTGATTCGGGTTTGTGTGACCAGTTCCGGGTCCGAAAGACGCGAACGGATGCGCGCTTCGATTTCGTCCAGCGCCAGATTCGTCGTCACCACCGTCGGCAGTTTGTTGATGTAGCGATAGTTCACGATCTGGAATAATTTTTCCTGCGCCCAGCCCGTCGCATTCTGTGTGCCGAAATCATCCAGCACCAAAAGCTTTGCATTGCGGATTTCCTCGAAGCGCTCTTCGAAACTTATACCTTGATCGTCATAGGCAAAGCGCAAAGTGTCCAGCAGATCGGGAACGGTTAAGAATAACGTCGGCACGCCCATGCTGACCGCAAAATTTGCAATAGCCGCGGCAAGGTGGGTTTTGCCGCAGCCATAACCGCCCTGCAATAAAAGCCATCCGTTCAAATGCTGTGAATAATGCCTGGCCTGATTGAAGGCCATCTCCAGTGAATTGGCTTGAATTTCGCCCAGGCCTTTTCGTCCGCGCGGTTTGAACGTTTCGAACGTCAAATGGGTAAGCTCGTCGAGATGGCTCAGCGCGAACAACCGCTGGCGCACTGCGTCGGTGACTCTGGCGCGGCGGCAAACGCAGACTTGCAATTTTCCAAAATCGGGATGGCCGACGGGGACATCGGAACGCACATAGCCCGCGCCGTGACAGTGCGGGCAATTCGGGTCGCCGGGCAAATCATGTTGCGCCTCAGCCGCCGACGAACTTTTTGATTTTGTCTTCGACGTCGCGCTGGCGAGATTTTTTATCGTCTCGTCTATTTTGCTTTTTGCCACGGCTCTGTTCCTTCCATCGTTTTAGAATCGCTTCACAATAGTTCCAATTGCGCTTGTTGTATTTGACCGCCAGTTCGATTGCATCTGCAATCCATTCGGCGGAATAGATTTCTTCGGCATCCTTCAACGCGTCCGCGATCAACGGCGTGAGCGGACCGATGTTCTCTTCGTACAACCGGAAAATGTTCGGGCGTTCAAGCGGCGGCGCGGACATGACCTTTTCGGATTCGCGCCAGCCGCCTTTTGCGAACGCTTCCGCCGCGGCGCGCCCGCGCGGGGAATTCAAAAAATAAAACACCTCCGCCTCATGCTCGGACTTTAGCAGGCTTCCGCGCTGGACGGCTTTTGCCACGCCCGAGGCGATCTCGCCCGCCGCCAGGCCTAAATCCTTCGCCTCGAAATCGGTTTGACGCATGGAGCGGAACCGGCTGTCCATGTGCGCAATGCGCCAGATGGCGTACAGCGTAACCTTTAGCTCATCCGCGTCCGTGATCTCGTTCAACAATTGACGGAAGAACGAGTCGGGGAGTTGGGTGAATGTCTCAGAGTCGGTGAAGCCTTTAAATTTTCCCATATTTTTATGCAGGGGCAGAGCGGCGCTCCGCTCCTGCGAATCATTCATTTGGATTAAACATTTTGGTGGCGGCGTTCTCGAATTTTGCCAGTGCGTTGCGGAAGACCAATTCCACCGTTCCCACAGGGCCGTTGCGGTGCTTGGCCACGATGATCTCCGCCACGTTTTGCTTGACAGTATCCTTTTCGTATTGATCGGGGCGGTAAATGAACATCACGATATCCGCGTCCTGTTCCAAGGAACCGGATTCTCTCAAATCCGAAAGCACAGGCCGCTTATCCGAACGCTGTTCGACGGCGCGGCTTAATTGCGCCGCGGCCAGCACCGGCACGTTCAATTCACGCGCCAGTATTTTCAAGTTGCGCGAGATGTAAGAGACTTCCTGCACACGATTATCGGTGCGCGTGTCGCCGCCCATGAGCTGGAGATAATCGAGGATGATCAAATCGAGATGATGTTCAAGATGCAGGCGGCGGCACTTCGTCCGCAGTTGAAGCGGCGTGATGGCTGGCGTGTCGTCGAGGAAGATATGCGTATCCGACATCACTTCGACGGCGTGAGTGAACAGCGGCCATTCATTCTCGTGGAGTTTGCCGGTGCGGAGCCGCTGTGAGTCAATGCCGGTTTCCTGCGCGATCAAGCGCTGGACCACCTGCTCGTTCGACATTTCGAGCGAAAAGATGGCGACATGCTTTTTGTGCGTCAATGCCGCGTTCTTTGCCACCGAGAGTAGAAAGCCGGTTTTGCCCTGCCCCGGCCGGCCTGCGATAATCAACAAATCGGATGCTTGCAAACCGCCAAGCAGCTTATCGAGGTCAATGAAGCCGGTTGGAACGCCGAAGATTTCTTCGTCGCGTTTGGCGAGATCGTCAATCCGGTCGTAGTATTGGCTCAATACCACGGAGATCGGCTCAACGTCGTGCCTGAGGCGGCGTTCGCTTACCGTGAATACGGCCTTTTCGGCCTCGTCCATCACATGGTCAATGGTCGAGTCTTCGTTATATGCCAGCGAAGCGATGGAATTCGCGGCATGGATCATTTTGCGCCGAATCGAATGAGCCTCGACGATGTGCCCGTATGACTCGGCGTTGAGCGAGGTCGGCACTTGATTCACGAGCGAAGTCAAATAAGCCGGCCCGCCGATCTCGGCGAGCTGACCCTTGCGGTCAAGTTCCTCGGTGAGCGTCAGCAGGTCAATCGGGATGCGTTGTTCATGCAGGCTGGTGAAGGCTTCCCAAATCCACTTGTTGCGGTGAATGTAAAAATCGTCGGCCTGCAAAAATTGGGCGACGTCATAATAAACTTCCGGGTTAATGAGAACCGCCCCTACAACGGCTTCTTCGGCTTCTCGGCTGTGCGGGATCGTTGGCGCGGCGGGGGCGGTGGTTTCTTCAGGCGGCAGATAATCGGTCATTTCTTTTTGGGCTTGCTCGGTTTATTGGGTTTGTCTGGCTTGTCTGGCTTGTCGCCTTTATCTTCCTCATTGGGTTTGTCTGTGCTGTCCAGTTTATCCAGATCGAGTTTGCCGAGAAAATCCTCGAAGACGGACAGGCGCTCACTGCTGACATCCGGCGCGGGCGCCGGCCGCGCCGAACTTTGACTTTGAGCGGGCGCGCCTGCCGGGGAACTCATATCTGCCTCGGGCGTAATGCCGGCGTTCCTCATCACGCTCTCGTCTACCATGATGGGGACGTGGGCGCGGACGGCCAGCGCAATGGCGTCCGAGGGCCGCGAGTCGACATTCACTTCTTTGCCGTTGACTTCCGCCACTATGTTTCCATAGAAAATGTCTTCTTTGAGGGAAATGATCTCGACGCGTTTGATCTTTGCGTTGAATGTGGTGAAGACATTTTTCAGCAAGTCATGAGTCAACGGGCGGATCATTTCGACTTCCTGCAACGCGACCGTAATGGCTTCCGCCTCGTAGGTGCCGACCCAGATCGGCAAATATCGGTCACCGCTGGTTTCGCGCAGGATGACGAGCCTTTGCGGCGACATCAAGTTAACGCGCACGCTGTCAATTACTACTTCTATCATTTCGACTCCAAACGTGTCTTATTCTATCATACCTGCGCTTGCGGGAAATTGCCGGTGAATGTTAACCCGCCGCACGCATTTTCTCTCTCCTTTTCCGCCGGCAGTGGAGGGAAGGCGGGGGCGCGCCGCTTCATTAGACTCTATCGGAAATAAAATTGGGGCGCAGAAAAACGCTGACGCAGGCGGCGCAAGGTGAGTTATTTACTTCACCACTCCCAACAATCTTGGAAACCAATACCACAACAAATCAGCGGCCGGCTTGCCATGCACGGACGCGGATTTATCCTGCAGTGCGGCGGGCGGATAAAAGCCGCGGCTGACGATGCCGCCGATCCACGGGCGCGTGTTGATGGCGTTCAACATGGCTTCGTATAAATCGGATTGTCCCTGTAAATCAACGGATGCGGATGGAGGATTATTGGGCTGGTTCAAAGCCGTCCAATCGAGACAGCCGCCGCGGCCATCGCTGATGCAGTTGGTCGTCACACCGCTTGCGGACGGATAAGATAGAGCCAGAATGATTGGTTTGTCGAGCGCAGATACAAATGGCAAGACATCGTTATCCAATAATTGACCTGCGTGATTGATCATATCCGTTTTGGTCGAATCGGATGAAGCCGCCAGCCCTGTGTTCCACAACAAATAAATTCCGTCCACCGATTTCAAAAAATTGAATGGAGTTTGTTGTTTGCCGGGCGTGTAAGGCAACGCCCATAGAAGGTCGCCGCTGAAATGCTGGCGGACTTCTGTGATGATGGCCTGCCAGCGGGCATCCGCATCCGCGGGCACGCCGGAGGGAGAGCCGTCGCTCAATGTGCCGTTTGGCAAGGCGGGATTGATCCAGCCTCCGCCGCCGAGGATCAAGGCTTGCGATCCGCTCTGCGCGGCGAGGTCGGCATAATTGATTGCGAAGGCGCGGTAATAATCGAACCAGTTTTGCCACCAATTCGCATCGCGCGGAGCGTTCTTCCAGAAGTCGTCAATGTTCATGGCAAAGCGCGGGATGGGGAAAATGCCCACGTTCATATTTGCTGCGCGGGCTTGCGCGATCATGATGGCGGAGTCAAGCCAGAATGGATCGTTGCCGGGGATCAATCCAAATGTCAGCGGCGAGACGCGGCTGTACGTCCAACCGGGGGTGTAGATCAGCCAATTTGCGCCAATGGCTTTGACGCTCTGGATCGCCTGCGGGTTGTAATACGTCCAATTGGGCTGAAACGTTGACTGAAACTCGACTCCGCTCACAAATCCGGCTGGACGGGCGGTGATTGCCGCGCCAGTCAATGAGGACTGCTGGGTGTCGCTGAGCCACTCCCATGCGCTCACCGTGTCTTGAATATCCTGACTTACAAGACTGGTCGCGACCTGACGACCAACCGCGTTCAGGCCGGCAGTCGCAGTGTCGTCTGCGCTTCCGCATTGGCCATTGCGGCAATAACGATAATGGAATGTCCCCAGCATGTTGAGCGGGCTGTAAAGTTTGTAAATCCATTTGTTGTTTCCGACGGACCACATCGGGATCGGTTCTGTCCAACCGTATGGATTGAATTGAATGTAGATGATGTCGCTAACCGGCGTCGTAGGTGGAACCGTGACTTCGAATAAGATTGGCGACGAACTGCCAGCTTGCCATGTTTCAACCGAATCTTGCACAACCATATCCTGCGCCGGGACGATCATCTCGCGCAGTACGAATGAACCGTCAGCATGATGCTCGGCGTTCCAGAATCCATCGCCGAGCGTGTATTTGTATTGGACGTATGCGCCTGCAGGCAAACTGATGGTCGCCGTGTAATGACCGTCGGGTTGGAGGGTCATGATCGGCATTCGATCGGCGACGGCGCTCAATCCGCCCTGGAGATCGGCAAACGTGTTGCCAAGCTCGAGCAGATTTCCGGCGATGCGAATCGGGACTCCGCGCACGTCGTTCGGCGCGGCGACGTTGAACGTCACATGCACGAGCGGAGCGGCTTTCATTTTGATCTCGACCGCGGTGGTCAGGTTGGATGCGATGCTTGCGCCTTGCTCGAACGTCTGATACGAACCGTCGAGGGCGTACGCAACCAGCATGTGCGTGCCAACCGGCAGCGCGTCCAATTCGAATCGTCCGGCAGAATCGGTAAAGGCTTGTTCGCCGCCGGCGGCCGCCAGAATATTCGGGATCGGCGCGCCGGTGTCGGCATTCAAGACGCGGCCCTGAATATTTCCAGTCTGCGGGTTGTATTTTTTGTCGCTCCAGCCTGCGATGATGTCGCGCTCTTCGCCCTGCCCTGCAACGAAATACAGGCGATAACGAATCGGGTCGCCCAGCGTTGTGGCTTCAAGAATCGGATTATCACTGCTGATGCGTTCGTAACGATATTTGACGACGGCGTTGAGAGGCAGAGCCAGCGTTGCTGTGTAGGTCAACGTATCCTTTGCCTGCATCGGATATGTTTGCGCATTGATCGCCAATCCGGTGACTTCGTCCACCACGCTTAATGCAAGGCTTTCGCCCGCCGTCAATGGTTCGGGCAGGATCGCAATAAAGATTGTTTGTGCGCGCGGCAGAGGCGTTGGCGAAGGCGTAACCGGCACAGGCGCCTGCGTGGGCCCAAACGAAATATTCGGAAGTTGTACAAGGGAAATCGTGCAGGATAAACTGGCTGCTGTCAAAACAGATAGAAAAACGAAGACCGCCCTTCCGGTTTTCCAATTCATTCAGCGGACTCCTGCGCCGGTTTTGGTTCGACCGATCTTTTTCGTTCGCGATAAGCGACGAAGCTTAATGCGACTCCGACGAAGTATAAGACAATCATCGGCAGCATGCTCAGGATCATGCTGAGCGCGTCCACCGTCGGACCCAGCGCGGCGATGATGGCGATGATGATCATGGCGATACGCCAGTTGCGCGCCAGCGACTGCGGCTTGACCAGCCCCATAGCAGTCAGTATATAAACGACCAGCGGGTATTCAAAGATCACGCCAATCCAAAACATCAAGCCGGTCACAAAGGAAAAATACGAATCGGGGCGCAACTGTGCCTGAATGCCGAGCATGTTCAGCAAGAACGGCAACGCCGCTGGCAGGAGGATGAAATACGTGAAGGCCATCCCGCTCAAAAAAAAGATGGTGGCCAGGGGAATTCCGATCAGGCTGAACATGCGCTCGCGCGGCTTCAGGCCCGGCGCGATGAAAAGCCATAGTTCAAAAACCACGTAAGGCAGCGCGATGGCAACTCCGCCCAGCAGGGTAACCTTCATGTACACTGAAAAAGACTCGGTGACTTCGATGGCTCTGAGTGTGCCGATCCCATGAATCGGAATAGCGAGGAAATCCACGATCTTCGGCGTAAAGTACAGGGTGATGCCCACGCCGATGGCAATGGCGATCATCGCACGCAGCAGATGCGCCCGGAAAATCTCGACCTGTTCCCAAAACATGCTGCGCGCTTGTTCATCCCGGACCAAATCTGAAATCACTTCGCCAAGCGGATGTTCCTCCGGCTCCGTGGTCAGGAAAGCGCGTATCGAGCGAAAGGCGCGGACCGGAAGGTTAATGATCCACCAGATGGCGCGGAATGGAAATGTGAGGATGAGCCAGATGGATCGAAAGAATTTACGCATTGTTGTCTTTGTCCGCGGGTTGTGTGGATGGCGGTGGAGGCGAGGACAGAATTACGTTTTGAGGCGCGGGGGGATCCGCCGGTTTGGGCGGATTGGCCGCCGCCGGCAGGGAGGCGCGGGTGCTTTCGCGCACCGCATCCGCAGTTTGTTTCAGATCGCTCTTGATGTCGTTGCCAATGTTCTTCAATTCTTCCATTTGCGCTTCGCGCATCAGCCGGTTTGGCAAAGTCTGTATTTCACGCGAAGTCTGTTGAAAGAGTTTCCAGCCGTCGGACGTTACGATCTTTCGCAGCCATGAGCCGATTGTGCGTCCGGCTTTCTGCATATCTTTGGGCCCGAGGAGAATCAATGCAATGATGAGGATGAGAAGGAGTTCTTCAGGGCCAATGCCAAGGATTTCCATACCATTAACCTTTGGATTGCAAAGATTCCGAACTGAACAATGATGCATTTATGTTGCGGAGTCTTTGTTCGATCTCGTGTTGATGTTCGGCGAGACTTCCCAGCACGCCGTTGACGAAGCGCGGCGCGCTGTCGGAACCGTACATCTTGGCCAGCTCCACCGCTTCGTTGATTGCGACTTTGACCGGCGTCTCGCCGCTGACGGCAAATTCCCAGCACGCCACGCGCAGGATGTTGCGGTCAATTGCCGCAATCTGATCGAGCGGCCATTCGGGCGCGTACTTGGCGATGATTTGATCGAGTTCATGAGCCAGGGGAAGAACGCCGAAAACAATCTGCCGGGCAAATTCGGCCAGATCGTCTGAGAGCGATTCCTCCTCCAGCCGCTCACTTAACACTTTGGCCGGAGGATGGTTCGCTATGTCAATTTCGTAAAGTGCTTGCAGGGCCAGGCTGCGCGCCCTGGTTCGTGACTTCATAAGATGTTAGGCCTCAGCCGCCTCGTAGTCAATGTCTTCGATATGAATATCAATCTGCGCCACATCCATGCCGACCATTTCCCGGATGGCGCGGGCCACCTGTTGTTGAACGTTGCGGCCCACTTCGCGGATATTGACATCCTCCTTCAGGATGAGATAAATATCCGCGGTCACGGTGTTTTCGTGAATCATGATTCGCACGCCTTCGTCTGCGCCGCGCCGAAAGAGTCGATTCACGCCGCCGGAAACCGGCGCCATGCTTTTGACGCCCGGTACGCCCAGCGCCGCCATGCGCGCAATGGTGGTCAGCACTTCGGGAGCGACGGTCGTTTTGCCCGGCGGGCGGTTGTAGTCATCTGACATTCTTTCTCCTTGCAATGTTACATCATCGCCATGCCGCCGTCCACGCCGAGAACCTGGCCAGTGATGTAGGCGGCCTGGTCCGAAGCGAGGAACGCCGCGGCATACGCGACTTCTTCCGGTTTGCCTTTGCGTCCGAGCGGAACCATCTTCAACATGGCTTCCAGGGTCTCGGGTGACATGGCATCCAAAATTTCCGTATCCACAAATCCCGGCGCAATGGCGTTGACTGTGATGTTGCGCGAGGCAACTTCACGCGCCAGCGATTTGGTGAATCCGATCTGCCCGGCTTTTGAGGCGGAATAATTTGTCTGTCCGGGATTGCCCATCTGACCCGCGACGGAGGCGATGTTGATGATCCGTCCGTAGCGTTTGCGCATCATGTGCTTGACGGCGGCTTTCGAGCAGTTGAACGTGCTCTTCAAGTTGGTGTTGATGACCGCGTCCCAATCTTCCTCGGACATCATCATGATCAACGTATCGCGCGTGATGCCGGCGTTATTGACCAGAATGTGCAAATCGCCAAACGTGTCCGCCGCAAACTTGACCAGATTCTGCGCCTGCGTAAAGTTTGAAACATCGGCCTGAAAGACAGCGGCTTTGCCGCCCGCCGCTTTAATTTCAACAGATAACGCTTCGGCGGCTTCAGCGGATTTGTTGTAGTTGATAACCACCGCTGCGCCGAGGCGGGCGAATTCGAGCGCGATGGCTCGTCCGATGCCGCGCCCGGCTCCGGTCACGAGTGCGATGCGGTTTTCCAATGTCAGTGTGTCGGGCATGGTCATCTCCTGTTGTTGAAAGAATTATACATCAAGGACGCCTCATTCCGTTTTTTGTTTAGGTGCTTTTAACCCAAATGCGAGACCGGCCGCGGCGAGGGCCGAAATGATCCCGATGTATAAAACCGCGTCTTCCCAAAACTTGAGCGGATACAAACGGATCAACGTATCGGAATAAAGGAACAGCCATGAGTTGCCTTGAAAGAACAAGCCGTGAAAGTCGGAGAAGAAAGCCCAGAACACATCGCCGGAGCCCATCGAGCCGAACGTGGCAATGACGCCGACGATGACCGCGATGCCGAGCGTGAGCCATCCGCCCCGCTTCAACCCCTGACGGTAAGCGGGCAGCCACTTCCCGCGCCACGCCCAAATCCCAAGCAGAATCAAAATTGCTATATCCGCGTACCAGATGCGGAGAAATCCCTGCGTCACAATCTTGACATCGTGCATGTGACTCAATTCGCGTTCGGTGAAGAGCGGAGCGCCATCGGGAAATTTCAAATCGGCGAGATAAGAAATATCGGCGTTGTTGAGCAGATAATTGATTCCGTACACTCCCCAATGCAGACGGTCTTGTGTGGTGAAACCATATTCATCGGGAGGGAAATCGGGCAGGCGATATTCGATGTTCGGAAAAATTGGCGAAAGTAAGACTCGGATGCCCAAACCGATGAGGAGAAAAGGAACGACAAGCGTAATAAGCCAAGAGATAATGAGAATGATTATGTTTTTCATTTGCCCTAATTGTAAGGCGAAACATTTCGTTTTGGGACAAATAGCAATCGTTGGGAATCCGTAGCGGCAGGCGAAACGAGTTCATACTATAATGAAAGCGTTAATTGCCGGGATTGCAGGTTGATGCCATTTACGGTGTGAAAGGAGAATTTGATGAACCTACAAGCAAGTAAGCTGATTGCTTTGACAATCGTGCTGAACTTAATGGCATGTAAGCCAGCGCTTCAACCCGTACAAACGCCAATTCCAAAAGGAAGTACCGTTTATAACACTATTGCCACCCCTACTGTCTTTGCCAAGCCTCCGCAAACGATACCGAGCGTAAAACTGAATTGGGTATATGCCGATCCAAAACTCTTCAAGTTTGATATGACGATCACGGGCTTGGACTCCAACGCAAATATTGATGATTTGGTATGTAACCCTTACATGAATATAAAAGAGCCGATAAGCTATGGCTCTGGCGGAGAACGCGATGTGAATCGTTTGACTGGTCAACAGGGAAATCCGGTGGAATTGACCTACATATATGTATTAGACCCGCCGATCCAATATAAATCTTTGGATGTGGATATGCTTGTAACGTTGGGCCCCTGCGCCGAATATTTGAATGCTCAGGAGAGTAATGTGACGCCAACCTTCATTCCTCCCTTGATTGCCAATTATCATTTCGTTTTTCAAGTGCCGGTTCAACAATAACAATTGCTTGTTACTGTTGTATCCCTGATAATCCTCCGCTCAACGCAAAGCGGATGACCATGCTGTTGACAATCCATTCAATCGGGGCGCGGTCGTCGGTAAAGACCTGCGTGGTTTCATAACCGGGTTTTAAATTCGCAAACGTTGTTTGCATCGTGCTCAAAAGAATGGGATTGGTGTCAGGTCGTTGCGATAACAAAGATAAATTGACCGCGAAATTTTCCGGTTTGGTCGGCTGTCTGGTGGCAAAAATCATCGTATTCAACGTGCCGGGAATGTCCATAATGTGAATGGACGGAAAGACGGTCGCCATCGTGGTTGCCAGCCCGTTGATAAGTCTGCGGTCGCCGGGCACACTGCCGACGTTGATCGCCACCACGCCGTTGTCTGTCAAATGGTTATAGCAAATTTGAAAGAACTCCTGCGTGGTCATGTGCGGAGGAATGTACGGCGGGCGATACGCGTCCACGGCAATGATGTCATATTGATATGGGCTTTGTTCGAGATTCCATCGTCCATCGCCGATGATGACATTTAAGTTCGGAAGATTCTCGTCAAAATATTTTTTCCCAACTTCAATGATCTTTGGGTCAAGCTCATAACCGTCAATCGGGATGGGGCCATAGACGGCTGTTGCCAGGCGCGCGGTCGTCCCGGCGGCCAGCCCGACAATCGCCATCCGCTTGACTTGAGACGTTGCCGCGTTTGGATAAAAGAATGGCCCGACGAGAAACTGCGCCCACGGTCCGCCATAATTCAACGTGTCGGGGTTGTAAATCGAATGAACGCCTTCGCCGTCGTTCAAACGCAAAAGTGTGTACCCGTTGATCTTTTGCACTTGAATATAGTTATAAGCCGATTCGGTCTCATAGATTTGGCCGGTTGAATCTTTCAGGTTTTGATTGCTGGCCAGAATCGCGATGACAATCAAAATCAACGGCATCCAAATATGCTGGAGCATTATTTTGCGGCTTGCAAATTGCCACATGCCAAATAACGCCACGAGCAAGAGAACGATGCTAAAAACAAAAAACGTGAGTCGCGTGCCAATCGTTGGAATCGTGACCAGCACCGGAAGGAATGTCCCGATGAACGAGCCGAGCGTGGAAATGGCGTAAATTGTTCCTGAAGTAACGCCGGATGTTTTGGGATCGTCCACGCTCAAACGGATGGCAAACGGCGAAATCGTTCCGAGCAGCGTCACCGGTACGATGAACAAAATTAGCACGGCAACGAATGAACCGAGCAATACCGCGACATCGAGACCTTCAAAAGCCCTGGCGGCGAATCGCAAAACCGGCGTGGCAACATACGGCACGACGCCGAGTGTGAACGCGCCCCAGGCGAGGACGCGGTACATCGTGGCCGAGTCCGGCCAACGGTCCGCCCAGCGACCGCCGAGGAAATATCCCAGCGTGAGATAGATCAGAATGAGTCCGATGATGCTGGCCCACACGAGGTTGCTTGTCCCAAACACATTACCGATCAAACGCGAAGCCGAAAGCTCCGCGGCCAGTGTGGTCATGCCGGAGACGAAGACGGTGAAGTATAAGTATTTACGCATGTCTGCTCTTGGGAAGGAATTGCTGTTATTATACCGTCAAGGGAAAACGAAGCGCCCCGTCTGCCGCAAAATGCTTTTTACGGAGTAGAATTGAAAAGATGAATTCGACGTGTTGTTTTAATGCCGGGAGGCGGATTGGCATCTAAAACCAAAGCCGAAAAAGAATTGCTTGCGCTGGTGGCGCAATACGGGCTTGAGTCGTTTTTGGAATCGACGCGTTCGCTGGTGGTCGTTTTAAGCCCCGGCGGAAAGCGGATTTCATCGAATGCCGCCTTCGACGCCCTTCAACGGACTTTGTCGGACGCGGACGACTTGCGCGAATTCCTCACGCCCGCTTCGCGTCCGGATTTTGAGCGGATGCTGGACGAGACGCGCCATACGCACAAACAGGTTCAAGATCAATTGGATTTCGGGCTTGAGAATCAGCCGCGCCGTTTCGCCTGTCTCCTTGTCCCTCTTTCAGACGGCCGCGTTCTCTTCTTCGGCGAGCCGGTGTTTACCGCCTTCGATCTTCCGGAAAAATATCAGCGTTTGATTGAAAACTTTCAGCGCGTCAACGCTGAACTGCGCGAGACTCTGCGTACGCTGGAGAGAAAAGAGATGGAACTCAAAGCGGTCATTGCACAAGCCGACGAAGTCTCTCATACCGACGCGTTGACTTTTCTCCCGAACCGCAAGCAAATCGTGGCCGACTTGCAGCGTCAGGTGACATTCTCTGACCGTTACAACACGCCGCTTTCCGTTTCCATGCTGGATTTCGATCATTTCAAATTGATCAACGATACCTATGGTCATTCGGTGGGCGATGATGTCTTGCGCTTTGTCGCTATGCAACTGCGCGAACATATTCGACAGCCGGATTTGGTCGGGCGTTATGGCGGCGAAGAGTTCCTCATGCTCCTGCCGAACAGCACGCTCAAGGCCGCCAGCGAACAGGCCGCCCGCTTGTGCGAGCAGGTGCGTTCCACGCCGATTGTCTCCGGCGCACGCGTCATTCATATAACGATCAGCATTGGGATTGCGCAATATCGCATCCGCGAAGAAAATTGGGAACAACTGCTGCGCCGCGCGGACCAGGCTCTTTATCTGGCCAAGGCAAATGGACGCGACCAGTGGGCGGTCATCGAGGCGTAACGCCATCGTTTTACGGGAAGGGACAAACGAAAGGAGAATCGCATGTCCAAAATCGAATTGCTTGTAAGAGATTTTCTTGCCCAGAAGAAAATCGCCGTTGTCGGCGTGTCGGATAAGCGCGACACGGGCTGTAATCTGAACTATAAGAAATTCAAAGATGCGGGTTATCAAGTCTTTGCTGTGAATCCGCACATCACCTCCTTTGACGGCGCGCCGTGCTATCCGGATCTCAAATCGATTCCAGAGAAGCCCGATGCGGTCTTCATTCTTGCCAGCCCCAAAGTGACGGATGAAATCGTTCGCCAGTGTGTGGATTTGGGAATCAAACATGTTTGGATGCATTGTATGATGGGCACCAAACCCGGTTTGGCCGCGGGCATGACCAGCGTCTCGCCGGATGCGGTGGCGTTGTGCCGCGCCAACGGCATCCGCGTCATCCCCGGCTCCTGTCCGAATCAATTTTTGAAACCGGATTTTGCTCACGGCATGATGCGCGGACTATGGGGCTTGCTGGGATTTATGTCTGTGGAAGGTTGATTGCAGGGCGGGCCGCGGCCCGCCCTTACCGGATGATACAACCTTGCCAAAGGAGTTTTACGGCGTATGCCTCCGTTGATCGCGACCAATCGTTTGGATCAATTGGCCCTCGATGCCGGCTATGTGATCTGGATGATCCCCGAACTGTATCTCGCACTTCGGCGTCGAAGCGCGCCGGGCGCGCAAACCAATGACCGCCGTTCGGGTCTGGTGTTGATGCTTGGCATCTGGCTTGGTATTTTCGCGGGATACATTTTTGCGTTTGCCGGAAGACAGTTTGCCATTCCCTGGCATCGCACTTTGCTCTTCTGGCTCGGCATTGTTTTGATGTTGACGGGCGTTCTCTTCCGTCAATATTCGATCCGTGTGCTTGGAAAATATTTCACCACGCGCGTCGCTATCCAGCCGGGGCAGACCGTCGTTGAATCCGGCCCGTATCGCTGGGTCCGCCATCCGTCCTATTCCGGCGCGCTGATCACAGTTTTGGGCGTGGGACTCACATTTGCAAACTGGCTGAGTCTGATTTTCGTTTTGCTCATCCCATTTCTTGGATACAGCTATCGCGTGCGGGTTGAGGAGAATGCGCTGGTCAACGCTCTGGGCCAGCCATATCGAGACTACATGAAGCGCACCAAACGCTTCATCCCATTTATCTATTGATGAAGATGAAAAAACGATTTCCACTTCACGGCTGGCTTGGCATTGCCCTCGCCATTATCTTTTGGATCATCAATTGGACATGGAGCGGACTCCGCACATATTGGGCTTTCTTCCCGATGTGGCTGGGTTATTGCCTGACGATTGACGCGCTCGTCTATTATCGAACCGGCACGTCGTTGTTGACGCGGAGCCTGCGAAAATATGTCGGCTTGTTCATCATTTCTGCGCCGGTCTGGTGGCTGTTCGAAGCGCTCAACCTGCGCACGCGGAACTGGACGTATATCGGCGCGGAGAACTTTTCTCCTTTGTCCTACGCATTTTGGACGACGCTCAGCTTCACCACCGTTATCCCGGCGGTCTTTGGCAGTGCGGAGTTGATGGCCAGTTTCGATTTTGTCAAACGCCTGGGGCGCGGCCCGATCATCCGCAAAGACCGGGCTACAACCCTGGCGTTCTTCGCATTGGGTTGGATCACATTGGCATTGATGCTTGTTTGGCCGCAAATCTTTTTCCCGTTCATCTGGCTTTCGCCGTATTTCATCTTCGAGCCGCTCAATATCTGGCTGAGACATCGTTCGCTCGCCGATTGGACGCAAGACGGCGATTGGCGTCCGGTGCTCTCGCTCTGGCTGGGCGTTTTGCTCACCGCCTTCTTTTGGGAGATGTGGAATTTTTATTCATACCCGAAATGGATTTATCACGTCGCATGGGGCGGCTGGCTGCATGTCTTCGAAATGCCTCTGCTTGGTTATGGCGGTTATCTGCCATTCTCTCTTGAACTGTACGCCATCTATCATTTGATTTCCGGTCTCTTCGGACAGGAGCCGGAATACGTTCGCGTCGCGCCGGATGCGATTTTTGAATCGAGACGCGCCGCGATGGATAACGCCCTGGAGGTCCATTAACGAATGCCAGCCAACATCGAGATCAAAGCCCGCGTTCGAGACTTTCCGGACCTGAAGCGGCGCGCCGAATCCCTGAGCGATTCGCCGCTGGAGGTGATTCCCCAGGAAGACACCTTCTTCGTCACGCCGCAGGGACGACTCAAACTGCGCGTCCTCGCGCCCGACCGCGGACAACTGATCTATTACATGCGTCCCGACCAGAATGGCCCCAAGCGTTCGGATTATTACATTTATCAAACGAGCGACCCTGAGAATTTGAAGAAGACGCTTGCGCTGGCTTACGGCGTGCGCGGCGTTGTCCGCAAGACGCGTTACCTTTACATGGTCGGACAAACCCGCCTTCATCTGGACGATGTCGAGGGTCTGGGTCAGTTCCTGGAGTTGGAAGTCGTGATGCGCGCCGATCAATCCGACGCGGACGGTCAAGCCGTCGCCCATGAGTTGATGCGTAAACTCGGCATTGAGTCAAGCGATTTGATCGAGGGCGCATACATGGATTTGATAGAAAGCAGAATGTAGAGAATCGGCTTGAAACTTCCCGGCGTTCAAACTTCTTAACTCGAACCTTCAAACTTCCCCCTCACGGAGAAATCATGTCACCGGTCAAAGCCATCAATCACGTTGCAGTCGTTGTGGACGATATGGAAAAGTCGCTTGCGTTTTGGCGCGACGCGCTTGGCATCGAATTGCATGAACTGCGCGATGTTCCTGCCGAAAAATCTCAAGTGGCTTTCCTTCCGCTGGCTGGCGCAGAAGTGGAATTGGTCAAGCCCACCAGCGATGATTCAGGCATTGCAAAATACCTGGCGAAACGCGGACCGGGCATGCATCATATTTGCCTCGAAGTGGACGATATTGACGCCATGCTTGCTCGGCTCAAGTCGAAGGGAATCCGCCTTATCAACGAAGAACCGCGCACCGCCGCCGGCGGTAAACGATATGCGTTCGTTCACCCCGAATCCGCAGGCGGCGTTTTGGTGGAACTATATCAGGTTTAAGAGACGTCGCCAATCGCATCGCTTTGAATCTCTGGCTCTTCCGTAATTAATGGAGAAGAGCCTGACCGCGAAGCCGCGTCGAAAGTACACAAAGGCGAAAATGCCCGAATTTTAGGGCGGTTTTCCTCGGCGGCCTTTGCGTCACTGCGCCACGCTCAGCACAAGGCTTTGTGGTTGAAGTTTTCCCGTTAAAACGGTGGGATCGAATCTTTTTAACCTGCCCTGCGCAGCAGCGCGGGATTTATGCCGCATTTTCAGACGACATGAACGCCGCGCGGCGGTGAAACTGCGTAATATCAGTTTTTAAGTCTCTGTGGTTTAATTGGGATCATGCTCGAAAAAATTTCCTCCGTTCTGCGCGATCAATGCAGCCTCGATCCCAAAAAGCCGATCGTCGTCGGCGTCTCGGGCGGACCCGATAGCATGTGTCTTATGGATGTTTTGCGCACTGCCGGCTATCGCATTATCGTCGCGCACTTCAATCATAAATTAAGAGCGGAGTCGGACGTCGAAGCCAACGCAGTCGAGAAGACGGCTTCCCGTTTCATGATTCCCTGCGTGGTCGGCAGTGAAGATGTCCGCACACACGCGCACGCCAGCAACCTTTCCATTGAAGAGGCGGCCCGCAACCTTCGTTATCAATTTCTGTTCAAGCAGGCGCGCCGCCTCAAGGCTCAAGCCGTGGCGGTCGCGCATACGGCGGATGATCAAGTCGAGACCGTGCTGATGCACTTTATCCGCGGCGCGGGCTTGACCGGACTCAAAGGCATGACGTACCGCACCCTGCTTTCCGCGTTCGATTCCGAAATTCCAATCGTTCGCCCTCTGCTCGATGTGTGGCGCGAAGAAACCGTCATTTATTGCGCCTCGCATGGCCTGAGTCCGCTTTACGATCCGAGCAACGATTCGTTTAATTTCCTCCGCAATCGCCTGCGACATGCGCTGATCCCAACCCTCGAAACGTACAATCCGCGTTTTCGCGAAGCGGTCTGGCGTTCCGTTCAATCGCTTTCCTCCGATCATGCCGTTCTCACCGAAACGGTGGAGGCCTGGTGGAAGAAATGCGCCATTCAGGAAGCCGACGATTACATCATGTTGGATTTATCTACCCTCTCGACGCGTTCATCCGGGCTTCAACGGAATCTGATTCGGCGCGCGGTGGAACGCCTCATTCCCGGACAGGAAACGGTGTATGCCGTCCTTGAACGTGCGGTGGCTTTTATAGCGGATCCTGCGCGCGTGCGCATGGACTTGACGGGCGGTCTGGCGCTTTTCCGCGAAGGCGAGGCGTTATACATTGCCAAGCCTGACGCGCAATTGCCTTTTGACCGCTGGCCCCAAATGCCCGCGCAACAAGATTCGATCGAGCTTTCCCTGCCGGGCCATGTGACGATTTCTGGCGGCTGGCGGTTCTCCTCGGAAAAATGGCGGCTTCCGGCTTTGGCGTGGGAGCAGTCCATTCGGAACAACGACCGCTTTCAAGTCTGGCTGGACGCGGAAGATTTGCCCGATCGCTTGGAACTGCGCGTGAGACAGCCGGGCGATCTGTTCGAGCCGCTTGGCATGAAGGGTCATTCGCAGAAATTATCGGACTTCTTTACCAACGTCAAGTTGCCGAAGCGCGCCCGTGATCGTTGGCCGCTATTGTGCTCAGGCGATATTGTGATTTGGGTGCCGGGTTATCGTCCCGCCGAGGCGTTCAAACTGAGTCAAACCTCGCGGCGCATTGTCTATTTCGCTCTGACGCCGCCGCCGGAAAAGGCCGTGTAAAAAAACGCCGCCCCGAATTTCCGGCGCGATGTTTTTGGATCGCACCTCGATTTTTGTGTAAAGGCGGCGCGAGGGTAATCTCGCAGTACGAATTTGCACAACGTTCGGCATACGGCCTGTTTTTTTCAGCGCTTATCGCTCATGCCGTTGTCCGCGCGGCGAGACGCCGCCTTGGAGCGATAGAATGTTCAGCCCTCACTGAGCTGACGCAATTTGAAATGAATCTCGCGCCATTGAATTTTCGAGACGCCCATCTTCTGCCGGACCTTATCCGGTTCCATGCCCGATCGAAAATCGCGCAGGATGCACGTCCAGCGGCACATGTCAAATGAAAGATGTTTGTTCAATCCCGCTTCTTCGCCGATGTCTTCCAGCAGATATTCCAGCCGGCGCGGCGACCACGGAAAGAGCTGATCGGTGGGTTGATATTGCGCAAGATATTCCTGATAAGCGGGAATCCAGTCTTCGGTCAATGGAAGTTTGCGTTCCTTGTAACGGTTTGCCGGACTTGAATATCGGATGAAAACATAAGGACCGTCCGGCGCGTCGAGATCAATATGATTAAGGTGAATGCCGAGGCATTCGCTTTTCTTGATTGCGGTCGTCAGCAGAAGATGCAAAAGCGCGAACGGACGCGCATCCGGTTTTTGCGCGCGGCGATGACGGTCTGCCGCGGTCAGCGCGGCGTTGACTTCTTCGTCGCTCAACACCTGCGGCAGTGGGCTGATCGCGGAGCGTTGTACAACTTTCTCGGCCGGGTCCGTGACGAGCACGCCGTATTGACTGAGCCACCTGAAGAATGATTTGGTCGCGGTGATGCGCCGCGCCAGAGTCTTTGGACTGCACGAAACGCCGCGCTCTTTTTCCATCCATTCGAAAAAACGGTTGAGGTCCCTGGTTGTGATGGCGCCGATCACGCGGTCGGGAGGCAGGAATTGGGTCAGCAATCGCACATCGGACAAAAACGCTTTGACCGTGTTGGGTGAGCGTCCCTGATCGTAAAGGAACAATTCCCAGGCTTTGAGCGCGGGGATAAGCGCAGTCTGTGCAGTGATATGAGCGGAATCTTTTGAAGGCATGGCGCCTCCTTGAGGTCAAATTTATAGCGTGTAGCCTTTGCGTATAGTTTAGCAGAAAAACGGGTGCGATGTCAATCACCGATTTGCGAATGTTGATTTGTTTCTGTTACCAGACAGGGATTTCAATCCTGCTCAATAACCCGCGTTTTTCTTTGAGTGAGGAACAGGCAGGAAGGTGAAGATGAATGTTAAGCGTGATTATCATTTTATTTTTGCCGGGGATTGGCCCGCAGAGTGCTTCGCGGAATCTCCGTCTCAATTCATGAAAGCCCACAGGGCTTCCATGCACTGAGCAGGGATTTTAATCCTGCCCACGAAGCCGCGCTTTTCTTTGAGCGAGGAACTGAGCTTGCCCCGATTAAGTGGACAGGAGGAAAAGACAAAGTACACTTAATTTGGAGGCAGAACGATGAGCGAGCAAAAGGAACGAAGGAAGTACACACCCGAATTCAAAGTGGAGGCTGTGCGGCTGTATGAGTCCAGCCGGGTTGCGAGACGGGACTGGCCATGGGCAAATCCGGCGCAAAGAAAGAGAAGGATTTTTCCATCACGGTCATCCACTGGGCCGCGCAGAACGGTTCTAAGGCCTGTGTTTTTCTTTGTTCGAGAAAATCACAGGCTTTATGTTTTCCAAAACACGGGCGATTTTTTACAGCAAAACGGCTATCCGTCCATTCTGCTCGAGACGTTCTTCACCGCGCGCGGAGGGTAAAACGCCCGCCTTAAGTTGGGCGAAGCGCGGGCATTTGTTTATTTCCGCCTTCTGATGATTGCATCAATGACCGTCAAATGATCCGCTTGATTGAATGTGTGCGCCGCTATGATTTTTCCGTCACGCGGCAGGAAACTCGTCTCAAGGACTTCTTCATATTCGCGCTCGTTGAGTTTTGCGATGCGATTGAACTTCAGCGCGTAGCCGTATCGGCGTGAGGAATCCTGCGAAGGGCGGATCAACTTTCCGTCCCGCGCAAAGATACGGCCGGCCGGCCGCGCCGAGCGGATATCTTTGACCACTGGATTCCGGGGATGCGGCGTCCACTTGACGCTCAGCAGATCGTCCGCATAAAACAGATGCAACGCATCAAGACTTGAACCGCCTGTTTCTTTTACATTCGCAAACATCCACCATTTTTGGTTATGCTCCAGCAATGTGGCGTCTACGGCATAGATATCTGTCATCAAGTTCATGACGAATTGCCATTCGTTTGGAAATCTTGCGCAACGATATAACTCGATGTTTCGGCTTTGCGCCGATTCGGGCAGCATGTAGATTTCATTCCTGTATTCGAACACGAACGGATACGAAAGATGGTAGGGCCGTTCGAGAACGACTTGATGCGCCAACGTATTTCCCTGCTGATCTAACGTCAAACAAACGATGTGTCCGCGGCCGGCGGCATAGATTTTTTCTTCGGCGAAAACGTAATAAAGATCATCTTTTTGCATCACGAACGGATCGGCCCAATAGCGGTCTTTTTCTGGAATCAGAGGCTTGAACGCCGGCCATTGCAGTGCGTCGTAAGCCGCGCCCTGCGCCGTCATGATGACCCATTGATCGAGGAAGAAAAGAGAATTGATGGTTTTGCCGATTTTGCGGAGGGCGCGTTGGAAGAAAGATGCTTGCATCATTCTTCATCTCGGGGGCGGAAGGCGGTGAAATACGCCAGCGGACGATAGCCCAACCGGCGGTACATTTGCAAAGCCATATCTGACGGGATCAGCACCATGTGTTCCAGTTTACTGCGCATGCAATGAAGATGAGCGCGTTCCACCAGCGCCCGCCCGATGCCGCGATTGCGAAACGCGTTCATTACATAAACTTGATTCAGGTATCCCACATTTGGATATACCGTTACAAGTTGCGCCCAGCCCACCGCCTGACCATCCACTTCGGCGTAGAAGTTGTGGATATGCCTGCCGCGCAAGCCCCTCAACGGCAAACGCTCGTTTTCCGCCGCAAGCGCTTGATTGACTCGCAGCGCTTCATGAACTGTCGCGGCTTTGCGGATGCAATCCAGATTAGATCGAATTCGTGTCGGAAGCTGTAGCCCCAGAATGGGTCCCGTGCGGACAAATTCATAGCCGGCAAGGATGTAATCGGTCTTCAGTCCGCGCGCGGTCGGTTTCTCGTGAAAGATGTCCAGCACATAATTTTGTCCGTCTTTCGGATAGGAACGAATCGCCTCGACCACATCCTTTGGGTTGGAGGTCAGGGCGAGGAACTCGAGTTGATAAGGCGCAATCGGCGCGTCGCCGTAGATGGATACGCCAATGATGCCGCGTGTCTCATAAGCCGTTTTGTACACGACTTGATAAACATGATTGTATGAAGCAATCATGGCTTGCACCGCCCACCAGTTTTCGAGATCGGGGTGATTCATCCTGAAGAGTCCAATGTGCTTTCGCCGTCGGTAAGGATGTAAAAACTGCGCGGCGCGCTTCCGCTTTTGTCGAAAACAAAATCGGTGACGATATACCCTTTTGCAAAAGCCGTCTCGAAAAATTCGCGCGAGAAAAAGCGCCAGTCACGCGCCAGCGCAAAATCAGCCGATTTCAACGTCATGAAATCGGAAGGGATTTCGGCGGCTATCAATTGCGTATTCAGCGATGGAATTTGCTCGGGCGGGTGCGCCAGATTGCCGGGGCCGGTTTGAAGCGTGTACAGCGGGTGTACGCCGACGCGCAGGAGATGGTTTAGCTTCAACGTTGGACGCGCGCGTTTGCTCAATCTGCGTTCGACGCGTTTCGTGTTGATCCACCAGTCTACTTGAAAGCGGTCGGACGGTAAACCTGCGTTCAATCCGTCGCGCATGTCGCCGTATTCCGAACGGCGATAAGTGGAGCACACTGCTCCGAGCCGCGCGATATTGAGATACGCATTGCGGCTCAATAATGGGTCGTATGTCCATGTGACGTGATCGAGTCCCTGATGGCGCACAACCTGCCATTGCGCCCGTTTGAGGGCGAAACCGATTCCGCTATCGCGGTAATCGGGGAGGACGCCCGCCATATGGGAACAATGTTTCGGGCGCGGACCATCGGGCGTAAACTCGAGTCCCGGGAATCCAAACACGAAACCGACGATTTCTTCATTGGCGATTGCCCCTAAAACGATGCCGCCGTTGTGCACGGCTGTGATGAGCAAATGCGCCGGCACCACGTCCGTTTCACTGCCGGGCCAGACCCGGCGTTGAAGTTCTTCCACTGCCGACATTTCTTCGGCGGTTTCCAAAAGACGGATGGTCCAGGATGTCGTGGTCACAGTCTGAAGGTCCGCACCGATTCCAAAAATCGGTCGGTGGTTTGAGAGATTCGCCTTGCCGCGTTTCTCCACGCGGCGGAATACCAGGGCGTCCGCTTGAGATAATCGAGCCGATACGCAAAGCGCGCCGGCATCAAACCGAAGGTGCGCGGCATGTTGTCTACGGGGCAGGTGCGGCTGATGGCAATGTAATCGAGCCAGAAGGAAGAGATTGGATAATTCGGGATGAAAGTTTCGAGCGTCACGATGAGGGCGCGCATCATCACAGGATGCAGTTCATAAAGAATGTGCGGCCTTTGCGTCACCTGCATGAGCGTCTCTATCACCTGCCGAACGGTGAAGTATTCGCTTCCGCCAACCTCATAGGTTTGATTGACGGTCTCATTGTTATCGAGGGACCAAATCAAAGCCGTAACCAGATCCTCCACCCACAGCGGCTGGATGACCGTCCGCGTTCCGCCGGGAAGCGGAAAGAAAAACGGCGTCGTTTGAAGAAGGCGCGCCAGGCTGGTGGTGAAGTGGTCCCCCGGGCCGAACACGATTGAAGTCCGCAGGATCGTATGCGGGACACCCGAACGGCGAATATGCTCTTCGGCAATGCCCTTGGCTTTGAAAACGGGATAGCCCGAAGAACGGCTGGCTCCGATGTGGCTGAGATAGATCATGCGTTTGACGCCCGCCTCGGCGGCGACGCGCGCCAGATTTTCCGTGCCTTTGATATCCACCGCCAGCAGATTTGCGTTGCGTCCTTGCGCCTCAGCGCCCGCCAGGTGGAAGATCGCATCCACGCCTTTGAGCGCTGCGCCGATGGCGCGTTCATCTGAAAGACTGACCACCGCCACCTCCACCGGCACGCCTTTCGGAAGCCTCGGCGAGCGCCGCGAGGGACGAATCAACACGCGGACATCGCGGCCGGCTTCGAATAATTGACGAATCAGCACGCGCCCGATAAAACCTGTTGCGCCCGTAACTAAAATCATGGAACAAATTATAGCAGAGTCAAAACGGCTATCATTTTTGGAATGAAATTGAAAGCCGGCGCAAAGGAAACCCTGAACTATCGCGGGTACAATGAATTTGTTCGAATGCGCCCGAAGACAAGCGGGCGGCGAATCAGGCAAGAATGAAAATCATTTCCAATACGAGGAGACGCAAAAGAGATTCGAAGTCAGATCCGCTCATTCACGACAACCCGCTTCCCGCGTGGATGTACGATGCCGAAACGTTTTATTTTTTGGATGTCAATGAAGCGGCCGTTGAGCAGTATGGATATTCGCGCCGCGAATTGCTTGGAATGCGGTTGACCGATATTCTCGCGCAACGGCATGTTCTGGAACAAACGGAAAGACAATCCCTTTTGAAGGCGGGGAAAATGCCTCTGCTCAAGAAAGACGGTTCGCCCGTTTGGGTGCGGGTGAAGAACCAAAGGCGGATGTTCGACGGTCATGAGGTTGTGTTAATGACAATGCAGGACGAAGTGCTTCGCAAACGACGGCAGGACAAGGATGCGGAACGTTCGATCAATTCTCATCTGCCGCCTGCCGCGGATACGATGATGTCGAATGAAAACCCGGCTGAAATGACTTTCGATATAGATAAACTGCGTGAGAGCGAGGAGCGTTACCGCGACCTTGTCGAGAGCAGTCACGTTTTGATGTGCACTCATGATTTAAGCGGAAGACTGCTTTCGGTCAACGCGTCGGTGATTCGAATCACCGGATACAAGGAAGCGGAATTGATCGGGAAATGCCTTCAGGATTTCCTCTTACCGGAGGAGCGGGCGTTTTTCTCCCGCTACCTGAGGGTCATACAAGCGCGCGGTTCGGCTTCGGGTCAAATGACGCTTGTGACAGCCTCCGGCGAAAAACGCATATGGGAATATCGAAATACACTGCGCGCCGACGGTGTTGTTCGCGGCGTTGCGTATGATATTACCAAACGCGTGGAGATGGAAGAAGCATTGCAGGAAAGCGAAGAACGATTCCGCACGTTGTTCGAGAATACAACGATCGGTTTTTACCGCACCACACCCGACGGTCAAATCCTCATGGCCAATCCGGCGCTTGTAAGGATGCTGGGCTTTGATTCTTTTGAGGAATTGTCCCGCCGGAATCTGGAGGAAAGCGACTACGAGGCAAAATATTCGCGCAAAGAATTCAAGGAACGCATCGAACGTGATGGGCGGGTGATCGGCTTGGAAGCCGAATGGATCACCAAGCAGGGCGACAGTATTTATGTGCGCGAGAGCGCGCGTACCGTCAAAGATGAAAAGGGAAACATCCTGTATTACGAAGGCACGGTGGAAGATATTACGGATCGCCGCCGCGCCGAAACGGAAATGATCGAAAGCGAGAATCGTTACCGCCGGCTCTTCGAAGAATCGCCGATTTGCATTTGGGAAGAGGATTTCACCGAGCTCAAACAATATCTTGAAGATCTGCGCTCTCATGGCGTTCTGGATTTCGACGAATATTTCGAGCGGCATCCCGAGGAGATTTCTTACTGCGCCTCTTTAATTAAAGTGTTGAATGTTAATCGGGCATCGCTTCCTGTTTTCGACGCGGATCGAAAAGAGCAATTGCTCGGAGGCATTGACGGTTTGATGGGGGATGAAGCGCGGCCCTATTTCAAACGCGAGCTGATCGCCGTCGCCGGCGGAGCCAAAACATATGAAGGTGAAACCGTAGGTCGCACTCTCAAAGGCAGGAAGAAATTCTTCTTTTTCCGATGGACCGAAATTCCTTCGGAGACGGACTCGCATTCGAAGGCGCTGATTTCCCTGGTTGATATTACCGAAAAAAAGCAGGTTGAAGAATCGCTGCGTTTCTCCGAGACCATGTATCGCAGTCTGGTCAACAGCGCGCTGGACGGAATCTTCCGAACCGCACCGGACGGGAAACTGCTCTCTATCAATCCGGCTTTGATTCACATGCTGGGCTATCAAAATCAAGAGCAGTTATTGGCGCTCAACATTCGGGAACTTTATGCGCATCCCGAAAATTGGGAGCGCAATCTTGCCCGCCTGGAAGAGAACGGCGAGGTCCGCAATCATGAACTCGAGTTAAAGCGCGCCGATGGAGGCCTCCTCGTCGTTCTGGAAAATTCCCACGCCATTCGAGATTCAAAAGGCCGCCTTCTTTTTTATGAAGGCACATTCACCGATATTACCCAGCGCAAACGAGCCGAGGAAGATTTACGCGAATCGCAAGCTGAGTTGCAGGCATTGCTGAACGCCATTCCAGATGTCATTCTCGTGCTGGATAAATATGGCCGCTATCTGAGGATCGCGCCGACTCATCCAGACTTGCTGTATATGCCGGCGGAGAGTTTGCTGGGCAAACGAGTGCACGATGTTTTTTCAAGGCAAAAAGCGGACGAGTTTGTCGGCTATATTCAGCAGGCATTGCAGACGCGCAAGCCGGTGAGATTCGAATATGCGTTGTTGATTCGAGATCAAATCACCTGGTTTTCCGGTGTGGTAGCCCCGCTCACGGAAAACACCGTTGTATGGGTGGCACGCGATATTACTCCGCAAAAACAAGCCGAACAGCAGGTCCAGCGCCGCCTTGAGGAGCTGGAGGCCTTGGCTGAAAGCGGACTGACGCTCAATCGGTTCATTGATCCCAGCGAGATCGGCGGGAAGATCGTTCAGATTCTCTCGGAGCGACTCAACTGGCGTCACGTCGCCGTTCACATCCGGCGTGAAGAGAGCGGCGAGGTGGAATTGCTGGCTTGCGGCGAAAGCGACCTCTTGGAGCAATCGTCCGATAAGGATCGCCAGATCGCGGACAATGCACGTCCCCGCGCCGGCGAGGGGATGGCGGGCTGGGTGATCAAAAACGGCCGCATTGTCAACAGCGGCAATTTGGAAGACGACCCACGATATGATCCGATATTTGCCGGCATGCGATCTGGATTATATGTCCCCATTCGGGCGGGCGGACGCGTGCTGGGGTGCATCAGCGTCGAAAGCAGCCAGCGGGAAGCTTTTCATGAAGCAGATGAACGTTTTCTGACTACGCTGGCCTCGCAGGCGGCGAATGCTTTGGAGAATGCGCGTCTCTTCGCGTCCGAACAGCGCCGCCGCCGTGATGCAGAAGCCATGAGACAGGCCGCGATGGCTCTTTCGTCCAGCCTCGATCTTGAGAAGATTCTGAACGAATTGCTGGAGGCGCTGGCAGATGTGATTCCGTATCACAGCTCCACGATTTTTATAAAAGAACGCGAGCATTTGCGGGCGATGGCGGCGAAGGGATTGACTGTTCCCGAAGAGGTGATCGGCCACACGTTTCCCGCCAGTGATGAAATCTTCGAGCAGATTCTCAAGAGCGGGCGTCCCATGATTCTCTCCAATGCTTCTGCGGACGCGCGTTTCAAGAACTGGGGAAACAACGCGCCTGTTTTAGGCTGGATGGCTGTGCCGTTGATTGCGCGCGGCGAAGTCATCGGATGTATTACCTTCGACAGTCTGACCGCTAACGCATATACGGAAGCCGACAGCCGTATAGCAATGGGGATTGCCAGTCAGGCGGCCGCGGCCATCGAAAATTCCCGCCTCTATAATGAGGCCGTATTGGCGGCAGACCGCCGATCCGTCTTGCATGAGGTCGGACAGGAAATATCGCTCCTTGGGCAGGATGTGGAGCAGGTCTATGCTTCAATCCACCGCGCCGCCTCCCGCTTGATGCCTGTCGAAGCGTTTGCGATAACTCTTTTGGATGAGGAACGTAACGAGATCGAAGGAGTTTATTTATTCGACCGCCTCGGACGGAGTCCTTCGATGCGCATTCCATTTGGAAAAGGTTTCTCCAGTAAGGTGATCAACAGCGGCGAGACCATCCTGATCGCCGATGATCTCAAAATAGATGTGGATGCAGTTCATTTTGGCTCCGAGGAAAAGGTCCGCTCGATTCTGGCGGTGCCGATGCGGGTCGGCGGAAAGATCATCGGCGTCATCTCAGCGCAAAGTTATGATCCCGACGTTTACACCAACGAAGACCGCATTGCGTTGGAGATGCTTGCCTCCCAGGCCGCCATCGCCATTCAGAATGCGCGCTTATATCAAGAGGCATTGAGCGCGGCGGAACGTCGTTCAATTTTGTATAAAGCGGGGCAGGATATTGTGCGGCTCAGCCAGGATTCGGAACAATTGTATAACGCCATTTATCAGGCGGCTCTCCGCCTACTGCCGACGGATATGTTTACGATTGCCCTGGTCAATGAGTCCGAGAATCAAATAGACGGCGTTTTCGCGATGGATCGCAATGAACGCTGGCCGGTGATCAGCTTCCCGCTTGGCAAAGGGATTGCAGGCCGTGTGATCGAGACGGAGCAAACGCTCCTTCTCAATGATTACAACGAGGCAATCGGCATCGAACGGATCCGCTACTCGGGAGCAAGCGACGGAGGCACCCGTTCGATTTTGGCGGTGCCCCTGCGATCCGGCGAGAAAGTATTTGGCGCCATGTCGGTCCAAAGTTATCGGCCCGGGCAGTATACCATGGAGGATGGAATCCTTCTTGAAATGCTGGCATCACAGGCGGCGGTGGCAATTGAGAATGCGCGCTTATATAATCAGGTAAATCATCGCATCAATCAACTCGAATCCCTCAACCGCGCCAGCCAGGCTCTGACCGGAACATTGGAATTGCGCCCTCTGCTGGAGAATATTTTGCAGGCGGCCATACAGGCCATTTCCGGAGCAGAGAAAGGAACGATTCTCTTGAAGGAGGGCGCCAATGGACATTTGCGTGTTCGCGCCCAGATCGGCTATACAGATGCGCGCCTGAATGAATTTTCCTTCGACGACAGACAGGGTTACGCCGGCCGGGCTTTCCATGAGAAGCGCCCACTTCTGATACGCGATTCCAGAGCGGATTACAAAATTCCCTTCGATTCCCTGATTCCCGAAGTCAATCTGATTCAAAGCGCCATTGTCGCTCCGCTCCTTGTAAAGAATGAAATCATCGGCGTGATTGCGCTCGATAATGCGTCGAGGCCGAACGCTTTTACCGAACAGGATCTTAACCTGTTGACCATCTTCGCCTCGTCTGCCGCCCAGGTGATCGAAAATTCACGCCTGTTTGAGCAGACTCAGCGCCGCGCTGACGAATTCGAAGCGTTGTATCAGACTGCCACCGAACTTGCTTCGCAAACCGACCTGCAAGTCTTGCTCGACTCAATCATCGAACGCGCCTGG
>JBHORD010000070.1:0-11350 GCA_042408355.1 Anaerolineales bacterium
CCTCGACGCGCTTCCCGCCAATTCCGCGATGCCCTCGAGCATTGGTCAAACCATCCATGACATGTTCCATGATGACAGCGTCAAATCGTGGATTACGGCGCTTGATTACACAGACGAAGCCTCCGCCCGCACCGCGGTGAACAATCAAACGATTGGCATGGCAGTGATCATTCCTCCCGATTTTACGAATCAGCTGATGAACAACAAGAATGTTCCGCCCATCCTCATCGTGCAGGACCCAACTTTGACCGTCACGCCAAACATTGTGCATGACATGATCCAATCCGTGTTGGATGGCGTATCAGGCGGCGGAATTGTTTTGCGCACCATCACCGAACGCGAACAGGCAAACGGCGTTTCACCCGATCCCGCGCAAATTCCAAATCTTTTGCAAGAATACGAAACCTGGTACGTGGACTTTCAACGCAATCTCTTTCACTATCCAGATCGGGCCGCGTTGAAGGTAACCACGCCGTCGAGCGAACAAAGCAGCGCTGTCAATCCCATGCAATCCATCATGGGAGCCATCATGACGGGCATGATGATTTTCTTTGCTTTCTATACGGGCGCGTATGCGATGATGTCCATCCTGCATGAAGAAGAGGAGGGTACTCTGGCGCGTCTATTCACAACGCCGACGAATCAAACATTCATCATGACGGGTAAATTCCTTGCCGTGTTTCTAACTGTAACCTTGCAAGGGCTCGTCTTGATGATTGCCTCGCATTTTGCGTTTGGCGTACATTGGGGCGCGCCGTTGAACGTCGCGTTGGCGTTGACAGGTCAGGTTGTGGCCGCAAGCGGGCTGGGCGTTTTGCTAATTGCCTTCATGAAAAATAGCAGGCAGGCTGGTCCTGTCCTTGGCGGCGCATTAACTGGATTGGGAATGCTTGGCGGACTCTTCACCGCCATGGTGCCAAACATGCCGGCGGCATTCACGATGCTCGCCAACTTCACGCCGCAAGGATGGGTGATGAAAGCCTGGAGCATTGCTTTGAATCACCAACCGACATCTGATTTGTTTATTCCGTTCATTGTCACCGTTGTGATGGGATTGATAATGTTTGCCATCGGCGCAGCGTTATTCCGCCGCCGCTTTGCATAGGACTTAAGCCATGAAAATCATTGATCTTGCGCTCAAAGACATTTCTCAAATTTTGCGCGACCGCAAATCGCTGTTGTTTCTCATCGCCATGCCCATTATTTTTACGCTCTTCATGGGGCTCGCTCTGCGCGGAGGGACAACTTCACAGGATTCGCGCATCCCGCTTGCGTGGGTTGACCCCGAACCTGATGCGCTGCTGAACAAAACGCTTTTTACGCGTCTTGAAGCGTCAGACACGATCAAGTTAATGACGATGGAAAACGACGCCGCCCTCGAAGCCTTGAGCAAAAATAAAGTGGACGGGATATTGGTTATCCCTGCGGGTTTCAGTCAGAAAGCAATGAATGGGGAAGCGGTTCAACTCGCCCTGATAACGGATCCCGTTTCGACAACGGGTCAAACGCTTTATCAAACTTTGCGTGTGGACGTCACACAATTAATGAGCGCGGTCGAGATCGCGCAACTGGATGTAAACGCCATTGACGCCCAAAAGAATCTTTCCGTTGAAGCGAAAACAGCGGAACAAAACACGGCTTTTGCAAATGCGTGGAACGCCTGGAACAAGAATCAAAAACAAAATCTGATTCAAACCGAGAAAGCCGTTGGTCGAACCGCGAGCGCGCCGTTTGGCGGCAACCCATATAACCAGACCTCGCCCGGCATCCTCGTGCAATTCGCAATCTTTGGATTGGTCGCTTCGGCTCAAATCCTCGTGCAGGAACGCAAGACGCGCGCTCTTCAGCGATTGATGACAACCGCCATAAAGCCGTGGCAGATCATCGCGGGCCACATGCTGGCAATGTTTACGATTGTCTTTCTGCAAACGATCATGCTGGTCGCGTTCGGACAATGGATTCTGAAAGTGGATTATCTTCGACAGCCGCTGGCAATATTGCTGGTTTCAGTCGCGCTTGGGTTTTGGGTGTCAAGTATGGGATTGTTGATCGGTGTTTGGGCCAAAGCGGAAGATCAGGTTGTGCTTTATTCTCTGATTGCCATGTTCCTGTTCTCCGCGTTGGGCGGCGCGTGGTTCCCGCTGGAAGGCTCAGGCAAAACGTTCGCAATGCTCGGACATTTCACTCCCGCGGCATGGGCAATGGACGGATATCAAAACATCCTGGTGCGCGGCCTGAATCTCGAATCGATCTGGCTGTCTACAGCAATCCTGACGGCCTATGGATTGTGCTTTTTCTTTTTGGCTGTCTGGCGTTTTAGAAAAAGCGGGTAACAGCATAATACTGCGCCGACCGCCTGAGTGAACTCTGCAAATTTGGTCAAACACAGCCTCGCCTCCGGCTTTGAATATGAATGTAAAATTCGTACGCCCTGATGAAATCACATTCTCCCGTTCCGCGGCCAAGATCATCCCCCCGGCTCACGCGCCGACGCCGGCTCGTCCGCGCGTGGGCCGGATTTTGAAACAGGCGTTGGATTATCGCCTCACAACTTTGCAGGCGGAGGCGGGATACGGCAAAAGCGCCAGCTTTATCACTGGCGCAATCTACATTGCCACGGAAGGGCCGCCTGCATGAGACCAATTAAATTTTTTACAGTTTTGCCTGGTAAAGGGAACGCCCATTCTTCCTAGAACCTGCCCGTCGTGCACAGCGAGCGCGGTGGACGCAGGGATGATCCCTTCGCAAACGCCGTTTTAGCAGTTGTCTCATCCTATTCCGTCTGTTTCAAAACCGCAACTATTTCGCGGTTTCATTTAGCTTCGCACAGAGGGGGTTTCGTGATAGGACTCGGCGCCTATGCCGACGGGATGATATGTCGGTTCGATGGTGTTGATGGCGCGCGTGGTCCCATACGTTGGCGCCGGTTTGGACGCGGGCCGGATTGATGGGGCGTTCGTTACGGAAGAAGTTGGGCGCGAACTCCACCTCATGCCTGGCCTCGATCCAGGCCGGACATCTGCCAGCGTGAACATGTTTTCACCAGCCAGTGAAAACGTCCCAATGATCAACACGCGAATCATCCAGACCATGACCGCCACAAAAACCGGCACGACTTTTACCAGTGTGGATTCTCCAATCAAGATACTGCCTGCCGAGTTATGGTGAAGAATTGCAATCGAAACGCCCCACCACGTCAATGCGGCGTTGAAACCGGCGGCTAAAAGCCATGCTCCAAACAAATACCAGACCTCCGTCGGTTCGTCGCGTCCATGCTGAGGCGTAATGATGCGGGCTATGCCGGCAAAATCAATGCCGCAAAACGCAATGGCGAGAATCGTTGACCATTGAATGCCGCCCGATTTCAAATCGCCAAGAATATCATTCAGGGCAAAGGCTGTTGTTGAAAAATTAAACACTTCAAAAGCCAGCAATGCCGTGATCAGAATCAGACCGAAGATAGCGCCGCGTTTGAGCGCCGTGCCGCGCAGTACTGGAACTATATTGATTGGGAAAGAACCATTCATCGCAACCTCTCCTTCATAACATACGTCAAGGCGAAGGATGTTTACATTATAGAACAAATGTTCTAAATGTCAAGAGGCGCCCTTTATTTCACACCGCTGACAGACAGCCAAAAACGCTATACTCCCCATTATGGAAAAGACGTGGAGCGCAGTCACAGGCGTGGTTGTGCAAGGGTACCGCGTCGCATCGGGACCCTCGGCGGATTATCCGTACGGCGCGCTGGACAGGCAGAGGCCGATCTTCAAAGCGCGCGGCCTGGATTTGAGCGGCTACTTCAACGGCACGCTGAATATTGATATCCGCCCGGCAACGTTCAAGGTGGTGAAGCCGGAGTTTACTTTTTACAACGTCGAATGGACGGATTTGCATCCGCCGGAACACTTTTCGTTTTCACGATGCAAAGTGATATTCAAAGATGTGGAATATGCGGGTTGGGTCTATTATCCGCACCCGGAAACGAAGATCAGAAATTTCCAGAATCCGTCGCTGTTGGAAGTGATTGCAACGCCTATTCCAGAGATTCGATATGGGGGTAAGGTGGAGGTGCTGGTAAATTCAGAAGAGATAACAATTTCGAAAATGTCATTCTGAGGAACAAAGCGGCGAAGAATGTGTCTTTTCTTCAAATTATAGAAGAACGGGACTCTTCGCCGCGCTCGCATCGTCCCGATGTCCTTCGCGAGAGCGACAACTTGATTCAGAATCTGATGTTACGCGGTTTTCCCTGTAGGGCGGCATCCATGCCGGCTGAAAATGCGGGATACATCCTGCCTTACCGCGTAAGGTAAGTTAGAATCTCAGGTGCTTGACGGACTCGCCAAGGTTGATCAGCTCTTTGAGCGCGTCAATGCCGATGCGCAAGTGCGTATCCGCAAATTTCCGCGTAACTTTTTTGTCGCTCCTGGCCGTTTTGATTCCGCCGGGGATCATCGGCTGGTCAGACACTAACAACAAAGCGCCGGAGGGAATCTGATTGTAAAAACCGGTGGTGAAAATGGTCGCGGTTTCCATGTCAATCGCCATGGCGCGGATGCGGCGCAGGTAGGATTTGAACTGCTCATCGTGTTCCCAGACGCGGCGGTTGGTCGTGTAAACGGTGCCCGTCCAGTAGTCGAGGTCGTAATCACGGATGATCGTCGAGACGGCCTTCTGCAAGTTGAAGGCGGGAAGAGCCGGCACTTCGGGCGGGAAGTAATCGTTCGAGGTGCCTTCGCCGCGGATGGCCGCGATGGGAAGAATCAAATCGCCCAGTTTGTTCTTTCGCTTGAGTCCGCCGCATTTTCCCAGAAAGAGGCAGGCTTTGGGTTTTACCGCGCTTAGCAAATCCATGACCGTCGCGGCGTTGGCGCTTCCCATCCCAAAGTTGATGAGCGTGATTCCTTCAGCAGTGACGTTGGGCATGGGCTTCTCGCGTCCGCGGATGGGAACGTTGAACCAGTCCGAAAACATGTGCAGGTAATCGTCGAAGTTGACGAGCAGGATGTGCTGGCCGAAATCCTTGAGCGGAGTATCGGTGTAACGCGGCAGCCAGTTGGCGACTATTTCATCTTTGGTCTTCATATTCTATTATTTAACCATGATCTTCCAAGAACGGGGAACACGAAGAGGCAAGGTTACGGAACGATTTAAGCGGACCTCCGAGATTCTCTCGGAGGTCCTTCATTGCATCTAATCCGCAAACTTGCGCACGAACCACGCCTTCACGATCTGCGTCAGGATGATGTAGCAGAGAAGCATCCCGAAGAGCAAAGGCCAATACAACGGCGGCAAGGCCACAAATCCGAGAGTGGAGGCGAGAGGAGAAATCGTCAGATACGCGCCGACCAGCACAATGATCAGCGAAGTCAACATCAAAGAACGACTCGCCCGGCTCTGGATGAACGGAATTTTGTTCGTGCGGATGACGTGAATGATCAGCGTCTGCGTGAACAGCGACTCGACGAACCAGCCGGTCTGGAACAGCGCCGGGTTATTCCAACAGTTGAACACGTACAGCATGATGAAGTACGTCATGTAATCGAAGATCGAGCTGATTGGGCCAATATACATGATGAATCGCCGCAGTGAGCCGATCTCCCATTTGCGCGGCCGCGCCAGCCAATCGGCATCCACTTCATCGGTCGGGATGGAGGTTTGCGAGAAATCGTACAGCAGATTATTGGTCAGAACTTGAATTGGCTGCATGGGCAGGAACGGCAGGAACAGACTGGCGCCCAGCACGCTGAACATGTTGCCGAAGTTGGATGAGGCCGCCATCTTGATGTATTTGATGATGTTGCCGAACACCCTGCGCCCTTCGAGAACGCCTTCCTCTAAAACCAGGAGACTGTTTTCAAGCAGAATGATGTCGGACGATTCCTTCGCGATGTCCACCGCGCTGTCGACCGAGATGCCCACATCCGCCGCTTTGAGGGCCGGCGCGTCGTTGATGCCGTCGCCCATGAAGCCGACCACGTGGCCCTTGCGGTGCAGGGAATGGATGATGCGTTCCTTGTGCGCGGGCGACAGTTTGGCAAAGACCGTTGCCGACTCGACGAGCGAGTCCAGTTCTTCGTCCGTCAAGTTTTCGATGGTCGTCCCCAACAGCATGTTATCCACTGAAATGCCGACCTGTTTGCAAATGCTGGCGGTGACGATGTCGTTGTCGCCGGTCAGAATCTTGACCGCGACATTGTGGGCGTTCAATTGAGCCAGCGCCTCCGAAGCGGTGTCCTTCGGCGGATCGAGGAACGCCAGATAACCGAGCAGGGTCAGGTTTGATTCGTCGCTGATGGTGTAATGCGGTTCATCGTTGCCGCCCGGGAATATCCGGTACGCAACCGCAATGACGCGAAAGCCCTCAGAGTTCAATTGCCGGACGCGCTGTTTGCGATGCTCGTCGTGCTCGGCGGTGACTTCCAGCACTTCACCGTTGATTTCGACATGCGTCGAAAGGTGCATGATCTCCTCGACTGCGCCTTTGCAAATCAAAATATGCCGGCCCTGATTGTCCTCCACAATGACCGACATGCGCCGGCGTTGAAAATCAAAAGGCAGTTCGTCAATCTTGCGGTAGAGTTCGTCCACCTGCAAATCGGCATTCAGGTTCACATGATTCAGAATGGCTTCATCCATCAGGTTCTTCAAGCCAGTCTGATAATAGCTGTTCATATACCCATAATGAAGCACGCGCTCGCTCGGGTTGCCCTTCACGTCCATGTGCTTTTCCAGAACGATCTTGCCCTGTGTAATCGTGCCGGTCTTATCGGTGCAAAGTACGTCCATCGCGCCAAAGTTCTGAATCGCATTCAGGCGTTTGACGATCACCTTCTTCTTCGACATCGAAATCGCGCCCTTGGATAGATTGACCGTGACGATCATCGGCAGCATCTCCGGCGTGAGTCCGACCGCCACCGCCAGCGCGAACAGGAAGGCTTCGAGCCAATTGCCTTTGCTCAAACCGTTGAAAATGAAGACCAGCGGCACCATAACGCTCATAAAGCCGATCATCAGCCAGGTGAAACCGTTGACGCCTTTATCGAAGCTGGTCAATTGGCGCTGACCGACAATGCTTCCGGCCAACGAACCAAAATAGGTCTTGCTTCCGGTTTGGACCACGACCGCCGTGCCGGTTCCGCTTTCGACGTTGGAACCGAGGAAACATAGACTCTGCATCTCGAGTGGATTCTGCGCGTCGTCCTTGACCGGAGCCGGCAGTTTCTCAACCGGCATGGATTCACCCGTCAATGCCGCCTGATTAAGGAACAGGTCCCTCGCTGAAAGCAGGCGCACATCCGCCGGTACCATATCCCCTGCAGATAAACGGATCACATCGCCGGGAACCAGTTCCCGCAAAGGTATCTCTTTGCGCTGACCCTCGCGAATCACCGTCGCGGTTGTGCTGACCATCGCTTTGAGTTTTTCCGCGGCGGAATCGGCGCGGCTTTCCTGGATGAAGCGCAGGACAATTCCAAGCAAAACCATGATGAAGATGATGATTGTGCCTGGAATATCTCCCGTCAAATAGGAGACAACGCCCAGCACCGAAAGCAGGATCACCAGCGGATTCTTGATGTTGTCCGCCAGCCGCATCAAAAACGTCTGATGCTTTTCCTTGGCAACTTCGTTGAAACCGTATTGTTCGAGGCGGGCCTCGGCTTCCTCGGCTGTCAGACCATTCTGGGTTGTATTCAATCTTTCGAGCACCGCGGATGAATCCATCCGGGCGGCTTCGATAAGCGTTTTCGAGACTTGAATCCCGTTACTGCGCGTTGGGGTTATCCAGCGCTGAGGTGTCGTAATAATCGTTGCGAAGAATCCCATTCGTACCTCCAGATATTTTCAACCATCGAATTGAGACGCCCAAAAGATTGGGATAAACGGGCAAAGCGAATCTGAAGGGTTCTTCGTAACGGAACCTGATCCCGCGCCACATGCACGGCGCGCACAGCTGTTCGATCGAGGAGATTAACAGCCTGTGCAAGCGGGGTTTTAAACCCGAGGATAAATTTTCCTTGCGGGCGGATTGATAAACGGCCCAGCATTTTCAACCAAAATGTCATCGCGACCTCCGATAAGTTCAGGATGCGAGGGCAAAGAAAAGCCGCCCCCGCTCAGGCGAAGAGGCGGCGCTCATCACATTGTTGTTTTCCCCGTACTCGAAAAACATCAAACGGGAGGGATTACAAGCGCGCGTGAAAAGAGCGTCACAACATTTCGCCAAGGCAGAAGCATATACTTACTATCTGAATCCATGATGCGGCAGCTCCTTTCCATCTACGCTTTGAATTTGGCAAAGCCAGCGCAGAGTCAAAAAGAAAACCTCCTGTGACTTTCCAGGAGGCAGGTTAAGCACATCAAAAAGCACCTCCTGGTTTAGCTTTGGCGCTGCATGTCGTAGGGCGTCTTGCGTCCCAGCCATATCGAGCAAAGCCTTAATCCGACTTCACCTGGTATACCCTTTGGCGTCTTTCGACGTTTCAGGACAATGGCTTGTTTACCATGCAGCCTCCTGGCCTAACGAGGCTTCAATTTGCGGATTGAGTGTACTCCCGTAAAAAAACGATGTCAAGATAAACGGCTTCACGAAAATGAAAATGCAATGAGCAAATTGATGCATCTTGTTCATTTTCGATGTGAGCGCTTTGCCCGATTCCGCCGCGCCGCCGATGACCAGTTTGGCGCAAAACAAAACAACCCCGCCAAATGCGCGGGGTTGTCCTCATCTCGATTCTCTACTTTCTAAATGTGGATCGGCGTTCCCTCCGCGCCGTGCGCGGCTTCCATCAAAACTTCTGAAAGCGTCGGGTGGGCGTGGACGTTGCGCGCGATCTCGTGCGGCGTGAGTTCCATCAGATGCGCCAGCGTGAGTTCGGGCAGCAACTCGGTCACTTCAGGGCCGATCATGTGCGCGCCCAAAATCTCGCCGTACTTTTCATCCACCACAATCTTGACCCAGCCGGCGTAATCGCCGAGCCCCAATGCTTTTCCATTCGCCTGGAACGGGAAGCGTCCGATCTTGATGTTGTAGCCGCGTTCCTTCGCCTGCGCCTCGGTCAAACCGAACGACGCGATCTGCGGCTGGCAATACGTGGCGCGCGGCATCATCTCATAATCGAGCGTGATCGTCTCCGCGCCGGCGATATTTTCCGCGGCGACGATTCCCATCGCCGAGCCGACATGCGCGAGCATCAACTTGCCGGTCACATCGCCGATGGCATAAATGCCCGGCACGTTCGTTTGCATTTTTTCATTGACTTCGACAAAACCGCGCTCATTAATTTTGACCCCGACCTCTTCAAGGCCGAGTCCCTTTGAATTGGGACGGAAGCCAATCGCGACCAAAGCCTGCTCCGCCTCCAGCGGCGTTGTCTTCCCGTCAGCAGACACCGTTACCTTCACGCCCGTCCTGGTTGTTTCCACTGATTCGACTTTATTCCCGGTCAGGCACTTGATGCCGCGCTTCTTGAATTCTTTTTCGAGTTCTTTCGAGACTTCTTCATCTTCGAGCGGGACCAAACGAGGAAGCATTTCTACGATGGTGACATCCACGCCGTAGGAACTCCACACGGTTGCGAATTCCACGCCGATCGCGCCGGACCCGATGACGATCACCGATTTGGGAAGTTTCTCCTGCAGGATGGCTTCAAGATACGTGACGATTTTTTCGCCGTCCACTTTCCACGCGCCGGGGACAGCCGCGCTCGCGCCCGTGGCAACGATGATGTTCCTGGCGGATAACTCCGTCAGCTTGCCATCTTTATCTTTGACGGAAACCGCCCTGGGTCCGGTGAGATGCGCTTCGCCCATGAACACGGCGATGTTGTTTTTTCGCATCAGGAATCCAACGCCTTTGGTCAAGCGATCCGAATTTTGCCGTGAACGTTTGACCGCGACCGAATAATCCAATTTCAAATTGTCGAATGAAAATCCAAAGTCCTTGCCGCGTTCGCGCAGAATGTGTGCGACCTCGGCATTCTTCAACAATGATTTCGACGGGATGCAACCAACGTTCAAACACACGCCGCCGAGCCATTGCTTATCAACAATCGCGGTTTTTTGTTTGAGTTGCGCGGCACGGATGGCGGCCACATATCCCGCAGGCCCTGCGCCGATGACGACGACATCAAAATTTTCGGGCATGAATAACTCCTGAGTGTAATGTCATTGCGAGGAGCGTAGCGACGTGGCAATCCCACATTATAGGAGATTGCTTCGCTTCGCTCGCAATGACGTTTTATTTATTTTACTACTACGCAACGTTCTTCTTCAAAAACTCGATCGTTCTAGCCCACGCGAGTTTTGCGGCTTTGGGATCATATTCAGGACGATCTTCTTCCATAAACCAATGATGAACGTTTGGATAAACGTGAAGCGTTGTGTCTACGCCAGCGGCTTTCAAGTTGGTTTCCATCTCGCGTACGCCTTCAATCGGTTCCCATTCATCATTGTCGCTAAAATGTCCAAGAACTTTTGATTTTGTTTTGCTGAAGTCTGGACTATATGCGCCATAGAATAAAACTGTTGCGGCGACATCTGGCTCTTTGGTCATCGTGATAATTGCCCAAGCCGCGCCCATCGAGAATCCCATCACGCCAATCGGCTTGCCCGGTCGGAATGCAGTAAGATAATCCTTCGCGGCTTTGACGATATCACCCATGAATTCATTTTCATGTTTTGCATGGAATACCTTGGCTTCCTCAATTGTTTTTGCGATGTCACCTTGATAAAGATCAGGCGCGAGCACCACAAAACCTTCTTCTGCGAGTCGGTCACACACTTGTTTGAAGAAAGGTTTGAGACCCCACCAGGCGTGCAGCAATAAAATTCCTGGACCGCCATTTGCCGGTCTGGATAGATATGCGTTGACAGCCTTCCCTTTTACCGACAATTTGATCTCAGAATTTTGAATGGACATGGCTCTTTCCTTTTGTTCCGATTATATCCAGCGTCTCACGTGGGAACGAAATTCTTTGTATTGTTCGCCAAACTTAACATTGAGATAAGTTTCTTCTGCAAGGATCACGGAAGACGTGATCGTCCAAATCAGGAACGGAGAAGCGACCAAGCCCCAAAGCGTGCCAGCCAATAGCGTTAAACCGAGATAGATCAAAAGGAACCCAAGGTAGATCGGGTTCCGTGTGAAGCGATAGGAACCACTGGTCACCAATGCGTTGACAGGTTGGTGTGGGTCGGGCGAGGTATGTGCCTTTCTCATTTGAGAGATAGCTGAACCGCCGAGTACAAAGCCCAAGAGCACCATTACGCCACCTACAATACGTAAAGTGAATGTCCACGGTTCGTGGAAGGGGATAATCCAATTCAATATCAACGTTCCAATTAA
>JBHORD010000074.1:0-38953 GCA_042408355.1 Anaerolineales bacterium
GGGTGATTGTGGCAACCAGGGTCGGTGTATCGGTAGCATCAACAACGGTCGCTGTCCACGTGGGAGGCGGCTGGAGCGGCGTGATGGTCGGGGTCGGAAACGCCAGCGCCGTCGGCGGAGGCGGAAACGGATTGAGCGGCATATTCGGATTGACAAAGACCAATATCACATACGCGCCGATACAAGCCGTGACCAAAAGTACGAGGATGGTCAATATATCCCAAATGCTCAAAGCGGAGCCGGAACGTTTAACGGGTTGATCGTTGAAATCATAATTGTCCATCGTGTCACTCCAAAATCATGGGGCCAACACAACAGTTGCCTGTGAGCGTTGTTGCGAAACCCATGCCTTTAAGGCATTATCCTGCAGAACGAGATAAGCGTCAGGCGAAAGAGGATGTTGCGCATCGCGTTCCAGCACTTTGATAATAATATACCCGGCATCCGTTTGGATCACATCGCTAAACTGTCCAACCTGCAAACTGAAGGCGGCCGCCTCGACCTTCGGATCGAGCAGATACCCTTTCGGAAACCAGCCCAAATCGCCGTTGGCGCTTGGGTCATACTGCGCGGCCAGCGTGGAAAAATCGGCGCCGCTTTTTAATTGATTCAAAACCGACTGAGCGTCATTTGCATTATAGAGCAAAATCTGCTGGACATGCACCTGGTCGGCAGTTTTTGGGACTGCATTTGCGATCTTATCGCGCATCCATGCGGCTTCAACCGAGAGCGCCAACGCAGAGCGGAAGGACGCATCGGTGTAGCCGTGAGCCGATTCCCACGCCGATAATTTGTCCGCGCCGCCAAGCTGAGTCGTCAACGCATCAATCCGGGACTGTAAAGCGGATTCCGTTAAAGTGAACCCGGCGGCCTTTGCGCCTTGTGCCAGCAAAACCTGCGCGATCAAATCTTCGAGCACGATCTTGCTTGCATCCTGGTCGGTGACGGTTGCTCCACGGGCGCGCTCAGAGGCTTTGTAGCGCGCAAGCTCCGCCTGAAATTCCGCCACGCTGATCACTTCACCGTTAACGGTTGCGGCGGCTGGTTCCGCAGTGGCAGTGGGAGGCAAGGGCGTTGCCGCCGGCCCAGTAGGGGTTAGAGCCGCCCTGGGTCCAAATAAAGAAGCGCAGGAGGTCAGCCCCAATGCAAAAATCACGGTCAATTGAAACAACAAAATATGGCGGGGATGAAAAAACATCGTTCAGATTATACCAATTAAAAAATTCAGGGACACAACTGCGTTGTGTCCCTGAACGTTTGTGATGCAATTTTAATACTCCGGCATGGGCGGCGGGGCCGGTTTTTCCTTTTCCGGAATATCCGTGATCAAAACGTCGGTGGTCAAAATCATCGAAGCGATGGAGGCGGCATTTTCGAGGGCGCCGCGCACCACTTTCACCGGGTCAATCACGCCGGCTTTGAGCATGTCGGTATATTCGCCCGTCAGGACGTTGTAACCAATGTTCTTGTTCTTCTGCTCGGCGGCAGTGCGGCGGACGGTGTCAATAATGACCGAGCCATCCTGCCCGGCATTTGAAGCCAGCTTGCGGATGGGAGCCTCGAGGGCTTTCTTGACGATGTTGATGCCGACGCGGGTTTCCTCATCTTCCGAATCGGTGGCTTTCAGCATCTTATCCAGCTTGCCCGAAGCGTTGATCAGGGAAATTTCGCCGCCGGGGACAATGCCTTCTTCCACAGCCGCGCGCGCCGCAGACAAGGCATCTTCCACGCGGTGCTTCTTTTCCTTCATCTCGGTTTCAGTGGCCGCGCCGACGCGGATGATCGCCACGCCGCCGGAAAGTTTGGCAAGGCGTTCCTGCAATTTCTCCTTGTCGTAATCGCTTGTGCTTTTTTCGATCTCGGCGCGGATTTCCTTGATGCGCGCCTCGATATCGCTCTTCTTGCCTTTGCCGCCGACAATGGTGGTGTTCTCCTTATCGGAAACGACCTTCTCAGCGCGCCCGAGATCCTGGATGGTGGCGGTCTCGAGCTTGCGGCCCGTTTCTTCGGAAATCACAGTGCCGCCGGTAAGGATGGCGATATCCTGCAACATGGCTTTGCGGCGGTCGCCAAAGCCCGGCGCTTTGACAGCCAGCACGTTCAACATGCCGCGCAGTTTGTTCAAGACGAGGGTGGCGAGAGCTTCGCCGTCCACATCTTCAGCAATGATGACAAGGTCGCGCTTGCCCAACTGCACAAGTTTTTCCAACAGCGGGACGATATCCTGAGCGGCAGAAATCTTCTTCTCATTGATCAGGATGTAAGGCTCGGAAATGACGGCTTCCATCTGATCCGTGTTGGTAATGAAATACGAGGAAATATAACCGCGGTCGAACTGCATGCCTTCGACGTATTCGGTTTCATCCGCCGTGGTCTTCGATTCCTCCACAGTAATTACGCCGTCCTTGCCGACTTTATCCATCACGTCGGCGATCAGGTTGCCGATCTTTTCATCCGCGGCGGAGTTGGTTGCCACATGAGCAATTTCCTCCTTCGTGTCAATTTTGACCGACATCTTGCGCAGTTCCTCGACAACAGCTTCCGTGGCCATTTCGATGCCGCGCTTGATCAACATCGGGTTGTAGCCCGCCTCAAGAGCTTTGAGGCCTTCGTTTACGATCGCATGAGCGAGGACCGTCGAAGTGGTTGTCCCATCACCGGCAATATCGTTGGTTTTGGTCGCGGCCTCCTTAAGAAGCTGGGCGCCCATGTTCTCAAACGGATCTTCGAGTTCAATTTCCTTGGCAACGGAGACGCCGTCATGCGTGATGGTGGGGGAACCAAATTTGCGATCCACCGCCACATTACGGCCCTTGGGACCGAGCGTCGCGCCGACTGAATTGGCAATCACGTTCATGCCATTTTTCAGTTTGCGGCGCGCCTCTTCAGAAAATACAAGTTGCTTTGCAGCCATGATACATTACCTCCAGATTCAGCCTTCCACTATAGCCAGAATATCGCTTTCGCGCATGATGAGCAATTTCTTGCCATCCAATTTGACTTCGGTGCCAGAATATTTTGCAAACAGCACGCGGTCACCGACCTTTAAATCCATCGGGATGCGTTCGCCCTTCTCGTCACGGTCGCCGGGTCCAGCCGCCAGAATTTTGCCTTCCTGCGGTTTCTCTTTGGCGGTATCGGGCAGGATGATGCCGCCGGCGGTCATCTCTTCCTGTTCGATTGGCTCAACAATCACCCGTCCGCCTAGAGGTTTGAGCTTGAGCTTACTTGCCATCTTTGACCTCCTGAATAAGTTTGAATTTGAAATAAGCACGAAATTAGCACTCAACTACCTCGAGTGCTAATCGTATGATACTGAATTCAAAAGACGGCGTCAAGGGGAATCTGGAATCTCTTACATAACTCTGATACTCATCATGGCAGTGCGTTGTAAGAGCTTGAGGTGGGGAAAGGCGTGGATGTGGCCTGGAACAGCGGCGTACCATTTGGAACGGGTGTGGAGGTCGCATTACCCGATGAAGAACATTCCTGTTGCGCCACCGCCAAATTGTTGGCGATATCTGGACGCGCGGCCATTAAGCCGCTGGCCTGGACCTGAGCCGCCACGCTCATCGCTTTTGGACAATAGGTCGGGTCGCGCGGACCGAGAGCGGCCAGCACCGAAAAATACACCTGATAGTAATCCACAGTGTTGGGCGAAAGCGGCAAACCCTGCACCGTGACGGGCGGATCTTCCGCGTCGCAGGCATCCAGGCCGCGGCCCTGACAGGAGACGTCGCCGTTGCAACCTTCGACGGCGCATTGCAAAGCCGGGATCGAACCTTCATAGTTGCGCGATTTGAAGTAAATGATCCCCAGTTGCCCGTAAATATCTGCATTATCGGGTTTGAAGCTCAGGGCTTTCTGAACATTCCTTGCCGCAATGAAAAATTCGCCCTCTTGCGAATAGGTCTTGGCAATCGAAATATATGGAACCGGATCCTTCACACCCAGCTGTTCATTGATACTGACCGCTTTGGCAAAATATTCCAGCGATTTATCGTACAACTGCTTCTGCGTTTCTTCGTTTGGACTTCGAAATCCCAGCTGGCGATAATTCAAGCCTGCGCTCAGATACAGAAATGTCAAATTGGGCGCGATGGCAATGGCTTTATCGTATTCTTGAATGGCTTGATTATAGAGCCCCAGCGACTCAAGCACATAGGCGTACACGCGATGGACATCCATCAGCGAAGGATCACGGTCAGCCGCCTGCTGGATGTAATCCTGGGCCTGCGTCCATTTTTGCTCATCCACCAGAATTTCAGCGTAATAGGCGAGGGCGCGTACGTTGTTACTGTCCAATTGAAGCGCGCGCAAGGCCTCCTGATCGGCCTGTGCAAGATAATCCTGAACCTGATTATTGTCCACCAGGGTGGGGTTTGCGTTCCAATCGAGTACGAAGGCGCGTATGGCGTGCGCGGTACTGTCGTCCGGCGCGAGGGTGGTGGCTTGCGTGGCAGATTTGAGCGCATCCTGCAGACGTTTTTCTTTGTCCGCATCTATGGTGAGGAGCGTTGAAGAATAGGTTTGAATGCGCGCCAGGTTGGCCCAGGCTTCCGCGTTGGTTGGATCCACGTGCACGGCCTGCTGATAGGCGGCAATTGCCGCGTCCAGGTTTCCGGCAGTGAATTGGGCTTCGCCTTCCAGTTCATAAGAAGTGGAATTGCGCGTGGGCGTGGCGGTTGGCTGAAAGGGTGATTTAATCTGACCCTGCTGGATTTGAAGAATCAACCAGATTCCACCAAGCGTGAGAATCACCCAAAAGAACATGCGATAGAGGCTTGATTCCGCCCGGCGATTGAAAATGGGACGGCGAGGAGTAACGTTCATGGGGTTGGAGTTTGAGTGGTTGTTTCAGGCGCGGGAGTACCTGTCGAAACGGGAGCCGGAGTTTGCGTCACGGCGGGAGGCGATGCCAGATTCTTCTGGCAGATCTGTTCGGCGGCGGAGGCGTTATCCATCGCGGTTTGATCCGAAGGGACCAGCGCCTGAATTTTCTGAACGACTTGCAGGGCCTCGCCGCAGCGTTGAGAACGGGCCAGCGCCAGAGCATACGTAAAATAATATTCGGAAACGAGCGGCTGGCCCGGCGCCAGCGCAACCGGGTCCACTTTCTTGCCGTCACTGGTTGTGCCGCCGTTGACCGCCAAACTCAATTCGCTGATCGCCTGCGACCAATCCGCATTGTGATAATACATCACGCCCAAATTGCCGTGCAGATTCGGATCAGTCGGAGAAGCGTTCACGGCAGATTGAGCGTATTGCTGTGCCTTTGCAAACTGACCGACATAAGCGTACGTGCGCGAAATCAGGTAAGGAGCCTGCCAGTCGGTTGGATTCAACGCGTTGGCAACGGAAAATTCCTGAATGGCTTTATCGGGAATGCCGAGCGCCTTGTAATTGATTCCGATTTGCAGGTGCAGATCGGCAATATTGTTATTGATCGCCGCGGCGGCTTCGTATTCTTGAATCGAATCTTGATAGTTGGCCGTTGCCTGAAGGACATAACCGCGGGCGCGAAGGGTTTCGAGCGTATTGGGCGCGAGCGCAATGGCCGTTTGCGATTCGGTAATGGCCTTTGGAATTGTATCCGCACCCTCGTCCACAAGAATTTCCGCGTAATAGGCGTGGGCTATTGCATTCTTTGGATCGAGCTCCAGCGCTTTTTGGATGGATGTTTCCGCGTCTGCATAATCGCCCTGAAAATCCAGCGCCCAGGCGCGCACGGCGTGCGCCATCGAATTATTGGGATTCAACAACAATGCGTCTTCCGCGCTGGTCTGCGCGCCTTTGTAATCGCCGGCAAAAACCTGCACTTGTGCCATCGCCACATAAATGGAAGGATCGTTGGGTTTCACTGCAATCGCATCCTGATAAGCCTGGATGGCCTGCAACAACTTGCCTTCCTTGAACAAATTCTGCGCGTCAGTTATATACGATTCAGGCGGACGCGTGGCTGTCGGCGTCGGCTCAAACGGCGACGGCGTGTTGGGAATGATGAACTTATCCAAATAGAGTCCGCCCGCAATCAAAAGCGAAAGCAGAACAATGCGGAACCAGTTAATGCGCTGGCGCCGCCGGTTCATACTCCATTTACTGCCTTTCAAATACATATAATCATCTTACCATCCGCAACAAAACAGCGTCAAGCGGACGTTCTAAGCGGACTCTTATTTACGCGGCGGCTATGCTACAATCCGCTCATGCAATTCGAAGTATTCACACTTCTGCCGGAAGTTTTTCCTCCCTATCTTGAAAGCAGTATTTTACAGCGCGCCCGCCAGCGCGGATTGATCAACGTACGCATCCACAACATTCGCGATTACACGCACGACAAACACCATACAACGGACGATATCCCTTACGGCGGCGGGGGCGGGATGGTGATGAAACCGGAGCCGGTTTTCGAAGCCGTCGAATCAATTCTCGGACGCGAAGCGGACTGCCCGATCATTTTGCTGACGCCGCAGGGACGCGTGTTCAACCAGACCATCGCGCAGGAATTATCGGGACAGGAAAAAATCGCCTTGATCTGCGGCCGCTACGAGGGCGTGGATGAACGCATCCGTAAACAGCTGGTCACGGACGAAATTTCCATCGGCGATTATGTTTTGACGGGCGGCGAACTTCCCGCGCTGATTCTCATCGACGCGATTTCGCGTTTGATCCCCGGCGTGCTCGGCGATCCCGACGGCGCCATGGACGATTCGCATGCCTCGGGTCTGCTGGAATATCCGCATTACACGCGCCCGCCCGAATTCCGGGGCGAGAGCGTGCCGGAGGTTTTACTTTCGGGCGATCACGCAAAGATTGCGAAATGGAGGCGCGAACAATCCTTGCTGCGAACGCTGGAGCGCCGCCCCGATCTTTTGGAAAAAGCCCAACTCACCGACGAAGATCGCAAATTCCTTTTGAAGAGGAAAGAGGAAAGATAAAAGAACTTCTCACTTCCTTCCTCCTTCCTCTTTCCTCTTTCCCTTTTCCTCTTACATCCTTTTTGCGGAGGGCATCGTGACACAAAAATTCGGGTACGGAAAAATCTTTTTGCTCGGCTTCGGCTTTTTTGGCGTGAGCGTCATCTGGGGCGTCTATAATGCCTTCGTGCCGATCTTTCTGCAGGATAAATTCCATCTGGGACCGGCAATCATCGGCTTCTTCATGACGCTCGATAACATCGCCGCGCTTTTCATCCAGCCGCCCGTTGGCGTTTGGTCCGATAGATTGCGGACACCCATCGGACGCCGCATGCCGTTCATCGTGATCGGCGCGCCGATTTCCGCGGTTGCATTTGGGTTGATTCCTATCGCGGCCATCTTGCCATTCTTTGTGGCATGTACAAGCACCCTGCTCCTCAGCATGGCTTTTTGGCGGACGCCGGTCATTGCGTTGATGCCCGACATCACGCCGTCTGAAAAACGCTCGCAAGCCAACGGCATCATCAACCTCATGGGCGGACTCGGCGCGATCATTTCCTTCCTCGGCGGAAGCGCACTGTACAAAATGAGTCCATCGTTTCCGTTCTGGCTTGGGTCCGCCCTGGTCCTCATTTCAGCGATCCTCGTTTTTGTATTTATCAGAGAACCAGGAGATTACGAAGAAAGTGAAAAACAGCCGAACATGTTTGAGAGTCTGCGCGAAGTTTTTCAAGATGAAGACAAATCCGCGCTTCGCCTTTTCTTCGCGATCTTCTTCTGGTTTCTCGGTTACACAGCCATCGAAGCGTTCTTCACGCTTTACGCCAAAAATTATCTCGGCATGAACGAAGCGGATGGCAGTCGCCTGCTCGGGCATCTTTCATTATTCTTTGTTTTGTTTGCGCTGGTTGCTGGTTTCATCGGCGGCAGGATCGGACGCCGCGTGACGATTTCATTCGGCATCATCATGCTGGCAGCATTGATCGCCGGAATCTACTTCACTCCGCCCGCAACGCTCATAACTGTGTTAACAAAACTTCCGGTGCTCGGACAGATTCCGGTTATCAGCATTTTCCTGATGCTGGCCGGAATCGCGTGGGCATTGATCAACATCAACTCACTGCCGATGGTTGTGGATATGACCACCGCCGCGCGCCTCGGCACATTCACCGGCCTCTATTATTTGTTCTCGACGCTTTCAGCCATCGCCGGACCGAACGTCAACGGCTGGCTGATTCAATTGACCGGCAACGACTACAACATGATCATGTTGTTCTCGCCGATCTTTTTGATCGTCGCGTTGGTGCTGATGTTTGGAGTCCGCAGAGGCGAAGCGGTTCAGACGGAACCAGCCGCGCTCGAAGCGTGATCCTGCTCAGGCCGCCTGCAACAAGGTCTTCCGCCGCATCCTTCGTGACGATGAACCGGCGCACGTCTCTGATCCTTTTTCTCGCCCTGACGCTTTCCGCGTGCACACCAACTCCGCAGGATTGCGCGAAGGCCGACGTTTTTTGCGCGGGGCTGGTTACCGCCTCCGGTCCGGTCAGCGATAACGGCGTCAATCAACAAGCCTGGTTTGGATTGCAGGACGCAAAAGCCGCGGGTTTAGTTGATCGTATTGATTACATCGAAACCGTTGACTCGCGCGACCGCGCAAAGAACATTGAATTCTTCGCGGAAAATGGATATGACGTTATCATCACGGTCGGCTCTTCGCTTTCCGACGACACAATCGCGGCCGCACAAAAATACCCAAACCTGAAATTCATTGGCGTGGAACAGGAGCAAACAGAGAAATATCCCAACGTGACCGGCCTGGTCTTTCATGAGGATCAAAGCGGATTCATGGCGGGCGCGCTGGCCGCGATGATCACGCAAACAAATCATGTGGGCGCAGTCTGCGAGGCAAATTTCATTGACGCCATGCGGAGATATTGCGATGGCTTTCGCGCCGGCGCGCTTTATCTCAACCCAAATATTGATGTAAGGCTGGCGTATCGCGACGGTTCGCAGGAAAAATTATTCAATGATCCGGGCTGGGGAAGCGCCACGGCCTCGCAAATGGTCAGCGATGGCGCAGATGTTTTGTTCGCGGCAGGCGGAGGCACAGCAGATGCCGCGCTCGAGACTGCGGCGAGTGACGGCGTTTATGTGATCGGCTCGGAAACGGATGTTTACGCGCGCTTAAAGGAAATCCGTCGTCAGCTTGTATCCAGCGCGGTCAACGAGATCCGTTCCGGCCTTCTGGATTTGATGCGATTGGCTAAAGAGGGACAATTACCTCCAGGAGATTATTTCGGTCAAACGAGTCTTGCCCCATTCCATGATTTTGAAAATCAAATAGCGCCGGGCGTTTCTGAAAAACTGGATGCAGTTCGTTTAAAACTGGAGAATAATACTTTGAAAACCGAAGTGCCTTATCTTAACCCCTAGAATTGCGCCCTCCTGCACAAGTCTTGCACAAAGGTAGGTAAGGCTGTATACTCTACCCGAATACGACTGCTTATATTATCGAGGAGGTGCCACCGCACAAAAGTGTTTCCACTCCTTTTCGGTCCCTACGTTAATTTCCTAAATCAAACAGGAGAAGAAGAATGAAAAAGCTTTACTCACTTATGGCCCTTGTGCTTCTGGCCTCCATGCTGTTGACCGCCTGTGGCGGCACGGCCACCCCCGCGCCAGCGACTCAAGCTCCGGCCACAACCGCTCCGGCGACTCAAGCGCCCGCAACGCAGGCGCCCGCAACTCAGGCTCCAACGCAGGCATCAGCGGGCCAGGCTCCCGATTGCACGCAAGCCAATGTTTTTTGTGTGGGCCTCGTGACCGATGTTGGTAAGGTTGACGATAAATCCTTCAACCAGTCTGCATGGGAAGGCGTGCAGAAGGCCAAGGCCGACGGCAATGCAGATTGGATTCAATACATCGAAACCACCGACTCCAAAGATTACGCCAAGAACATTTCCACATTTGCCGATGCCGGCTACAAAGTCATTGTGACGGTTGGTTTCAACCTGACCGATCCGACTTATGCCGCCGCCAAGCAATATCCGAATACGATGTTCATCGGCGTGGACCAGTTCCTCTCGAAGGATACCAACCATCCGGATTGGCCGCTTCCGAACCTGGTCGGTTTGGTCTATAACGAAGATCAATCCGGTTTCCTGGTTGGCGCGCTGGCAGCGATGATGTCCAAATCGCACATCATCGGCGGCGTGTTTGGCACCGATGCGGTTCCGCCCGTCTGGCGCTATGGCGAAGGTTATCGCGCCGGTGCGGCTTATGAAGATGCCAAGAACGGCACCAAAACCACGGTTATCAATGTCTATCACAACGATGTCGGCTTTGATAAGACATTTACCGATCCCGACTGGGGCGCTACGACTGCCCAATCCATGATTGACAAAGGGGCGGACGTAATCTTCGGCGGCGGCGGCAAGACCGGTAACGGCGCGGTGGACAAAGCCGCGGCAGACAAAGTGCTTGCCATCGGCGTAGACACCGATCAGTATTACACCCTGCCCGAGGCGGCTCCTTATCTGCTCACCAGCGCCATGAAGCCGATCCCCGGACCTCTCGCCACTTTGATCGGCATGGCCAAGGCCGGTAAGTTCCCCACCAACGGTCTGTATTACGGCGCTTCCGGCTATGCCCCTTATCACGACACCGCCAGCCTGGTTCCCGCCAATGTGGATGCAGAAATGCAGGCGCTCCTCAAAGGCCTGACCGACGGGACGATCAAGACCAACGTTCCTCCGGTGAAACCGGCTCAGTAATCTGATTCGCCCAAGTTTTGTAAAGGGGAAAGAGGAGAGCCTCTTTCCCCTTTGTCTTTGTCCTATTATTTACTCACCTTACGCAGTCGCGCGAAATTTATCTCGCACTTTCAGGCGGCATGATGCCGCGCTACAAGGAAAACTGCGTAACATCAGTTATTTATTTATTCAAGGGAGTTCGCATGCGAAGCACCGACGAAACAGGGTTTCTCAAAAGGCTTGGACAGCTGTTGGATCCTTTGCTGGTTCCTTTCCTGGCGATCCTGACAGCAGTTATTCTCGGCGGATTGATCATCAAGGTGGTCGGCGGTAATCCAATCGCCGCTTATAAAGGTCTTATCCAGGGTGCATTCGGCTCGCCCAAAGCCTTGAGTGAAACGGCTGTTTGGTCCACACCTTATATCTTTGCCGGCTTGGCAGTGGCATTAGGATTCAAAGGAGGGCTGTTCAACATCGGCGCGGAGGGACAGCTGGCATTTGGAGCCGTGGTTGCGGCGCTCATCGGTTACGCCTTGCCAGGCTGGCTTCACACAAGCATTCCCCCTTACATTCACATTCCGCTTGCCGTTGGGTTGGGAGTACTGGCCGGCGCCGTTTGGGGCGCCATCCCCGGCGCGCTCAAGGCATACACGGGAGGACACGAAGTCATCAACACCATCATGATGAACTATATCGCCCTCAACATCACATCCTTTCTCTTGAACGGCCCGATGCGGGATCCGGATCCGCTGAATTTATCTGCGCGCACGCCGGAGATTGCAGTTAGCGCGCGCATTCCTCCGATCTTCAACATCCCCGGCATGCGCATTCATTGGGGATTTGTGCTTGCATTGCTCATGGCTGTTGTCGTCTGGTGGCTTTTGTGGAAAACCACGCTCGGATTTGAAATTCGAACCGTCGGCGCCAACCCGGACGCGGCTAAATATGCGGGCATCAACGTCAAATGGATTATTACACTGACCATGGCGCTTTCCGGCGCATTGGCCGGATTGGCGGGCGCAATCGAAGTGACCGCGCTCAACTACCGTCACGAACTTGGATTTTCGGTCGGCTACGGTTTCGACGCGATTGCCATCGCTTTACTTGGCAAAAACAACCCGTTCGGAATCATACTGGCGGCTATTTTATTCGGGGCAATGCGCAACGGCGCAACGCGAATGCAATTCCTGACGCAGATACCCGTTGACATCATCTCGGTGATACAAGCCTTGATCCTGCTCTTCGTCGCGGCGGATGCCATCATCCGTTTCGTTTACCGGGTACGCGCGCGCGAAGAACGCGTCGTGTTGACGCGCGGCTGGGGCGGATAAAAGGAGGAAACATGGAGTGGCGACGTTTAACCGTCATTGCGCTCGTTATCGCGGTTATGTTTGGAACCGTGGTGCTGATCGGCGTATCACAGGTTCGACCGCTCGTGATTATTTCCAGCATGCTGGCGACCACGATTGCTGTAGCCACGCCATTGACACTCGGCGCGCTTTCCGGAATCTATTGCGAACGCGCCGGCGTGGTCAACATTGGCATCGAAGGGATGATGCTTGGGGCGGCGTTCTTTGGCTGGCTGGCTTCCATTTACATGAATACGGTATTTCACAACACCGCCATGCCAAGTTTGATCGTGGGCGTCATCGTCGCGGTAATCACCGGAGGATTGTTTGCATTATTGCATGCCGTTTTATCCATCACCTTCAAAGTGGATCAAATCATTGGCGGGACGGTGATCAACATCCTGGCCACCGGCATTACGGGCTTTCTGAACAGGCAGATGTTCTTTGGAGCCGGCAGTGTCTTTCAGGGAGAAGTGCCCCACTCGCCGGGCGTCCTGCCGGAGATACGCATCCCATTTCTGGCCGATCTCCCCACCATCGGTCACATCTTTGAACAACAGCCCATCGCAATCTCTGCCATCCTTTTGGTGATCGTTACGCATTTTGTCTTATTCCGCACGCGCTGGGGGTTGCGGACACGCGCCGTGGGCGAGCATCCGCGCGCGGCCGATACAGTCGGCATCAATGTGATCCGCATGCGTTATATCAATGTAATCATTGGCGGCTTGCTGGCGGGGTTAGGCGGCGCGTATTTCACGCTCGAATCCATTTCTTCCTTCGAGCCGATGATGACCAACGGACGCGGCTTCATCGCCCTGGCGGCCATGATCTTTGGCAACTGGTCGCCGTTTGGAGCGTGGGCGGCGGCCCTCGTCTTCGGCGCCGCGCAAGCCCTGCAAATCAACCTGCAGTTTTTCCGCGAACTGATTCCACCTCAATGGGCATTCCTTCAAAACTCCTACGTGGTCGGTCTGGCGCCTTACCTTCTGACCATGCTGATCTTGACCGGCATTATCGGGAAAACCATCCCGCCCGCCGCCGATGGTCAAGTCTACGAAAAATAGGAGCGCGGCATGACAACCAATGAGATTGTCCTCGAAGCAAAAGAAGTTACCAAACACTTTCCCGGTGTGCTCGCCAACGACCACGTGAGCATGGACCTGCGCAAGGGCGAAATCCATGCCCTGCTTGGCGAAAATGGCGCCGGCAAAACTACGTTGATGAATATCCTTTATGGATTGCATAAGCCGGATTCGGGACAAGTGTTCGTCAATGGGCAACCGATCGTCATTCATTCGCCCAAAGATTCGATCAAGGCGGGAATTGGCATGGTGCATCAACACTTTATGCTGATTCCGGTCTTCAGCGTGGCGGAAAATATCATGCTTGGCGATGAGACCACGCACTTGGGCGTATTGGATATCAAAGCCGTATCACAGCGGGTGCGTGAATTGTCGCATCAATACGGACTTGAAGTGGATCCCGATGCCAAAGTGGGTCAGCTTTCGGTCGGCGCTCAACAGCGCGTGGAGATCGTCAAAACGCTTTATCGAAACGCCAGCATCCTTATCCTGGATGAACCGACCGCGGTGCTGACGCCGCAGGAAACGGAAGACTTGTTCCGCATCATGCGCCAATTGACGGCGCGCGGCGTTTCCATCATTTTTATTACCCACAAGCTGAAAGAAGTGCTGGCGGTTGCGGATCGGATCACCGTGATGAGAGCCGGGCGTGTAGTTGGGACAGTCAATCCCGACGAAACCAACGAGGCCAAATTGGCGTCCATGATGGTAGGACGCGAAGTCATCCTTACCGTCCAGAAACAACCAGCCAAACCCAAGGACGAAGTTTTGCGCGTCGAAGATCTGCACGTGCTTGATGACCGCGGCCTCGAAGCGGTTCGCGGCGTTTCGTTCAACGTCCATGCTGGAGAAATCCTCGGCATTGCCGGGGTACAAGGCAACGGGCAGACTCAACTCGCCGAGGGGCTGACCGGCCTGCGTCCAATCAAGAGCGGCAAAGTTATCGTAGCCGGTCAAGATGTCAGCGGCAAGCCGCCGCGTCCCATCATCGAAACCGGCCTCGCACACATTCCTGAAGATCGCCAGCGTCACGGGCTCGTGCTTTCTTATTCTGTGGCCGATAACATGGTTCTGTGCAATTATTACCTTAAACCTTTTGCGGCAGGACCGGTTATCCAGCAGGATAAAGTGGATGAAAATGCCCGGAGACTGATCAAGGATTTTGACGTTCGCACGCCATCGCCCTATGTGCCGGTATCCAAACTTTCGGGAGGCAATCAGCAGAAAGTAATTGTAGCGCGTGAACTGAGCCGTCCGGTCAAATTACTGATCGCATCGCAACCGACCCGGGGTCTGGATGTCGGTTCGATCGAATATATCCACAAGGAAATTGTCGCAATGCGCGATCGCGGCATTGGCGTCCTTTTGATCTCCGCTGAATTGGACGAGATCATGGCTTTGTCGGACCGCATTGCCGTGATGTATCAGGGGCAAATCATGGACATCGTTAAAGCAGACGAAGCGACCAAAGAATCGCTTGGCTTGTTAATGGCAGGGATTAAGCCGTCTGAAATAGCCGAGGCCGTCTCAAAGGGATAAAATACCCGCGGCCCATTTATAAAACGATTAACCCCGAATTCAGGAATTGATCGCTGAGCGGTAAAAAAACCCCTGCTCAGTTCATGGAAGCGGCGCTTTGCGCCGCTCATTTTTTTACCGCAAGAATTGGGCGGGCCGAGAAAATTCAAGACGAGTCGCGTTTTTTTTAGAGGGGAACAATTTTTGCCAATGAATAGTCCATTGGATAATAACGTCAATTCGGATCGATCTGCGTCTCTGCGTACATTTCTGAACTCGGGCGTTATCCTGAACGCACGGGGAATAGGAATTAACGGGGAGTTGCATTTTGAAAGATCGAATTAGAATTTGATATATCTTGAGAGGAGTAACGCCATGAAAAAACATATCTACCTCCTGGCTGGCATGGCCCTCGTTGCCGCCATCCTGGCCTGCAACCTGCCATCCAATCAGCCCACCCAGCCTGAGCCGGGCGCTGTAATGACGGCCGCCGCCCTGACTGTGCAAGCCGAATTATCTCAGGTTACTGCCACGCCTATCGCGCCTGCGGCTACCGCAACGTTCACGCCCATTCCGTTGGCAACTTTGCCATCGCCCACACTCCCATCGTCCGCCACCGCGACGTCAAACTGCGATAATGCCCAATTTGTCGTGGATGTAACTTATCCCGACGGCGCGACTGTTGCCGCCGGCGATAATTTCACAAAAACATGGAGATTGAAAAACATCGGCGCCTGCTCATGGACTCCGTCCTACGCCCTTGTATTCATCAGCGGCAACGATATGGGCGGACCGGCTGTTCAAGCGCTGACCGGCAATGTCAATCCGGGGCAAACTGTGGATCTTTCCGTGGCGCTCACGGCTCCTTCCAGCAATGGGACGTACACCGGCAACTGGGGATTGCGTAACGCCAGCGGCGTGATCTTCGCACACTTTTATGTTCAGATCAAAGTCGGCAGTGGAAGCGGCGGCGCCTTTGCGGTCAACCATGTAAACATGTCAGCCTCGGGCGGTTGCGGCCACTTTACGATCATTGCCGCCATTACTACCAATGGTCCCGGTTCTGTGACTTATCACTGGGTGCGCAGCGATGGAGCCATCGACACCCTAACTCATCCAGCGCTGGTATACAGCAGCGCCGGAACTCAATCGGTGAGCACAGACTGGTATGTCACCGCACACGGCAGTTTCTGGATGGATATTTATATTGACAGCCCCAATCACCAGCAATTTGGACGAGCTAATTTCAGTTGTCCATAACATGGCAAAAAAACGCCCGGTTTGAATGAACTGAACCCCCATCGGCGCGACAAAAAAAGAAAGCCCCGCTGGTTAGAGACAGGCGCCTGGTTTCGAAAGGCGTCTGTCTTGTTTTCAATTGTATTTTCTCGTAGTTGTAAAAGTAAATGTGTTCGTCCATGTGCCGGCCGCGTACAAGTTAATGCATGGCGAAATTCGCGTTGAGAATCAACAAAGACTTTTTCTTGACTCTCCCTGTTCAACTTAGTATAATGCTCCGCATTCCATGAGGAGTAAGCGGTTGGAATACTGATAGAGAAGGATGGCCAATGGCTGAAAGCCTCCGCAGTTGAAAGCCGCTGAACGTCGCCTGGAATCATTGACGAAGAAAAGCCTCTGGCTGAGTAGAACGGCACGGGTATGCCCGTTACAGCAAATCAAGGGCGTTTGAGAGTTTGAAGGTTTAGTTGAAAGTTCGACCTGCAAGATGTAATCTTCAAACCTTTCAATCGAATTGAGGTGGTACCGCGAAACGAACGTTTCGTCCTCATTATGGACGGAGCGTTTTTGTTTTAAGCGCCAATACTCGATCATCGAATATCAAATTATCGAATTATCGAATGCCGAATATCGAATGCGAGCGATGAAGGAGCAGGAATGAAACACGATCTGCCAAAAGCCTACGATTTCAAATCCACCGAACCGCGCATCTACGAGATGTGGGAAAAAGGCGGATATTTCAAACCGTGGAACGACCCGAACAAACCGGACTTCGATCCGAACGTGAAGCCGTTCGTCATTTCCATTCCGCCGCCCAATGTGACCGGCGAACTGCATCTCGGCCACGCCATGTTCGTCAGCATGGAAGATCTGATGATTCGCTATCACCGCATGAAAGGCATTCCGACGCTCTGGGTGCCCGGCACCGATCACGCAGGCATCGCCACACAACTTATGGTGGAACGTCATTTACTGAAAACCGAAGAAGTGAGGCGCGAGGAATTGGGCCGCGAGGAATTCATCAAACGCACCTGGGATTGGAAGAAAAAATACGGAAGCATGATCACGAATCAGATTCGGCGGCTGGGCGCATCCTGCGATTGGGAGCGCGAACGCTTCACTCTGGACGATGGGCTGAGCCGGGCAGTCCGAGAGGCTTTTGTGCGCCTCTACGAAAAGGGACTCATCTATCGCGGACCGCGTCTCATCAACTGGTCGCCGGGGCTTAAAACCGCCGTCTCCGATTTGGAAGTGGAATACAGCGAAGAAGAAGCCACGCTGTATTACTTCAAATATAAACTTGCGGATTCGGACGAATTTATTCCGGTGGCAACGATTCGCCCCGAAACGATTCTCGGCGATACGGCGGTGGCGGTTCACCCCGACGATGAACGCTATAAAAAATATATTGGCAAAACCGCCGTCGTGCCAATCCTCGGACGCGAGATTCCGGTGATTGCAGATGAATACGTCAGCATGGAATTCGGCACAGGGGCATTGAAAATCACGCCGGGGCACGACCCGAACGATTATGCCATCGCGCAGAGGCACAACCTGCCGATCATCTCCATGCTCAACGCCGAGGCAAAAGTCAATGAAAACGGCGGCCCGTACCAGGGTCAGGATCGCTTCGAGGCGCGCAAAAACCTATGGGCCGATATGAAACGCGCCGGACTGGTCATCAAAGAAGAAAAATATCTAACCACCATCCCGCGCTCACAGCGCGGCGGCGAGATCGTTGAACCGATGATCAGCACACAATGGTTCGTCAAGATTGAACCGTTGGCAAAGGCCGCGCTCGAGGCGGTGAAGGATGGCCGCATCAAGATTGTGCCGGAGCGATTCGAAAAAGTTTATTACAACTGGCTTGAGAACATCAAAGACTGGTGCATCAGCCGCCAGCTTTGGTGGGGACATCGCATCCCCGTCTGGTATTGCGAAAACGACCACATGACCGTGGCGCGCGAAGACCCGGCTGAATGTTCGACGTGTCATTCGAAAAATATTCATCAAGATGAAGATGTGCTGGACACATGGTTCTCTTCGGGCTTGTGGCCGTTCTCGACTTTGGGCTGGCCCGATGAAACGCCCGATTACAAATATTTTTATCCAACGTCTTACATGGAAACCGGCTATGACATTTTGTTCTTCTGGGTGGCGCGCATGATCATGATGGGCCTTGAGTTTACCGGCAAAGCGCCGTTTCACACTGTGTATCTGCATGGCTTAATCCGCGACGAGCATGGACAAAAGATGTCGAAGACCAAAGGCAACGTGATTGACCCGCTTGTGGTCATGGACGATTTTGGCACGGACGCGCTGCGCTTCACATTGCTGGTCGGCTCAACGCCGGGCAACGATATGAATTTGTCGTTGAAGAAAGTCGAAGCCAACCGCAACTTCGCCAACAAGTTGTGGAATGCGGGAAGGTTTGTGATTTCGGGAATCGGTACATTGGGGAATGGAGATCCATCTGCCAATCCACCAGGCGCCGATTTGCCAACTTACACTCTCGCCGACTCCTGGATCTGGGCGCGCATGGAACAACTCGTGCGCGATGTGGAACGCCTCTTCCAGACTTTCCAATACGGCGAAGCAGGAAGACAAATCTATGAATTCTTCTGGTCTGATTTTGCGGATTGGTATGTGGAAATTGCCAAAGAGCAAATGAAAAAAGACGATACCCGCCATTCGACCATCGAAACGCTTGCCCGCATATTGGATGTTTCGCTTCGCCTGCTCCATCCCTTCACTCCATTCGTAACAGAGGAGATTTGGAGACATCTTCGAGAATCGATTCTCGAATCTCCAATATCGCATCTCGCCAACGATTGGCCGGAGGCTTTGATCATGGCCAGATGGCCGGAGCCGAAACAGGCCGAAGGCTGGGAAGACGCGAAGATCGCAGACTTTGCGTTGATTCAAGAAATCGTGCGCGCCATCCGCAATTTGCGCGCCGAAAAATCCGTGGCGCCGGCGAAGAGAATCGCGGCGACGTTTGTGGCTGGAGAAAAAGAGAATCTCATCAAAGAACAATCTTCAACGATTGCATCACTGGCCGGCCTGGATCCTTCTCTATTCACCATTCTCCCGTCGCTCAAAACAAAACCCGCGGACAGTCTCGCCCTCGTGATCGGCTCTGTGGAAATTTACATCCCGCTGGGCGGCATGGTTGATCTGGCTGATGAGAAGTCCCGCCTTGAAAAGGAATTGAAGGAAGCCGAATCGCAGATCGCACGGCTGGAAAAGCTTTTGTCCAGCGACTTTGCGGACAAAGCGCCGGCATCTGTGGTTGCAAAAGAACGCGAAAAGCTGGCGGCGTTCAAAGAAACAGCAGAGAAACTGAAAGCACAGTTGAGGTAAATTGACGGCGGCACATTCCCATCGAATGTGCCGCAATTTTATATGACGAATTTTTTTCAAACCGGCGACATTCGTCATTTGACGGTCTTTCCAAGATGAATTAACGTAGGCGGGAAATTTCAAGCAGGAGAAAAAACATGGCAATGAAAATTACGGAAGACTGCATTGCTTGCGGCGCGTGCGTGCCGGAATGCCCGACCGAATCCATCAGCGAGGGCGACGGCACCCTGTACGTTATCAACCCGGACACGTGCGTCGAATGCGAAGGCCATTACGACTCGCCGCATTGCGTCTCGGTTTGTCCGGTTGATTGCATCGTCAAAGCCGAGTAGTTAACGCCTGAAATTACAATTGAAATTCCTGTTCGTTGTTTGAGCAGGAACGTCCGCTATTTCTTTTTAGCAGACTGTTTTGCTGGTTTGGGTCGCCTGCCGTTGGCAGAAACAATGGCAGGCGATTCTTTTTTGACCCGTGAGGGGATATTCGAAGTCAGCCAGCCCGGTTCGCGGACGCGTTCCTCGTGCATGCGGCGCAGACGCGCTTCCATGACGGCGGAACGGCCGAGGTAGCCAACCAGCTTGCGCGGGTCCTGACGATCCACAACGGGCAGACGCCCAATGTCGTAACGAAGCATCTTGTGCACCGCATCTTCCATCAATTCATCGGGATATGTTACGACAGGTTCGTCACTTCCCGCCTCGAGCGCCGTCTTTTCATTGGCAATGTTTGCGGCCACAGCCTTTGTAATATCGCCCCATGTGATGATTCCAACCAGTTGATTCTTTTCATCCACAATTGGGAAGCCTTGATGATGTCCGAGTTCTCCGCGCGCAATGCGGTCGGCCAATTCGCTGACTCTCATCGTGCTTGGAATGACGCCCGGATTGCGATCCATCACTTCGCCAACGTTAATTTGCTGGAGGATGTCTGCCTCGTAATCCTGAGAAATGCGGAGTCCGCGGCGGGCCAGTTTTTCCGTCATGATCGAATTCCGCATCAGATATAACGCCACGCCGTCCGCGATGACGCAGACCAGCATCAAAGGCAGGATGCCGTTATAGTCGCGCGTAATCTCGAAGGCGAAGATGATCATCGCAAATGTCGCGCGGGCGGACGATCCAAATACAGCCGCCATCGCGACCAACGCGCAGGCCGCCGGCGAAAGATTCGCGCCCGGAATGATCTGATTGATGATCATGGCGAAAGCTCCGCCCATCGCCGCCCCCGACATGAACATGGGGGCCAGCAATCCGCCTGAAGTCCCGGAGCCGAGCGAGATGACCAGCGCCAGGGCTTTAAAGAACATGATCAACAACAAAGTCGAAAGCGCCAGGCGCGCGTTTAAAATGTCTGTGATCGTGCCATAGCCAACGCCTAACACGCGCGGCACAAAAAATCCGATGATGCCTAAAAAGAGCGCGCCGATGGCGGGCCACCAGAGTTTGTCAATCGGCAGACGATTGAATTGATCCTCCACCCAATACAACGTGTTGCTGAAAACCATGCCCATCAGGCCACATAGGATGCCCAGAACAAGATAATAGGGTAAGGCAAACGGCATACCGAACTCAATTGGCTGGACGGAGAATAACGGCCCTGCGCCGATCAGAGCGACGTGAACCACCGTTGCCAGAACGCTGGAAACAACCAAAGGTATGAATGAGCGTGCTTTGTATTCAAATAACAACAACTCGATGGCCAGCACCACTGCCGCGACGGGCGTATTGAAGGTCGCCGCCATGCCAGCCGCCGCGCCGCAGGCCAACAATACTTTTCGCTCGGATGCCGTGGTGTGGATCAACTGTCCGATCAATGAGCCGAGCGCGCCGCCGGTCTGGATGATGGGTCCCTCGGCGCCAAACGGGCCGCCTGTCCCGATAGCGATAGCGGCGGACAGCGGCTTCAGGATGGCGACGCGCGGTTCGATGCGGCTCTTATTAACCAATACGGCTTCCATCGCCTCCGGGATGCCATGCCCTTTGATCTTTTCCGTTCCATATTTTGCCATAATGCCGACGATCAATCCGCCGATGGCCGGAACGATAATTACCAGCCAGCCCAATGAATTCTCTGTGAGGGTGGGAAGCTTGAGGGAAAACTGCTGGTAAAAAATCAGATTGGTAATGACGGCGATCAAGGAATAAAGAATATAGGCGACCACGCCGGCCAACAACCCGATCAAAGCAGATAAAATTGAAACCAGCAAGATGCGAAAGTTCTCGGCCTGGCTGTCGTTAAGCGCATGTTTATAATCAAGACTATTTCGTTCAACCATTTTTTTACCTATCCTTGGCGAGATTTGACGGGATATTATATATCGTAATGCGATATAATTCAATGGCGCCGTGGGCGCAGGCAGATGAGGAGATTCAATGACCCCGATAAAACAATCCGAATATGAAGCGCTGGCCGCATTCCGCTATTCGCTGCGGCAATTCCTGCGGTTCAGCGAACAGGCCGCCCACTCCGTGGGTTTGACGCCCCATCAGCATCAGGCATTATTGGCGATCAAAGGTTTTCCGGGCCGCCAAAGAATCACAATCGGCGAACTTGCGGAACGTTTGCAAATCAAACATCACAGCGCGGTAGAGCTGGTCAATCGTTTGGCTACAGACGGTCTCGTCGTCCGCGAAGATTCCGAAAAGGATCGTCGTCAGGTCTTTGTCGTCTTGACCGAACGCGGCACGAAACTTTTGGAACAGCTCGCGGCGGCTCATAAACAGGAATTGCGGCGTATCGGTCCGCAGTTGAATCAAATTCTCGAGATTCTGTCGAATGATAAGTAACCCCTAATTTTTGAATTGACATTGCGGCGGGCGCTCGTTATAATTTTTTTCAACAAAATACAAACCTTCGGGGCAGGGTGAGGTCGCCTTGGCGACCAATTCCCGATCGGTGGTAAAGCCCACGAGCCTTTTTGGGTAACACGCTTTCCCCTTTGGGAAAACAGGGCATGATCTGGTGACACCTGCACGGCATCGAACATAGCGCCGCGCAGATGAATTCCAGGGCCGACAGTATAGTCTGGATAGAAGAAGGATTGACTTGGCCGATGATTCGGACGAGTTCGCTTTGACGCCCCGGAAACGATTCGTTTTCGGGATTTTTGTTAAGTCCTGCGAAGCAGGAAAGTCCTGCCGAAGCAGGAAAGTCCTGCGAAGCAGGGCAAGCGGCTCGATCCGGACTTCGAGCTTTGTTCCACGCCCCGCGGTTGAATCTCTGCGAGGCGTTTTTCTTTTGAGAACGAACATATATGGCTGATGCTTTTCGTAACATTCATCGCAACCGCCGCTGGCTCGGACTGATTTCTTTGTTATTTGGTTTGTCCCTGTGGTGGCTGGTTTCGCAGACGGCGAATCTTCCGTCATTCATTCTTCCATCGCCGATGGAAGTTTGGTCGCGCTTTTTGGTCGCGCTTGCCGATGGAAGTTTGTTTCTCAACACAGGCGTCACTTTGTTTGAAATCCTGTGCGGCTTGTTCAGCGGCGCGGGGTTGGCAACCGTCATTGGTTATCTTGTTGCAAAATCACGCGCGCTCGAACGCGTGCTTGCGCCATATCTGGTCGCAAGCCAGGCTGTGCCGCTGGTTGCAATTGCTCCATTACTGGTGATTTGGTTCGGACCTGGAATGTTTTCCAAGATTCTGATTTGCGCCTTGATCGTATTCTTTCCTGTGCTGGTCAATACCGTTGTCGGCGTACGCGCCGTTCCGCCCGCGTTGAACGATTTGATGCATTCCCTGCGCGCCACGCGCGGACAAATCCTTCTCAAGCTCGAAATTCCCGCGGCGCTGCCGATTTTTCTCAGCGGGCTGCGAATCGGGGCGACGTTATCGGTGATCGGCGCGGTGGTGGGGGAACTCGTCGGCTCGGATCGCGGCCTGGGTTTTCTCATTAACATCGGGCGCGGACAGTACGACACGGCGCTGGTCTTCGTTGCGATCTTTATGTTGATCGCGCTGGCGCTGGCTCTTTACGGCATCGTGGCATGGATCGAAAGCCGCGTGTTGGGCTGGCAAGAGTGGAGAAGCCAATAAATTCAAGGAGGTGAAGTTATGTTTCGCAAGTTAGGTTTGCTCATGCTTGTTTTGACGATCGGTCTTTCGGCCTGCAGCGGCCCCAGGTCCGCGAATGATGCGGGCTCATTGGTCCAAATCAAATTGCCGGTTGGATATATTCCCAATATTCAGTTCGCACCGTTGTATGTCGCCATTGATAAGGGGTATTTCAAAAACGAAGGCATCCAGATTCAATTTGATTATTCGCTCGAAACCGATGCGACGGCTTTGGTCGGCGCAAACAATTTGCAGTTCGCCGTTGTTTCAGGCGAGCAGGTTTTGCTGGCGCGCGCGCAGGGACTGCCCATCGTTTATGTGGGCGCATGGTATCAACAATATCCGGTGTCGGTGGTGTCGAAGGCGGATCAGGGAATTGTCAAGCCTGCCGACTTGAAAGGCAAGAAGATCGGTCTGCCCGGCTTGTATGGCGCGAGCTATATCGGACTCGATGCACTGTTGTTCGCGGGCGGGCTGACCGAGAAAGATGTGACGCTCGATTCGATTGGATTCAATCAAGTCGCGGCGCTGGCCGCGGATAAAGATCAGGCTGTCTCGGTTTACACAACCAACGAACCGATCCAGCTTGCGGCGCAGGGCATCAAGCTGAATGAAATCCGCGTGGCTGATTATGAGCAATTGGCATCCAATGGTCTGATCACAAACGAGACAACAATCGCGAAGAATCCCGATCTGGTGCGCCGCATGGTTTCCGCTTTCTTAAAGGGCCTCGCCGATACGATTGCGAATCCAGATGAAGCGTATACCATCAGCGAAAAGTATGTCCCGAATCTTTCCACGGCGGACAAGACTACGCAAATGGAAATCCTTACGCGCTCGATTGATCTGTGGAAGGCGGACCGACTCGGTTATTCCAATCCGCAGGCATGGCAAAACATGCAGGATACTTTGCTCAAGATGGGTTTGTTGAAACAGCCGTTGGATTTAACCAAGGCGTTTACGAATCAATTTGTTCCGTAAATATTTTTAAAACGAAAGGCACAAAGCACAGAAAAGAGAATCTTTTCCCTTCGCGTCCTTTGTATAAGAAATAAAAAACTGCAATCATGACAACTGCGCCTATCCTGACTGTTCAAGATTTATCCGCCGTGTTTCCCGATAACAATGGCGGCTTGCGCGCGCTGGAAGATGTCTCGTTCGAAATCTGCCCGCAGGAATTTATTTGCGTGCTTGGACCGTCGGGCAGCGGCAAGACCACATTGCTGCGAATCCTTGCCGGACTTCTAAAACCGGCAGCGGGCAAAGTGGATTTCGGCAACGGACGCCAGCCGCGCATCGGCATGGTCTTTCAGCAAGCCAATCTCATGCCCTGGCGCACGGCGATTCAAAACATCATGCTGCCGCTCGAGCTGGACGGCATGGATCATGAGGCGGCCATGACACGCGCACAAGAATTGATTGATCTCGTTGGACTTCAAGGATTCGAGTCGTCACTGCCGCGCGACCTGTCGGGCGGGATGGCGCAGCGCGTGGCGATTGCGCGGGCGCTCATCCATGACCCGGACCTGCTCCTGCTCGATGAACCTTTCGGGTCGCTGGATGCTTTGACCCGCGAACGCATGTGGACGGAGCTTTCCCGCATCTGGCAGGCGCGCCAAAAAACGGTCCTCATGGTCACGCATTCGATTGAAGAATCTTTATTTCTGGCTGACCGCGTGCTGGTGTTGACTCAGCGTCCGGGCAGGATCAAACTCGATTTAACGGTGGACATTCCACGTCCGCGCGAAGATGAGATGCGGTACACATCCCATTTTGGAGAATTGGCAAAGAAGTTGAAGGAAGCGATTGGATGAAAGAAGGCCGCAGAAAAAATCTGCGGCTTTCTTTTTATACTCTGCGGAGCAGTCTGATCGCAAACAAAAGAACTGCCGCGCCGGCGAAAGCCGTAATGATGTTGTTGATGATCCCCGTGCCGATGGAGATGTGCAACACGCCAAACAGCCAGCCGCCGATGAAGGCTCCCAAAATGCCGATGATCACTGTTCCAAGGCAACCGGCGCGCACGCCGCCAATCAACCATTCGGCAAGCAGACCTGCGATTCCACCGACAATGATCCAGGTTACGATTGAGTCAAGCGACATGGAAGACTCCTTTCTTTATTATTTTATCGAAGAATGCGGGGATTGGTTACAAGGGCCTGATCCTACAAAAGTACGGTCAAAGATGAGTGAATGTTAATCCTTTCGATGGCTGGTTAACAAAAAAGAGCGACGCATTTTTTGCGTCGCTCTTTTAATTCGGATTAGCGTCCGCCGCTGGGATCTGCGTCAGACACTATTTGCACAAGAACCGCGCCGACTTCCACGCGGTGAGCGTAGGTGTTCGTACTGGCGTTGTAATCCTTGCATGTGAGGAGCGTTATCCACGGCTGATTCTCGTGCTTGAACACCGACATGTCAGTTGGAGAAACAACTTTGTTTTCGCGCACTTCGTAGATGTAACGCTGGCCCTGGAAGTGGATAATGATCTGGTCGCCCCATTTGAGGGTGTGCAGATTGACGAATGGACCGGGTAATCCATCGGAGCCATATACGTGACCGGTGAGTACACTGTTGCCGGACCAGGTTGGGAAGGCTGTTCCATCAAGATAGCCAACCTGATTTCCGAGCCAGGTTACATCCCAGCTATCGCCAGATTGAGGCACGCCCACGATAGAAGTCTTGACGCCCAGCGCCGGTATTTCGATGGTGAGGCCGGAGCTTGTGTCGTAGATGTTTGCTGGTTCGGGCGCAACGGATGTGACAACGCCGGGCGCAAAGCCGGTGTGCGGCAGGAGGCTCCAATAAGCGCCTCCGCCGTTTCCGTGGGCGTTGGATGGAATGGTGAGTTGCACCGAAGCCGAATCGTTGAAGGTCGGTTCGTTGAGCGAACTGGTTGTGATGGACGCGTTGTTGTCGCCTCCCGGCGGCCGGCCAAGGCTGTTGACTTTCGTCAAAACGGTCACAGTATAAAAATCGGTTGGAGTAACTGTGCCAAAATTGATCGTGAATGTGTTGCCGGAAATGACGGCCGGGAAATTTTTATTCGGCGAAACATTGATGCTGACAATGTCAAGGAACGCAGGCTTGGTATCCGTCAGGACAACATCCAATGCGTCTGCATTGCCGTTGTTTCCAACCGTGATCGTGTAAATCACGGTATCGCCAACATGAGCCGTACTTGGATCGCCGTATTTGGCCACCGCCGGATCAATGATCGTGGCGTCAGACTGCTCGTCGCCATAGTTCACAACAGCATTCGTCCCGGAGCTCAGCGAGACGCTGACGTGATCGAGCGTTGTGCTGATATAGCCGGCGGGATTTGTTTCCACAACGGTATAGATGCCGGGCGGCAGGTTATTGAAATTATAAGCGCCGTTGATGCCGGCGGTTGTAGCGCTTATCAAATGACTGTTTTGATCGTAGAGCGTAATCGTAACGCCTGATAAGATTTGCTCGCCGTTGTCGAAGATACCGTTGCTGTTGGCGTCGTTAAAGACAATGCCGCTGATATTGTTATTGTCTGTGCCAGATATTTGATGGTCGCCAAAGTCAGCCTGGGCGACGCCATTCGCGGGAACGCTGACGGCTACTGCATTCGGCGTGGTGCTGACGTAGCCGCCTGGGTCCTGTTCCATAACCAGATAATTTCCCGGCGGCAGAGCCGCGGCCGAATAATGACCCTGCGAATCTGTGGTCGCGGATGTGATAAGAGTCGTTCCGGCGCTGTCGTAAATGTCAATCGTTACGTTGGCCAGACCGGCCTCGCCGCTATCTTGCATACCGTTCGCGTTCGCATCGTTGAACACGATGCCGGTCAAAGAACCCGGCCGCGCACTGACCGTAACGCTATCCTGATTGGAGGCAACGGTATTCGAGCCGAACCTGGCGTGAGCGACAGCATGGTTGATGACAGAACCGTTTGTCAAGTCCGCTGTGACGACTGAATAAGCGGCTGTACAGGTAATCGCATCGCCTGGAGCCAGATCTGTCGGCGTGGATGGGCAAGTGACGGAGGTCTTGTCGTCTGTCACGGTAAATGGACTGGTGAGCGTCACATTGCCTGTGTTTTTCAATATATAACTGTAGTTGATCGTATCGCCGACTTTGCCGTAGGTTGTTGGGCTGGCGCTCTTTGTCAAGCTAAGCGCCGGGGTTTGCGTGAAGTTTATCTTGACAGCGCTGGTTTGGGGGCCCACTTGATCACTCGTGCCGCTGGCGGTATTGCTGTAACTGCCTGCGTCAATGTCGGCTTGAGTGACCACGTGGCTCGCCGCGCATGTGACGCTTGCGCCTGCTGTCAGCGTAGTTGGAATGCTCGGGGAACACGCGCCCAGCGTCGCTCCGCTTCCTGGATCCGAAACGGTCACGCCGGTCAATGTAGCGGTGCCTGTATTCGTCACCGTGATGCTGTATGTGATCGTATCGTTCACTGCATACGGTCCTGTCGAAGTCTCTGCCTTGGTCACGCTCAATGCGGCAAGATTGATCACAGCCTGGGCGCTTGAAGAAGAGACATCCGTGGAACCGAATCTGGCTTTCGCGGAGGCGGTGTTCGTCACCGAACCGGCAGAGACATCGCTCGCCGTTGTGCTATATGTTCCGCTGCAAGTCGTGGAAGCGCCCGGCGCCAACGGACTGACGGCGGACGCACAACTGATATTTGCGCCAGCGACCTTGTCATCTGTGAGGGTATATGGCGAGGCAAGGCTTACGTTGCCGTTGTTGGTCAGAGTGTAAGTATAGGTGACCGTCTGGCCCGAAGCCGTGAAGACTGCGGGATTGGCAGATTTGGTCAAACTCAGGCTGGCATTCTGCATGATGGGAATGTTCAAAGTGTCCGTCGCTGTGGGCGCATTGGCGGAGGTGACCGTCACCGTATTTGATAAATTACCGCCGGCATCCATCTCCGCTTGTGTCACGGTATGCTGGGCTGTACACGTCATGTTCGCGCCAGCCGCAAGTGAAGCGCCCGGACAACTCATGCTTCCCGAATCAATATTGTTGTCTGCGACACTGATGCCGGTCACGGTGACATTGCCCGTGTTTGTTATCAGATAGCTGTAACTCACCACGCCTGTGGCGCTGATGGAAGCTGTTGTTGAACTCTTTTTGACTGTCAGGCCGGGTACAGCGCCGGATGCATCCGTATCGGTCGCGGAATTATTGGCAGGTGTTGGATCTGTGCCGCCACTCAAAGCCGCGCTGGCTGTGTTGGACAAATCGCCAGCCGCATTCGCGGCGGCAATCGCTTTGAGCGTGTACGTCACATGCTGACCAGCCGCTATGCTGACCGAATCGTTAATGCTGTCCGCGCCGCTTGCGCCGCACGTCGCCGTACTGCTACCGGCGCAAGTCCACGAGACATTGGTCAACGCCGCGGGAGGATTATCGGTCACTGTGCCAGAAGCCGTTACATTTCCATCGTTGTAAACCGTGATCGTATAAACGATGGATTCGCCTGGCAGATACGTGGCTGAGCCGTCATCTTTCGTGACGCGCAAATCGGGACCGGAGACCGTCACCTGCGCGGATGTCATGGCGGCGTAATCGTTCAATGCGCCTCCCACACCATCTGCGCCGGTTCGTTCCCCGGACACACTGCCGGGCAGAGACGTCCAGGCCGCCGCGGCGTTGTTGGTTTGAGTGCTGTTCAACGGGCCGCTGACAGTCACATTGTATGTGATTGTGACTGTACACCCCAGCGGGATCGTCCCGATAGTAACATCCAATCCGCTGGAGGTCGAAGCAGAAGAATCCACGCCGGCCGCGCATCCGCCTGGGCTGCCGCTCACGTTGATATTGGTCAAGCCGGTCAACCCGGAGGGCATCGCGTCGGTAATGTGCGTGTCATAAGCAGGCGCATTGCTCGAACTGCTATGAGCGATTGTCAATGTATACGTCAATGTGGAGTTGTACGCCGGCGTGGTCGAACTGACATTTTTGCTGATCGTCAAATCCGGTTCGACCACCGACGCCGACGGCGCGGAAGCATTAAGCGTCAATGTGCTTCCGCTATTGTTCGGATCCGAATAAGTAAAGCTGGCAGAATTGGTAAATGTCGTCCCGGATTGATTGCCAATTACATTTGCCACCTGCGCCTGGAATGTCACGGTGACGATTCGAGTTGTGGCGTATGAAGATGCCTGCGAAGTGATCGAACCGAATGTCAATGTCATCGTCTGACCGGTCAGGTTGAAGAACGATGAATTGGTATCATCCAGAGTTCCGGCTGTTCCCACAGTGACGCCGGATGGCAGGCTGACCGACAGACTACCAGAAACATAATTCAGCCCATTCGGAATCACATCCGCAAGACTCGCAGCGGGTCCGCCGGTCACGCCTTCAGGCACTGTGATTTGAATCCGATAAGGAATCGCCGCGCCGATTGCATAATTTGTTCCCGATGGGTTGATATCCTTTGCAAGCGATGGAGACGCCAAAGCGGTGCGGACTGTATTGCTCGACGCAACATAATCATTGGTAGTCCCAACGCCGCCCGATCCGTTGCGCTCGCCGTTCGATGCGCCCGATGAGCCCGGCGTCGTTGAACCGGTGGTGTTTCCGCCGTTCCCATTCGGCGTTCCTGTTCCGGGCAGACTGGTATAAGTGAGGCTGGCAGAATTCGAAAAAGCCTTGCCTGCGGGCGCAGTATTGGAAACAACGGCGCTAATGTTGATGGTCGCTGTGCCGCCGGCCGCGAGACAAGTCACAACGGCGGTGGCGTTCGGGGCGGTGTAGGATCCGCTTACCGTCGAGGCGGTGGAACCGCATGCGCCGCCGGTCGTCGAGCCGGTGATATTCACAGGCGTCGTCAGGGCGGGGTCCAGCGCGTCCGTCAGCAAAATATCGAATGCCGGCGCAGTGCCGCTGTTGGTGAATTTGATCTGATAGGTGATCGAATCGCCAGCGTCGTTTGGCGCAACTGTCACCGATTTGACGAAATTCGCGCTGTCAATCAACGGCTCCCGAATGGTGACGCGGCTGTTATTTGTGTCCGTCGAAGTCACGACGTTGGCGCCGTTTACGAAAACCGTGAATGTATTGCCGCGCGTGTTGCCGCTTCCATTCGTGCTGACGTTATCCACCAGCGCATTGAATTCGATGACAACGTATTCGGCGTCCGCATCATTATCATTGTTGGTGATCGTGCCGAGATTAAAGAGCGGATCATTGCCATCCGGGAACGGGTTTGTTCCGCCGCCGCTGTTATTAGTGATGGCGCTGGAAGGCAAAACGAAGGTCGGCGTAACCGCGCCGGTGTTGCCGGAAATCACGGGGCCCGAACCAATGCTTGCGTTCGAAGAGGAAGCGCAGGCTGGCCCGCTGTTGCAGACAAAGGCAATTTTGGTTGTGCCGTCGTTGAGATAGCGCATCCCCGTGACAAGGTTATCCAAAACTGTCAAATTGGCAGTTGTGCCCTCGGGTAAATCCATCACGAGATGATAGCGGACGATCTCGCCAATCAAGACCGGACGCGGCGCAATCGTCTCGGAGGTCGAATCTTCCGACGTGCCGGCGATGGTTTTGACCGCGCTGATGACGCCCAATTTCGCTGATGCGGTATTGCCTGTTCCGCCGTTGGTGGAACTAACCGCGCCGCTGACGTTGCTGTATGTCCCGCCTGCTGAAGCCGTCACGTTGACCGTGACGGTGCAACTGCTGTTGGCCGCGATGGAACCGCCGCTCAAAGATATTGATCCGCTTGTGCTGGAGACGGCGCCGTTGCATTGCGAAGCGGACGGCGCGCTGGCCACCGTCAAACCGGTTGGAAATGTGTCTGTAAAAGCGATTCCGTTAAGAGCCGCCGCGTTTGAATTGGCGATTGTAAAGGTGAGTGTCGAGACGCCGCCCGGCCCAATTGGATTGGGCGAGAACGATTTGCTGATAGCGGGCGGCGCAAGAACCACAACCGTATCCGAAGCGGTATTGTTGCTTTCGTTGGATTCGCCGACATTGTTGTTCGGATCCACTGTGGCTGTGTTGGCAAGGCTTCCTGAAGTCGTGGGCGTCGCGCTGAATACAACTGTAAAACTTCCGCTTGGACCGATTGTGATCGGGCCGCCGATGGCCGCACAGCTCAATGTGCCGGAGGAAATACTACAACTGACGTTCCCGGAATTCGTGATGTTCGTGAAACTCCCGGCCGCGGGTGAGCCATAAGCCGCGCCTGAAGGCAGAACATCGGTCAGGATCGTCTGTCCATTTGCAAAGTTCGCATCTGTGGCTCCGCTGTTGCTTACCGTCAGCGTCCAGTTAAAGGATGTTCCGATTGAGTCCGTGCCGCTCACGTTGTCTGTTTTTGTAATCGTCAGGTCCGGCAAACCCGTTGTATAGCTGGCGGAAGAGGAAGGGGAATCGTAGGTTGTCCCGCCGTTTGTGCCATGCGCCGTCGCAGTGTTGGTGAAAGTGCCTGCCGTGGACGAAGCCGTTACGGGTCCGATCACGCATTCGGTGGCGCTGTTTACATTGAGCGGATCTGAAAAGGTGCAGGCTGAGGCAAGTGTATTGATGCTCGTGATGACATCGGTGACATTGACTGAACTGAGCGCGACCGCGCCAGTGTTTACAAGCGTAAATTTGTAATAGAGGTTGCTTCCGGGCGTTACATTTGTGAGGCTTGATGACCACGGCCCATTCGCAGAGGCGCTGATTTGTTTCAACAAACTAAAACCGGGCGCCGCGCCGATGTAATCTGCTGATGATGCGGCGGTGTATATCGTACCGTTATACGTTCCGCTCGCCGTCGCCGTATTCGGATTATCGCCGCTGGCCGCAGTGACCGGTCCGACTACACAGGTCTCGGTGGGGTCTTGCGCCGCAGAGGCAACCGGCAATGGACTCGTCCATGTGCAACTTGAGGTGTTTACATTTGGATCGCTAACCGTCGGCGCCGTCAATGCGACATCGCCGGTGTTTTCCATGATGAAGCGGTAATAAATGTTGGTTCCCGGCGCCACGCTGATAAATTCATACCACGGACCGGATGAACTGGTGGAAATCTGTTTTGACAGGCTGATGGATGGCGTTGGGTCTTTTACCAATAAATCCGCGCTGGCTGTGTTGCCCGTCCCTCCGTTTGCGGAGTTTACGCTGACCGAATTCGATTTTACGCCGGTGGTCGTTCCGAGAACATTAAGCGTGACGGTGCAGGATGAACCTGCCGGTATGCTTGCGTTGCTCAGGCTGACAGTTGACGAGCCTGCCGATGCAGTCAGCGTGCCGCACGTGTTGGATGCACCGGCGGGCGTCGCGACCACCAGGCCGCCTGGCAATGAATCGGTAAAACTTACACCCGTCAATGAAACGCCGGCATTGGGATTGGTGATCGTAAAGGTCAGGCTGGTTGTATTGTTCGTAAGAATTGAAACCGCGCCGAAATCTTTTGTGATTACAGGCGGATCAACCACCGTGATCGAAGAAGTTCCATAACCGCTTGATGTTGTATTCGGACCGGAAGCCGTGGACGAAACACTGCTGCTTACGTTCGTATAAGACCCGGCAGCGGCTCCCGTTACCGTGACGTTGATCGTGCAACTGCCGCTTGCCGCAAGCGTCCCGCCCGAAAGCGAGATCGTCCTGGGCGAGGTTGTGGTCAGCGTGCCGCCGCATGCCGCGGAGGACGAATTGGAAACCGTCAAACCGGATGGAAGCACATCGGAAAATGAGACGCCGGTCAGAGCGTTTCCCGAGTTGGGGTTGTTGATCGTGAACGTCAGCGTGCTGGTACTGCCTGTGCTGATCGAAGTTGGCGAAAAGGATTTGGAAAGCGTCGGCGGGTTGGGATTTTGACAACCGGTGATTTGAACGCCGTCAAGATACATGGTAGCCGTGCTTGTTCCGCCGCCAGTATATTGCGCGCCAGCCGCATAGATTCGAAAATAAACAGTGGCATTCCCTGTATACGTTGTCGCAGCGGAAATGCCGCCCGCGCCGGTCTGCCATGAATTAGCTTTATTCCATGCCGCGCTATTTGCCAGAGACCATGTAGCGCCATCGGTGCTTTTCAAAACATACCAGTTCCCCGAGTTCGACCAATTACCTTGCAAATTGTAATTGGCAGTAATCCCTATTCCGCCATACTGGCTCGCACCATTAACTTGAAACTGAAAATAAGGTGTCGTTCCTGTGGTCTCGTTGCCGGCAGTTGGATTAGCGGACGGCCAGCCGTCAAGGATGCCCCATGAATTCCCGCTGTTGCCTGTTGACGCAGGGGCAGACCAGCCGGCGGGATATGTCGTCGGGTTGGCGATACCCGATGCGCTTGCGGCAGTTCCGCCAACGGCAACATATGTACCCGTTGCAGACGTTACCGCCACCGAAGACGCACTGAATGGTCCGTTATTGGTTGACGCGGCGGCAGAATAATTTTCGAATGTCCACGCCGCGAGGGTTGACGGACTCGCGCAGGAAGATGGCGGCGATGGCAGAGAACTGACGCTCAGGCTGTCTGACGCAGAACTGCCTGTATCGGTTGTGCCGATGTATAAATCGCCGGTCGTGTTATTGTAAATTCCATTCGCGGATGCTGTGACGCTTACGTTGATCGTGCACGTGCTTGCGCCGCTCACAGTAATGTTCGCGAAGGAAAGCGACGTCGCTCCGACCGATAATGAAGAAGGCGAGGGAGACGCGCCGCATCCGCTGTAGGCGACAGCCGTATTTGCGACGCTTACATTCGACGGCAGTGTATCCGTAAAATTGACGCTTGAAATCGAGCTTGTGCCAGGATTGGAAATTATGAATGCCAGCGTGGCTGTTCCGCCCGCAAGAATGGTTTTTGGAGAAAATGCCTTGGTCAGCGTGGCGCCGACAATGGATACATAGCGCGCCGAGGCGGAAAAATCGCTGTTGTAATGATAACTGCTCCCGGAAAAATCGTAGAGCAGTGTATTCAACGTTTGAGTCGTACCTGCGCCGCCAATGATCTTGACCGTGTAGGTATTGGTCACGGTGCCGCCCGCCTTGTAATCGCCGCCGACGCATGAACGATAATTGGGGCTGGTCGGATCACTCTCCCAAAGGCAGGCATCTGCATAGAGTTGACTGCTCGGGTTGGCAACATAAGGAGAAGTGTCCGCCGTATAAGTCGAACTCACAGAGAGGACTTGAAAAATCGTATTCGGAAAGTTGATGAATGACTCTAGTTGATTGTAGCCTTGTGTGGCGGTAAAGCCGTCGAGTTCAATGGTGTAGGTGTTGCCGACCATCAACGTCATCGTGCCGCCCGCGGCGACGGCCGCGCCGTTCAACTTGATAGAGGTGACCCCGTTCCGATTCTGCGAGATCAGATGCTCAACGTATATTTCGCGCGGGACGGGCGTGTTGACCGCGCCGGTCTGATCGGACGTCACCTGGATATGATAACGGCGCGTCGTATCGTATGCGGATGCCGTACGCGTGATCTCCACCTCGAAATAAACGTCAGAACAGGTATTGCCTCCCGCCAGAGAAGCCAGCATGATGGTGGATAAAGAGCCGGGGCGCAGATTGATATACGAGTTGGAAGAATCCCATACAATAACGGCTTTGACATTGGTCGCCGCGGCGTCGCCCGTATTGCAAATGCGCGCTCCCACAGGGAAATGATTCGGCCCGACGTTGACGTTGTTGCTGTCCAGGCCGACCACATTCCATGTGATCGGGGTCACGGTCAAAACGGCGGCCGCGAACGCCGGTTCCTGCGGCTGGAACAGAACAGCCAGCAAGAGGCCGCCTGCTAACAAAAGTTTATTAAATGAAAAAACAATGCGCATCTCTTTGAAGCGCCGCAAAGACTCAAACATGCATCCTCCTTGACGATAAACCATGATGATGAAACGATATAGAAACAGTCGGTTTTTATCCGGTCCCCGATTGAAAGGCGAAATGATTTCATCTCAAAAAAGAGAGCGGCTATATTGAGAACTCACCGTGCCAGGCAGTGAAAATGGTTGCCTTGAGTTTCTCGATTCTAAGATGACGACAAGGAAACGTCAATTATTCCCGCCTGTCAATATTGAGAGTAATAGACTTTATCGGTAATACGCTAAAAACCGACTTTGGACGCTGGTCCGCGCAGAAAACGCAGATGTTTTCTTTTGTATCAGCGCATGTCAGCGTTTTTCTGCGTCCCAATTTTATTTTCGATAGAGTCTAACCATTCCTTCATTCTGGCTCTTCCGCAATTGACGGGAAATGCTTGAATTTTATGACGGTTTTCCTTCGCGGTCTTCGCGTCGCTTCGACACGGCTTCGCCAATCAGCCCGGTCCCGACTAAATCTTTGGCCAATCGAGCAGGAGGACTTCAGCCAGCAAGCGCGCGTTGACGTTGGCATCCAATTGCGATAAGGCGTTTTCCAAATCGGTTACCACGCGCCGCGCCTCGGACAAATTGATGCGGCCCGCCAAAAATTCGATTTCCTGCACCCGGTCAACGTTGGCAATCGGCGTGGACGCGCCGCCCACGCGCAGCAGAACATCGCGCCAAAATGAAAGCCATAGCAAAAGAACATTCCGCATTTCATCTTTGTCCTTGGAAAGTCTTTCAGCATAGGAAAACTTATCCATGCGGGTGGCGGGAAGCAATGTTTGCAGATCGCCCAGCCTTTCGTCGCGAAATGTCAATGCGTTTGGATCCTGCAACAACCGCAAAGCATAACCGGGCCGCCCCCCGCTGATATGCGAGAGCAGACGCGCCGCATCTTCGTCTGCGCCGCGCTCCTCGAGAAACGCCTCGACGATCTTCAACGGCAATGGACGAAGACGCAGAACTTCACAGCGCGAAACGATGGTGGACAAAAGCCCTTCGGGGTTATCAGCGGTCAGAATCAAAACCGCATAAGGCGGCGCTTCTTCGAGCGTTTTCAATAAAGCGTTGGCCGCATTGTCATTCGCTTCTTGAAAGCGGAGAAATAGGGCAATGCGGTATTTGGATTGATATGGTTTGAACGCCAATGAACGCCGCGCTTCGCGGATTTGATCCACTTTCAGCGTGCCGCCCTCCGCATCCGCTTGAACGATCATCAGATCAGGATGCTGCATCGCTTCGATTTGTTGACAGTCGCGGCATTTTCCGCAGGGCACGCCCGGTTCGACGGTCTGCGTGCAGTTCAAGGCTTGAGCCAAACGCAAAGCCAATGTGCGGCGTCCCACGCCCGCAGGTCCCGCGAAAAGATACGCATGGCGTACGGCATCGTGTGCGACATGCTGGCACAGCATGTCCACCGCCCATTCGTGTCCGAGCAAACCCCAGTTGTCAGTCATCGGTTTTTCAGTATTCAGGCTGAATCGTAAATCGTCAATCGGTAATCGTCAATCTTGTCCCGTGCGCAATCGCAAATACGATTCATATCGTTCGGGATGAATCTTGCCTTTGTCCAATGCGGCGCGCACCGCGCAGCCCGGTTCATGGATGTGCGTGCAATCGCTGAACTGACATTGCGCAACGAGCGGCGCAAGTTCGGGGAAATACGCGTCCATCTCTTCGGGTTCGGTGTCCCACAACGCCAGCGATTTCCATCCCGGCGTATCGGCAACATAACCGCCGCCGTCGAGTTTGAACATTTCACGCGCGACGGTTGTATGCTGTCCTTTATGGACCGCGCTGATTTCGCTGACCGCCAACCCTAATCCCGGCTGGATCACGTTGAGCAGGCTCGACTTTCCCGCGCCGCTGGGCCCGGCCATTGCGCTGACTTTGCCGATCAATTGCGGTTTGAGTTTATCCACGCCTTCGCCGCTTTTTGCCGACGTATAAACCACGCGATAACCCAGCGGTTCATAAAAGCCAAAAATCTTTTTTGCTTCTCCCAAGCCGATCAAATCAATTTTGTTTGCGACGATGAGGGCGGGCACGCGCTGTTTTTCTGCGATGACGAGATAACGGTCGAGCATTCGCAATTTTGGATTCGGCTGTGCGCAGGCGAAGACGAACACAGCCTGATCGGGATTCGCCAAAAGGATTTGCCGGTACGCCCCCCGCGGTCTCGGGTCGAGCCGGACGATGGCCGTCTTCCGTTCCTCGACCTCATCTATCATCCCGGAGCCGTCCTCCAAAACCGTAATGCGGACGCGGTCTCCCAGCGCGGCAATATCGCCGGCGGCCCTGCCTCGTTTGAGTTTGCCGCGCAGTTGACAAATAACAAGACCCTCTTCGGTCTCGACAGTGAAAAAACCGGATTGGGCCTTGATGATCAAACCGCGTCGAATTGTCTGCTTCACCGCCTATTTATACCCGCGTTTTGTTGCTATGGCGTTGGCACAGGCTGATTGCCGCCTTTTGGCTTCGGCGTTTTGGTGGGGATGCCTCCCAACGGCGTGGGCGTGTATGGATTGCCAATCGGACCGAACCATGGTTGTGCCTGCGGCCTGCCATAATAATATGTTTCGACCATGGCTCTGAAAATCGGCGCGGCGTAATCGGCGCCTTCGCCCGCGTTCTCCATAATCACTGCAATGGCAATATCAGGCTTGCCCGAATTTTGAAAATCATTGGTATAGCCCGCGAACCATGCGTCCGGTTCCAGCCCCGGACTGGTTTGAGCGGTGCCGGTCTTGCCGCCCATCGGAATGTTGAGGCCGATCATGGCGTAATAAGCGGTGCCGAGCGGATTGCTCATGACCCATTGCATGGATTGCTGAATCGCGGCGAGGTTATCTGCACGGACGGGCAATGTACCCTGGGCGTTCGGCTTGAACGATTGGATCGGATTGCCGTCCGCGGGCTGAATTTTTTCCACAAGCTGTGGTTGATAAAGCGTTCCGCCATTTCCAACCGCCGCGACGAATCGCGCCACCTGAAGCGGCGTCACTTGCACATCACCCTGGCCAATCACCTGATTGGTAGCCTGCAATGGCGTGGTCGGCACAGTGATATTGCCAACCGCCTCGGCAATATCGTCAATGCCGGTCGGCGAACCAATTCCGAATGCGTGCGCCATATTGGTAATGTCGGCCGCGCGGTTATTGTTGAACAAATCAATACTGATATGCCAGAAGTATGGGTCGCAGGAACGCATCAGTCCCTGTTGCAGCGTAATTAAACCGGACGGCATGGTGGATGGCGTATTGCACTGCTTTCCGGCCTTCAAGGCGTTTTGACAGAATTCCCATGTCCAATCGTGCAGGACCACGCCGTTCAATTCGGTGAAATCATACTGGCAGTCGTAAGTAGTCTGCGGTTCATATAAACCGCTTTCAAGCGCGGCGGCCATGGCGATGATCTTGAACACCGACCCAAGCGGATACTGCCCTTGCGCGGCGCGGTTGACCAACGGCTGATTATTGCTGTTGAGAATGTTCTGGATCAAATAATTATTATTGAAGTTGTTGCCGTCGAACGCATTCGGATCGAACTCCGGGGAGGACGCCATGGCTAATACGCGGCCGGTATCGCGTTCCAGCACAACAATAGCGCCGTTGTATCCGGTCAACGCCTGCTGCGCCCAGTATTGCATGTTCTCGTCAATGGTCAGATACACCGAATCGGCGGCCTGCGGATTCGATGACGCAATTTGCTTTACGATTTGTCCGTTCGGGTCCACCACATAAAGCGTGCCGCCGTGCCTGCCCGCCAGATATGATTCCATTGATTTTTCGATTCCCGATTGACCGACCTTTTCGTCGCCGCGATAACCCATGCGGCGATATTGATCGAGCTGCTGCGGCTGGATCGGCTGGGTGTACCCAACCACCTGC
>JBHORD010000076.1:0-14101 GCA_042408355.1 Anaerolineales bacterium
GTTGGAAGGTTGGGAGGTCGGGAGGTTGGGAGGTTGGCGGGGCGGCTTGCAAACCTATCAACCTGCCGACCTTTGAACTGCGTAAGCCGCCCAGGCCGAATCGTTTTCCCATAAGATAACGCGCAAGCCGGAAATGTTCCGGGCTTTGATGCGCTCGTTCAGGGAGGTTGCCAGGATGCGCGCGAAATGTTCGAGCGATGGATTCAACCCCTTGAATTCCTCCAGTTCGTTCAGCATGTTTTCCTTGAAATGATGAACAACCTCGCCCAAATTTTTTTCGACCTCCACAATATCAACGAGATAGCCATGCGGGTCGAGTTTTTTGCCCTCCAGTTGAAGTTCGAGCGCGTAATGATGCGAGTGGGGGAGATTTTCCGATCCCCAATCCCCGCCAATTAAAAAGTGGCGGGCGATGAAATCGCGGCGGACAGCGAGGGTGTACATGAATGCTCCTGCGTCGGGTGTTGAGTTTCAGCTTTGATAATTGAAGAGGATTTGGATTGTGTTTTCAGGCGAGCGATCCAGAAGTTGATAGGCTCGCGCGGCTTGATTTATATCGAAGCGATGAGTGATCCACTTCTCCGGTTTGATGCGTTTCAGCGCGCTCCACGCGATATCGAATCTGCGCGCTTTATCCCAACGGCCGGATAATTCCGGGGCGATGGTGCTGACCTGCGATGAGATCAATCGGATGCGCGAGCGATGGAACGCACTGCCCAGATCAAGCGCGGCGCGTTTCTCTCCATACCATGAGCCAACAATAATTCGTCCGCTGAAGGCTGTGAGGCCAATGGCTTCGTCCAGGGCGGAGGGGGAGCCGGAAAGTTCCAGGGTCAAATCGGCGCCGCTTTTCAGGTATGCGCCGGCCTGATGGCGAAAATCTCTGGAGGCGGGATCGAGAGAATTGGATATGCCCAGCTCAAGCGAAGCTTTGCGGCGGAGATCATAACAATCGGCAGTCACGAGCGCTTCAAGCGGAAACTCACGCAGGAGGGCGGTGGTCAGGAGTCCGATGATGCCCTGACCAAAGACCATGACGCGCTCGCCAAGGATCGGCGCGGCATCTTGAACCAGGTTGACAGCAGTTTCTATGTTTGGAAGGAAGCAGGCTGATTCGTAGGGAATGGATTCGGGAATTGGAAAAAGACAATCGGTGGTTGCAATGAAATGCGATGTATGTGGTTGAAAAGAAAAGACGAGTTTATCTTTCCAACTTTGATCAATCGTTTTCCCGATGTCCACCACTTTTCCGACCACCGCGTAACCATACGCCAGCGGATACTTGAAGACGCCGCGCAAAGCGGAAATAACGGGATCCGTTTCAACGTCCCGCGGGAAGCGGCCGCGATAGATCAACATCTCGGTGCCGGCGCTGATCGCCGAGCAAATCGTCTCGACTAAAACTTCGCCTGCGCCGGGCGGCGGCAGAGACTCCTCGCGGAGTTCCACCTCGCCGGGCGAGACGAAATAAACCGTTTTCCGGTTCATTTTTTCCTGGGCATGGCGTTACGGTTTTTCCTGCCACAACACAATGAGCAGAATAACTTCGATGATCTTGGCTGGAACGCCGTAAATTGAATCGTGGCTGAAGAACGGCACGCCCTGTGCGATGACGTTGAGACCAACCCAGATGATGAGCCACGCGATGATCGTGATGATGATGTAAACGAACAATGCCCACCAAACCAATTTATGTCTTTGTTGAAAAAACGGGATGGGCAGGAAGAAGGCTCCCAGCAGGCCCACATAGCCAAGGCCGTTCAAAGTAAACAATGGATCGGGACCCTCTGGAAAAAGGATTTTGTCGAATGCCGCGCTCAGATGCAACAGTGCGGTCGCGAGCACGCCAACGATGATCACGATTTGTTTCCCGGTGAGATTCTTCATGAAGTCTCCTTTCAAACATACGTCTAAAGAACGAGAAATGGATTGCTTATTTTACCTGCCAATCCTGTGACCCGCCAGAATCAATCCCAAACTGCCAATGAGCAGATCGCGTCCGCGCATCAACAACACAACGCTGATGGCGGCCGGCGCGGCATAACCAAACATGCCGAGCGCAAAGACCTGGCTGGCTTCCAGCGCGCCGAGGCCGCCGGGCAGAGGCGCGAGGAAAGAAAGCCAGCCGGCTGTCCAGGCCGCGGCGGTCTGCCAAAAGTGCAGGCCGACTTGCATCGAAGCGGTGATCAACGCGTATTCGCCGACCATGCCAATCGCCGCGAGCAGTGAAACAAAAATGGCGGCACACAGCGAGCGCGGATGGCGCTGGCAGAATCGTCCTGCCAAATGTTCGGAGGCGCGGAGGAAGCGGATGAGTTTTGAATCCTGCGGAATGGCTGGCAGAGCGCGCAAGAATGCGGACAGCGGATAGATTTTGTTATAAAGCAGGACGATATGAATCAGCGGCCAGGCTACCAGCGCTGTCAGCCCGATCAGGCTCAAAGGAGGCGGGCTTCCGTTTTTTGAGAATATTCCTGCCTCGATAATTGCCGTCAAACCGAACGCCAGCAAAACAAAGTTGGCGAGGAACTCGACCAGTTTGTCCACGACAACGGTGGACGCGGCGCGCGTGTACGTTAATCCATGAGCGCGCTGTAAATATAAGACCTGCAACGGCTCGCCTCCGACTTGCGGACCCAGTGTGAAGTAGCTGATTCCAAACACGGAGATGCGGACCGGAATCAATGGAAGGTATTTTATGTGTTTGTTGTCGGCGTTGACGATGAACCACCAGCGCGCAGTGACGAAGGCGTAGATAATTGTGTCAATGCAGAGGATGGCGAGGATTTGCCAGAGTTGGAGTCGCCGAAGCGCCGCCCAGATTTCGATCAGCGGCGCGTTGCGCAAGGCGGGATAAAGGAGGGCAATCAGTAAAAAGATTCCAGCAAGGCGTAACGCCTTAACCCTTGTCCCTTTTGGCAGAGAAGGAGGGGCGGAGGGGATAAGGAATTTTTGGCGGCGAGGTTCGCTCATAGTGCAGAGATTCCCTCTCCTGCTGGCGGGTTTTCGATCAATCGTCTCATCTCTGCCAGCACGGCTTGATGGATGATTTGCGTTTCGGTCGCGCCGAGTTCTTCAGCGGTAATGGGTTTGCCGACTTGAATTTTAACGGTCACCGGCTTCAAATCGAACATCACCATGCTTAATAATTCCAGAGCCGCTGCGAGCAATTCGCGTTCGCCGCGCGTATGTTTGAATCGAATCAGCGGATGGCGCGCGGCTTTCTCCCAAATTACATGACGGACGACGATGGGCAGAATGGCTGTCTTGGGCGCGAAGCGGATGAAAACGCCTGCGCTGTCCGTCCATGTTTTCAGTGATTCGAGCGCGCCATCGTAAACATCGGGATCGGGTTCGGTGTGACCGGCGGGAAACGTCAGTATCGAGCCGCCGTTTCGCAAGTGTGCGCTGACGCCTCGGACCAGCGCGACGCGTTCATTGGGATCATCGGTCACATAAAAAAGTTGTCTGCTGAGATTCGGGAGCGATAACAAAAACGGACGATTCAGGGCGATGATCTTCAGGTTGCCGCGGTTGAGCGCGCAGAACAGCGCCAGCGTGTCGGTCATGCCCGGATGATTGGATAAGGCCAAAAAAGCGGAATCCGGTAAATGGTCAAGACCAAAGACGCGCACATCGCGGACGTAGAGACGTTCCGTCTGGCGCGCGGCGTCCGCCAATCCGCATCGGGCAATGACCGCGTCGAAGTCGAGCATTTGTTTCGCAAATTTGCGCGCCGCGCCGCGGAAAACGAATCGAACGGCGCGATCAAGCGCCGGTTGATTTTGAACGCCGAATGCATTGACGAGATCGTCGAGGTTGATTTGTGTCAGCGCGTCGATGGCAGCGGGCATCTATTCGGGTTCCATCGAAAACTCTAATGGATAGCTGGCGAGCCGCGCCGCGAAGCGCGCTTTGTTGATTCGTCTTTGCGCTTCGGGCCTGGGTAATGTTTGAACGTACGCATTGCCGTTGATATGCGCGGTGAGCATCACGTTGGCCGCATTGGCGGTGGGAAGCAGAAAGATCGTGATCAAAATGTGGACGACGAAATCCATCGGCGTGACATCGTCGTTGTGAATGATGACGCGGTAAAGCGGTCCCTCTTCGGTTTGTTCCTGCTCATCGGGACGAATCTTTGGAATGGGCGGAGCTTTAGATGGCATGAGGAAATTATAGCCTCACCTGTCACTGCGCGACATCCTGTCCAAAAAATTCCTTCTGGAATTTGGGGGCAGGGAGGGGTTATTGTAATTGCTTCATTTCCTCTTCCGTCAAAACAATATCGGCTGAATCGAAATTTTCTTTTTGATGTTTTGAATCGAACGACATCGGGATTGTAATCACGCGAGGTTGATTGATAAGCCACGCCAGCGCAATTTGAAACGGCGTCGCGTTGTGCGTCTCCGCGATGGACTGCAGAGCTTTGCTGATGTTCAAACGTCCCACATCCACAGGGGAATAAGCCGTCAGAAGAATATTGTTTTTCTGACAATATTCGAGCACGCCGTTTTTTACATACGAACGATCCGACAGACTGTACGGAACCTGATTTGTGATGATGGGCGTCTCCGACAGTTCCTGTGCTTCCTTGAGAATCTTGAGTTTGAAATTGCTCACGCCGAGATGCTTCACCTTTCCCTCGCGGACAAGTTTATTGAGGGCGCGGAACGTGTCGGCAAGATTCATTCCGACCATCGGCCAGTGGATGAGATAAAGGTCAACGTATTCCATGCCGAGTCGGCGCAGACTGGCTTCGCACGATTTCAATACGTCGCTGTAATGCAGGTTGGACGGCTTGACTTTGGAAGTGATGAATAACTCTTCCCGCTTCTTCCCGGACTCGCGAACGGCGCGGCCGATCAATTCTTCCGCGTGGCCGTCGGCGTACATCTCCGCCGTGTCGAAGTGGGTGTAACCCAGGTCGAGGGCGGAGCGCAACGCGGCGAGCGATTTAGCGTCGCGCGAACGATCGGCGTATGTTCCGCCGCCGATGCTCCACGTGCCGAATCCAATTTTGGGAAGTGTGACGTTGTGAATCGTTTCGTATCTCATATCAATAGGGATGGGGAATTTTATCGCAGTGCATGGAGTTGTTGCATCTCGGATGGAGTCAATTCAATATCCGCCGCTTCAAGATTCTCCTTTTGATGCTGCGGATTAAATGACATGGGAATCGCAATCACGCGCGGCTGATTGACCAGCCAGGCCAGCGCGATTTGATGAAGTGTTGCACCATGCGCGTCCGCAATGGTTTGCAAAATTTGACTTGCCGCCATTCGCCCGTGATCCACCGGCGTATACGCGGTGACGAGAATATTATTTTGCTGGCAATACTCCAGCAGTCCGTTCTTTGCATAGGAGCGATGCGTGAGGCTGTATGGAACCTGGTCGGCGAGGATCGGCGTTTCAGAGAGCGACTGCGCTTCCTTGAGCAGTTTCACATTGAAGTTGCTGACGCCCAAATGTTTAACCTTGCCATCTTTGACCAGTTTGTTGAGGGCGCGGAATGTCTCTTTGAGCGGCACAAACGGATTCGGCCAATGAACGAGATATAAATCAATGTATTCTGTCTGCAATCGGCGCAGACTGTTTTCACAGGCGCGCAAAACTTTTTTATAAGTAAGCCGCGTTGGCCAGACTTTGGTCGTAATGAAAAGATTCTCGCGCTTTGTATTTGTTTCGCGAACGGCGCGTCCGATCAATTCTTCGGAATGGCCGAAGGCATAAAAGTCGGCGGTGTCGAAATGGACATAACCCAATTCGAGCGCGGAGCGTAACGCCGAAAGATAAAACGAATCGCGTGAGCGATTCGCAAAAAGCCTGCCGCCAAGCTGGGCAGTTCCAAATCCGATTTTGGGGATGTGCAAATCATTAATGGTTTCGTGTTTCATTGGAGAGAATTATACATTCTAAACTTTCTTGAGAAGAACATCATGGCTCAAAGGCCGGTCAACGGTCTTTGCGACTCTCCAGCCTGCATGAGACGCGAGCAAAGTAAACGCTTCCAGCCCGCGGAATTGAAGCGCGGCACGGTTGCCCACGCCAGAACCATTTGCTATGCGGCCCAAATCGTCCGCGCGCGTCACCGAACCGGCAACAATTGCATCGGCGGATGAGAATTCACTCAACGTTTGAAGATTGCCTGTGATGTCATTGTCGGAACCATATTCAAACAATGCGCCCTCCGATGAGGCGGCTATCACACATTTCGTATTGAGGGATTTCAGCAGATCGCGTAATTGAGTCTGATCTGACCAATTGTAAGGAATGTGCTGAAAGTTGATTTGCAATCCGTTTAACGGAGAACCTTTACCAAGTAGTGAAGCGAGAGCGCGTGCGCCAAAATTCGCGCCAGCGGAATCAAGGTCAAGGCTATGGATAAAGATTTGTCGCCCAGCCAAAAGATCGGGCTGCGCCTTGCGAATTAGAATCAGCGCGTTCAAGCTGTCCATCGCCGGGCCGCCTCCGATGTTCAAGAGATGAAGCGTTGCTCCTCGCCGCGAATCAAGAGGCGGGATGAGTGCGTCCGCAAGAAGCCGGGCAATATCCTGAAGTCGCAGGCGCATGTATGTTCCAGCGGACGAGCCGGCGAGTCTGCGGTCAATATCGCTGAAAAAATCTTTATTCAGATTATCCGCACCGAGTTTGATCAAGTACGTATTCATGCCGCTCATGAATGTACCGGACGCGCCCATCAGTCCGCGCATGATGACGGAACGTCTGCGCATGAAGCTGAACATCAGGTTTCGGAGAAATGCCGGGACTTTCTGCGGGCCTTTTGCATCCCGAAGGTATTGCTGAAGCAAAGCGTCCAGCCCGCTTTCGTCAAGCGAGATTTGAAAGGCCGGATGCATGACATCAATGACCGGCAATTCGACGCCATCATCGGTCGCCGCATAACAAATATTTGTTTTCTTATTTTTCTCGGGGAATTTGAGTTGCATCAGAACTCCTAAAATGAAATCTTTCCCGTGCGCGCACGGGAAAGACTCTATACCATGTTTGGGGGGTCGAAGTCAAGCGAAGTTAATCTGTTTGCGTCAACTTTTACGCAAGGCCAAGGAAGGGATAGCGAAGGGCAAAGCGTTGGAAGACTTCTGTCGTGAATGTTTGCAGCGAGAATGGTTTGATCCTACAGAAAAACCGTGCACTATCAAATCAAAGTCTACACAGTGTCTATATGATCTTTTAACAGTTGAATTACTCCTTCTTGATAGACTACGCAATGAAATAAATCGTCAAGAAAGGGAATCACCATGGCATTTAGCAAGACCTCCTCCGGATTTTTTTCTAGAATTGGATCGGGAATCAAAGCCATCCCCTCGGCGCTCAAGGATTCCAGAAAGAGATGGCGGGTGATCATTCCGGCGATTGTCATTTTGGCGGCCGCCGGCGGTTTGATTTATTATGAATATTTTTATCTGCCTGGCCGTCAATCAACGACCGGTCAGGCGGTCCTTCAAACCGCTGTTGCCCGGCGAGGCAATATCACGCTCAGCGCAAGCGGCACGGGAACGTTGCAGGCCGCTCAAACGGCGAATCTTGGATTTGAAGGGGTCGGCTCTGCAAGCAGCGCCACGCTGTCAAAATTAAACGTGGCTGTGGGGGATCATGTCAAAGCGGGCGAGGTGCTGGCTGAAATTGATAACAGCACACAGCAAACTGCTCTCCAGCAAGCCCGGCAGGCGCTGGCAAATCTGACGTCTCCGGCTGCGATTGCCGCCGCTCAACAGGCGGTTGCCACGGATATGACAACATTGGCAAATGCAAAAGCCAGTCTCGAATATCTTATCAGTCCGGCTGTATTCGAAGCAGAACAACAGGTGGCGGCGGATCAGCAGGCATTGGATGCGGCAAAGGCGGCGGGCGGCTCGTCTCCGACTGCAGATCAGCAAAAAGCGATCGACGCGGCCCAGGCAAAACTCCAGACCGACCAGGGAATTCTGGCAGGGAATCAAATCTGGTACATCAAGAATTATGTGCCGAATAATTTCACCGTGATGCAGCGAAGCGGATCTTCCGTGACGAAGACCATTCAAGCGCCCACAGACGCCGAGATTGCCGCGGCGCGTGCGGCTTATGCGGCGGCGCAGGCAACTTTACAGCAGGATCAATGGTATCTGGACGCGTTATTGGGTAAGGACATTCCCGCGAACGCAACCGGGACTAATTTAACCGCCCTGCTGCAGGCAAGATCCAATTTGCAAACGGCGCAGGCGGCGTTGAACAATACGCAAATTGTCGCTCCCTTCGATGGCGTCGTCACGGCTGTGAATTACCAATTAGGCGACACGGTCGGAAACAGCACTGTCATTACCGTGATGGATGAAAGCAAGCTGTACCTTCAAACGTATGTGGACGAATCGGATTATGCCTTATTCAAGGTCGGCAATCCGGTGGAAGTGGTTTTCAGCGCCCTTCCCGATCAAACGTTTACCGGAAAAGTCATTCAGGTAAGCCCGGCGCTTTATACCAGTTCGGGTCAATCGGCGGTCAGCGGTCTGGTTCAACTCGATCCGACCGACGCGAATTTGCTGATCGGCATGGATGCAACGGTGACTGTCATCGGCGGGCAGGCGCAAAACGCAGTTATTATTCCGGTTTCGGCGCTGCATGAATACGCTCCGAATCAATACGCCGTGTTTGTTGAACGCAATGGGCAATTGACCGTGGACTTTGTTCAGGTTGGCTTGCAGGATGCGGTCAATGCGGAAATCAAATCGGGGTTACAGCCGGGCGATGTGGTCAGCACCGGTTTGATAGGAACGAAGTCGCAATGAACGAAAAGGTTATCATCGAAACGAAAGACCTCACCAAAATCTATGGCATGGGCGATGCGGAAGTCCGCGCGCTGGACGGCGTCAGCCTCGAGATCCGAGCCGGGGAGTTCGTGGCGATCATGGGACCGTCTGGCTCCGGGAAAAGCACGCTGATGCATATCCTCGGCTGTCTTTCGCGTCCAACGTCTGGCCAATATATCCTCGATGGCCAGGATGTGAGCAATCTCGATAACAAACAATTGGCGTTCATTCGTAATCGCAAGATCGGGTTTGTGTTTCAGGCGTATAACCTGTTGGGCCGTACAACTGCTCTTCGAAATGTTATGCTCCCGCTCATATACGACCGGCAGAATCACAGAACACAGGCGGAAAGTGAGGCGCAGGCTCGGGCCCTGCTCGAAAAAGTCGGCCTGGGCGCTCGTCTGGATCATGAGCCGCAGGAATTATCGGGAGGCCAGCAGCAGCGTGTGGCGATCGCGCGGGCGCTGGTCAACAATCCGGTTCTGCTTATTGGCGATGAACCGACCGGCAACCTCGACAGCCATTCCGGAATGGAAATCATGGACCTTTTTCATGAAATCCACAATCAAGGATCAACGATTGTAATCGTCACGCATGATCCCAGGATTGCCGCCCACGCACAGCGGACTATCGAATTGCAGGACGGCAAGATCGCCAGAGTCACGCAAAACGGCAAATTGGCAGGAGAAAGGATGAACTGATGAAACTATCGGAAGTCTTGCGGTTTGCGTGGGAGGCTTTGACCAAGAACAAGATCAGGTCGCTTCTGACCACACTGGGCATCATTATTGGCGTGGCTGCGGTGATCATGGTCGTTTCGATCAGCGCGGGAACCGAAGCCACCATCAGCGATCAAATCACCAGCCTCGGCTCGGACTTGATTTTCATCACGCCGAATTTCAACCGGGGCGGCGCCGAGGGGTTCACTCCCAACAACCGCGGCGGACTTGTGTTCACCGACGCGGCGGCCATTGACCAGCAGGTGCCGGGCGTGGTCGGCGTTACCGTCGAACAGGGTTCCACGCAAAATGTGACCGCCAACGGCGTGACGCTGACCAGCGTGGATATCCTCGGGACCACTCCCGATTTTCCAACCGTCCGCAGTATGACGATCGCCAGCGGAAATTTCTTTACTCAGCAAGCCGTTGACACGAAACAAAAAGTGGCCGTTCTTGGATCGAGCGTCGCTCAACAGTTATTTGGCAGTTCTGATCCAATCGGACAATATGTGAATGTCGGTAATACCCAATTGATCGTCATTGGCGTATTTGCTCCGCGCGGCTCCGTCGGCGGCGTGGATTACGACGCGCGCGTCTACATGCCCATCACGGTGGTCTTCCAAAAATTTACTTCCTCCCAATTTGCAAGATTCCTTGGCGACAGAGTCCGTTTGATTTATGTAAAAGTTGACCCCTCATATCAGTTGAGCGATGTTATTCTTCAAATCCAGCTTCTGCTTTACAAACGCCACAATGTGACGGCCAGCAACCCCGATTTCAGCATCACCACTCAGCAGGATATTATCAACACGCAGGAATCGACAACAGCCGCGTTCCGATCCCTGCTGGCATGGGTGGCAGGCGTGTCTCTGCTTGTGGGCGGAATTGGCATCATGAACATTATGCTGGTCAGCGTTACCGAACGGACTCACGAAATCGGCATCCGTCAATCTGTCGGTGCGACGGCGGATGATATACGCGTTCAATTCCTGGCGGAGGCGCTGTTGCTGAGCATCATTGGCGGTCTGATCGGGCTGGTTGTCGGCATGGTCGGATCGGTTTTGTTCGGCAGTATCAGTGGAATGCGCACGGTGATCGTGCCCAGTTCCATTTTCCTGGCGTTTGGTTCGGCCGCGGTCGTGGGAATCTTCTTTGGCTTTTACCCAGCCAGCCGCGCCGCACAATTGGATCCCATCGAAGCGCTTCGATATGAATAATTTGAAATCAATCCGACTCAAAGGAGAACGAATGAGAAAGAAAACTCTTGGAATTACTACTTTGATTATTCTGGCAATGACCCTGGCGGCCTGCGGAAGCAATTCCCCGACGGCCAGCGGCTCCGGTTCGAATACCTCGAATCGCGGCGGAGGGTTTGGCGGCGGAGGCGCCTCCCGCACTCCAAATCCAATGACCGTTCTGGCGGTGGGAACGTTCAAACTGGAGGGAACCCCGCAGGCGGTGGACGCAACCGAGGCGGCGAAATTGATACCGCTCTGGCAGTTGATGAATCAATTGGAAACCAGCAGTTCCACCGCCCCGCAGGAAATCACAGCCACGGTGAATGCAATTCAAGCCGCAATGACTCCCGCACAGATTCAGGCGATTCAAGGAATGCAAATTTCGCAGAGGGATGTCTTTACCGTTTTGCAGGAATCGGGCGCGCTTCCCTCCGGCTTTGGAAATTTCTCCGGTCAAAACGGTTCCGGTGCGACGCGAACCGGCAATAACGGCAACTTCCGCGGCGGAGGCGGGGGCGGACTCGGCTTCCTGTTTGGCGGCGGACCGGGCGGGGCGCGTCCGCAAAATGGGACGGGCGCAACCGCCAACAATGGAACCGGCGCGGCGGCCGGCAGCGGCGTCGGCGGATTTAACAGCGCATTGATTACGCAACTCATAAAGCTTTTACAAGCGAAAATACAACAAGGATAGCAGACGCACCGCTGTGAGATTGTTTTATACTAGGGCCGCATGGAATGGATATGAATGAAACATGGATACAACGAAAACTGTGATGGTTGTTGATGATGAGAAGCGATTGGTCTCCCTGGTCGAGAGTTATCTCGCCCAGGAAGGCTTTCGCGTGATCACGGCTTTCAACGGGCGCGAGGCGCTCAATATTGCGCGCAAGGAAGAACCGGATCTGATCATTCTCGACATCATGATGCCGGAAATGGACGGCTACGAATTTTTGGAAACGTACCGCAAGGATCATAAGACGCCGATCATTTTATTGACGGCGCGCGTTGAAGAGGAGGATCATGTGATTGGTCTGGACCTCGGTGCGGACGATTATGTCACCAAGCCGTTCCGTCCACGCGAGCTGATGGCGCGTGTCCGCGCTGTGTTGCGGCGCGCCGGCGAACTTGAACCCGCCGCAAAAGTTTTGACGGTCTCCGACATCACGCTTGACCGCGAAAGCCGATCTGTAAAAGTGAATCAGCGCTATGTGGATTTGACGCCCTCGGAATTTGATCTGCTGGCCGCCCTCATGTCCGCGCCGGGACGCGTCTTTTCGCGCCTCGATCTGCTCGACATCATTCAGGGCGTCCGTTACGAAGGCTATCAGCGCACGATAGATCTGCATATCAAGAACCTGCGCGCCAAGATCGAACCTGAGCCGCGCTCGCCGCGCTACATCGAAACTGTCTATGGCGTTGGCTATCGGTTTGCAAGAGAAAATTCGTCATGACGCGATCCATCACTTTCAAGTTGAGCCTCGCTTTTATCGGCATCAGCGTGATCAGCACGGCGCTGGTCGTGCTGTTCACGCGCTGGAGGAGCGGCGAGGAGTTCCGCTCCTTTATCATTGATCAAAATCGTCCCGGCCTGATAACGGCATTTTCGGAATATTACCGGGAACACGGTTCATGGAACGGTATTGCTAACGCCAACCTGCCGACGCAACCGCCGCCGCCCAACCCGCATTCGTTCGAGCAGGGCCCGTTTACCCTCGTAGATGATAACGGTCAGATTGTTCTGGCGGGCGAGGGTTATCAAGTCGGCCAGAATATAGCTCCCGCCGATTTTTCACGCGGCGTTCCGATTCAGGTAAACAACAAAACGGTGGGGATCCTTCTGGTCAACCGGACCGCGTTCCGCATCAATTCATCCGGCTCAAATTTTCTGAATCGAATCAATTTGCAAATTTTGTTGGGCGGCCTGACGGCTATTGCCATTGCGCTTGTTCTGGCAATCATCCTGTCGCGGTCTTTCACGCGCCCCATTCGGGAATTGATGGCGGCTACACAAGTGGCGTCACAAGGCAACCTGCCGCAGCAGGTGCCTGTCCGTTCCCAGGATGAACTCGGACAACTGGCTACATCTTTCAACCGCATGAGCGCGGACCTGGCGCGCTCCTTGAATCTTCGCCGCCAGATGACCGCGGATATTGCCCACGAATTACGCACGCCGATCAGCATTATTCTTGGACATGCTGAGGCGGTCCATGATGGGGTTTTGCCGCCTTCTTCCGAGACTTTTGAAATCATCCGCGAAGAGGCTGAGCGCCTCGAACATCTGGTGGACGATCTACGGACATTATCCATGGCGGATGCCGGCGAACTCAAACTTGCACTGCGGCCGTATCCGCCCGAAAAGCTTTTGAGCGACGCGCAAAAAATCTTTGCTCATCAGGCCAGCCAGAAGAACATTGCACTCGAAGCAAAGATCGAATCGAATTTGCCTGAGATCGAGGTGGACCCGGAGCGCATGAAACAAGTCTTCGGAAACATCCTTGACAATGCCTTGCGTTATACGCCAGAGAACGGACGCATTACTTTGTCCGCCGAGGTTGTAGATCATAACGTTGAAGTGAAGATTCAAGATACCGGCCCGGGCGTCTCGGCTGAGGACCTGGATCGAATCTTCGAGCGTTTCTATCGAACGGAGACTTCACGCAACCGCGATAAAGGCGGTTCGGGCCTCGGCTTTGCCATCGCAAAATCCATTGTGGAAAAACACAATGGGAAAATTTGGGCTGAAAGCAAACTGGGCGAAGGTTTGACAGTGATTGTTCAGCTCCCCATTCACCGGGCGTGAATTTTCCACAGGCAGAGCGCGAAGCCTCCAGACTTTGCAATTCTGCTTATTTAAACGAAATAGTCCCCGTCCAATCCGGCGGGGACTATGTGTTGCCCTGCGACGCAAAATCAATTTACGGATTCAAACTGATGATGTACGCGATCACATCTGCGATCTGTTGTTGTGTCAGTTTTCCAGAATCGCCCCACGGCGGCATCGAAAATGTGGGACCGGGGCCTGCGGGAGTGGAACCGTGCTGAATGAACAGATCCAGATTGGTTACAAAGGTGAGATGATCTGAACTCTTCAGGGCGGGATTAATTGGATTCAATGCCGGGATTGTTCCCTCATCGGAGCCCGGATTCGGATTGCCGCCTGTGCCGTTTGTATTATGACAGACCGCGCAATTGTTGGCAAAGATCTGCGCGCCCGAATTTGGATCGCCGGTCAGGTTGACTGCGGGTCCCGGCCCGCCGGGATTCGAGGGACGCGGCACGCTGGACGATGCTGCAGTCGTGGGTGCAGATGTGGCGGCGGGCGCTGAGGTCGCCGTTGCCG
>JBHORD010000077.1:0-12297 GCA_042408355.1 Anaerolineales bacterium
CCATCGGCGCCCTCTGCGCCAAAGAATTTAAGCCTGAGTTGTGTCAGCGCAAACAACTCACACAAGGTTGGCAACTTCTGGATCATCAGTTACCAATGGACGGTCACCTTCAGTTGGAAAGATACTTCCAACGATGAAGACGGTTTTTACGTTTACAAAAACGGCTCATTGCTGGCCACGCTCGGAGCCAACTCCAATTCATACACAGATAAATTCAATGTCGGATTGATTCTCACGGGGACAACATGGGATTATGGCGTCGCCGCGTTCAACAAATACGGCAGTTCGGTCACAAAAGACATAAAGCTGACAACCTGTCCATGAAACAACCTCTGTAAAAAAAACGACAGCCGTTTTGAAACGGCTGTCGTTTTTCATTCTTCCAATTGCTCTTTGGCTTTTTTGGTTTGTTTGCCGCGCTCTTCCGTATCCAGAATGCGCTTGCGGATGCGGTACGAAAGCGGCGTCACTTCGAGCAATTCATCGTCCGCAAGGTACTCGATGGCTTCATCGAGACTCATTTCGCGCGGCGGCGTGAGGCGAATTTCCATTTCGCCGCGCGAGGAACGCACATTGGTCAAATGCTTTTTACGGCAGACGTTGATCGGGATATCCTGCCCCCGGCTGGCTTCGCCGACGACCATACCCTCATAAACAGCGACGCCCGGACCGACAAACAACGTGCCGCGCTCTTCCGCCGATTTCAAAGCGTACGCGGTGGTATCGCCCGCTTCCATCGCCACAATCGAGCCGGTTGTACGCGTGGCCATCGGTCCCGCCATTTCGTCGTAGCCGTGAAAAATGGTGTGCATCACGCCCGCGCCGCGCGTAGACGTGAGAAATTGATAGCGGAATCCAAGCAGGCCGCGCGTCGGCGCGACATAAACCATGCGTGTCGTGCCTTGACCCGTGTCGTGCATCTCCATCATTTTGCCGCGTCTGGCCCCCAGCATTTCCACCACCGCGCCGACGGTCTCATTGCTGGTTTCGATGTGCACTTCCTCGTACGGCTCAAGCAACGAACCGTCGTCGGCTTTATGGAAGATCACTTCGGGGCGCGAGACTTGAAATTCATAACCTTCGCGCCGCATCGTTTCGATCAAGATTCCCAAATGCAATTCGCCGCGTCCGCTGACGAGAAAGTTTTCCGCCGTATCTGTTTCCTCAACCCGCAAGGCCACATTGGTTCTCAACTCATCAAACAATCGCTCGCGCAGTTTACGGGAGGTGCTCCACTTGCCTTCTTTGCCAGCGAACGGCGATGTGTTGACGCCGAATGTCATGCGGACGGTTGGTTCCTCCACTTTGATTGTCGGCAATGCGATGGGCTTCTCCGGGTCGGCCAGCGTTTCGCCAATCGCAATTCCTTCCAGGCCGGCCAGCGAGACAATGTCGCCTGCGCTGACCTCTTCCACTTCGATCTTGTTCAAACCCTGGAAGGTATAGAGATAACGCGCCGTTTCCGGGAGTATCTCTCCGTCCGTTTTTATGCGCGCAAGCCGTTGTCCAACATGAATCTTGCCGGCAAACACGCGTCCCACTGCGGTAACGCCGCGATAATCATCATAGCCGAGAGTTGTGACCAGCATTTGCAGAGGCGCGTCCGGGTCTACGCGCGGCGCGGGGATTCGCCGGAGGATGGCGTCGAATAGAGGCTGAAGGTCCGGCCCAAGGTCCGGAGTGAGGCCGGCGCGTCCCGCTGTCGCCTGAGCATAAATGACCGGAAAGTCTGCCTGTTCATCGTTCGCGCCGAGTTCGATAAAAAGGTCGAAGGTTTCATTGAGGACGCGCGCGGGCTCGGCGTCCCTGCGATCCACTTTGTTGATGACGACCACCGCCTTGTGTCCCATTTCGAGCGCCTTCTTCAATACAAAACGCGTTTGCGGCATGGGCCCCTCGGCGGCATCCACCAGAAGCAGAACGCCATCCACCATGTTCATGACGCGCTCGACTTCGCCGCCGAAATCGGCGTGGCCGGGTGTATCAACAATATTTATCTTGACCATTTGCCCGGTCTTTGGATCGGGAATAGTAATGGCCGTGTTCTTGGCAAGGATGGTGATGCCGCGTTCGCGTTCGAGATCGTTGGAATCCATAACACGCTCGGCGACTTGTTGATTCTCGCGGAAGACGTGCGCCTGACGGAGCATGAAATCTACGAGCGTGGTCTTGCCGTGATCCACATGGGCGATGATGGCAATATTTCGGAGGTCGGTTCGTTCAGTAATCATAGAAAGTAGTGAGTGTTAGCGATATTAGATTCAGCATCAAGAGGAAACTTGATGCTTGATACGTGACGCCGGGTCAGGCATACAAAAACCCCCGACAGGGAAGCCGAGGGTTTCTCGAAGATCAAATCGTTCGGCGTGCGGGCAGTATTGTATCAGATGGAATAAGTTTGCGGAAGGGCGGGTCGGATGGAACAGCCCAACCTACTTTCAATCTGACTTGTGAAGGTGACGTCAAAATTATACGCCGGAACAAGAGCCTCGCGAACCATTTGGTCGCGAGGCTTCTGCTTACTGATCACGGCTTGCCAAACACTGGCCTACGTCCCTTCCTGCCATGAATTCAAATACTTCAACTGTTCGTCGGTCAGCGTGTCAATCTTCACGCCCATCGCTTGAAGTTTAAGGCGAGCGATCTCCTTGTCAATTTCCTCCGGCACGGAATAAACTTTCTTTTCCAGTTTATCCGCATTCTTGACCATGTACTCCGCCGCCAGCGCTTGATTCGCGAACGACATATCCATCACCGAGGCGGGATGGCCCTCGGCAGATGCGAGATTGATGAGGCGGCCCTCGCCGAGGATGTTGATCTTACGGCCATCTGCGGTTGTGTATTGTTCGACGAACGGACGCACGAGATTCGGTTTACCCTTCGACATTTTTTCCAGCGCCGGGATGTTGATCTCCACATTAAAGTGCCCCGAATTGGCGACAATTGCGCCGTCTTTCATGACTTCAAAGTGTTTCTTGTCAACCACATTGATGTCGCCGGTCAATGTGCAGAAGATATCGCCGATCTTCGCGGCTTCTTCCATCGGCATGACTTCGAAGCCGTCCATGACCGCTTCGAGCGCCTTGAGCGGATCCACTTCTGTGACAATCACAATCGCGCCCATGCCGCGCGCACGGGATGCAAGACCGCGCCCACACCAACCGTAACCGGCCACGACAAAACGCTTGCCCGCCAGCAAAACATTCGTAGCGCGAATGATTCCGTCAATTGTGGATTGCCCCGTGCCGTAGCGGTTATCGAAGAAATGTTTGGTCATGGCGTCGTTGACGGCGATGACCGGGAAGTTGAGCATTTTGTCCGCGGCCATGGCGCGCAGGCGGATCACGCCTGTGGTCGTCTCTTCCGTCCCGCCGATGATGTTCGGCAAAAGCTCGCGGCGTTCCTTGTGAATCGTCGAAACGAGATCCGCCCCATCGTCCATGGTGAGATGCGGCTTGTGATCCAGCGCCGCGCCGATGTGCTTGTAATACGTTACATTGTCTTCGCCTTTGATGGCGTACGTCGGAATTTCATAAATGCTGACCAGAGCGGCGGCCACATCGTCCTGCGTCGAAAGCGGATTGGAAGCGGTCAAGACCAGGTCCGCGCCGCCTTCATGAAGCGTGCGCGCCAGGTTGGCGGTTTCCGTGGTCACATGCAAACAAGCCGACATGCGGATGCCTTTAAGCGGCTTTTCTTTTGCAAAACGTTCGCGAATCTGCCGCAAAACGGGCATCTCGCGTTCTGCCCAATCAATGCGGCGGCGTCCGCCTTCCGCTTGATTGATGTCTTTGATATCGTAATTATTGCTCATGGATTCTCCTTCTTGATCGTTATAACGATTATCGAATATCGTTTCTTACAATAAGGCGTTCAACTTGCCTTGATCGTCGAACTGCTGTCTGAAGCGTTCGACAAATTCCTTGCGCGTGTAATAATGACTCTGCGGACCGCGTTGTTCGAGGCAATACACCGCCGCCAGGGAGCCAACCTCACAGCATAATGTCCAATCCCAGCCGTGGGCATATCCGACCAGAAAGCCGCCGCGGAATGCATCGCCGACGCCGGTTGGGTCAACGATCTCGCGCTCAGGCACGGTCGGAATGGAATACTCTTCGCCGTTGGTATACAGGCTGGCGCCGTCCTTGCCGCGCGTCACCACGACGACCTTCACATGTTTCAAGATTTGTTTTAAGTCCCAGCCGGTCTTTTTGGAAATCAAACCGAATTCATAATCGTTGCAGAACAGGAAATACGCGCCTTCCATATCACGCGCCAGCTCGTTTCCCTCGAGGCGGAGCACCTGCTGGCTCGGATCATAAAGATATTTGATTCCCAGCTCGCGGCATTCGGCCGGGAATTTCATCATCGCCTCCGGCGAATTCGGCGAAACGACCACAATGTCCGGCTTCGTTGGCAAATCCTTCAGCGATTGCGTGTTGGCGTATCCCATCGCGCCCGGGTAGAACGAGGCAATTTGCGCCGACGTCCGGTCGGTGGTCGCAAAGAACGACGCCGTAAATTCGCCCGGCACCACTTTCATCAGCGACGTGTCCACGCCTTGCGCATCGAGCCAATTGCGATAATCCGAAAAATCTTCGCCCACCGTTGCCATCACGCGCGGCCTCTCGCCGAGCAGCGCCATCGTATACGCAATGTTGGGCGCGATGCCGCCGCGCTGCCTCGACATCGAATCGACCAGAAAAGAAAGGCTGATTGAAGCCAATCGTTCCGGCAGGATTTGCTCCTTAAATAAACCGGGAAAGGTCATCAAGTAATCATAAGCAACAGAGCCGGTAATCACAATATCCATCGTTCGTTTCCTCGCATCTTTACGAGAAGAAACAGCCTTCTCGTCCTCCGCAGAAAAATGCGTGGCACGCTGTGCCACGCTGTAAACTGCGGGCAAAAGTTTATCATGCTGCGCTCATATTGTCTAGAAAGTGAAGCGGTAGAATTTCGAGGTCTGCTTGACACTCATTTCCTTTGCCAGTATAAAAACGCCATGAAGAAAATATTACGCCTCCTTCTCGGACTTGGACTGGCCGCCGTTATTTTGAGCTGTAACATCGTCCCAAGCCGACCCTCGCTCCCCTTCCTCGCAACCGCCACCGCAAGCCTTGTCCCCACTCCAACCGCCACCTTGACGCCGACGCCCGTGCCGACTCCGGTTCCGCTTGTGCGCGTCGCCAACGGCGATCAGGCGTTATTCGACGGCGACGTGGACACAGCCGCGGCAGATTATCGGACGGCATTCAACGAATCGAACGATCCGCAGGTGAAAGCGGCGGCGTTGTGGGGATTGGCGCGCACCCAAGCCGCAGACGGGCATCATGTAGATACGCTCACAACACTCGCTCAACTTATCAGCGATTATCCAAACTCGCCGTATGTTCCCGCCGCGTATTTCCTTCAAGGTCAAACATACAATGACATGCAGCGCTACGCCGAGGCGGCCGCGGCATACCAGCAATATCTCAACGCGCGTCCCGGCGTGCTTGATTCGTACGTCCAGGAATTGCGCGGCGACGCGCTGACCTCCGCCAATGATTATTCCGACGCATTGATCGCATACAACGCCGCGCAGGCCGCGCCTCATCTCGACGACGGCCAGGCGCTGTTGATCAAGATCGCGCAAACGCGCGCACAAATTGGCGATTACGCCACGGCGCTTTCAATGTACAGCGCCATTGCCGCCAATACCACCAACGATTACATCCGTTCGCAAATGGATTATCTGACCGGCGAAGCGGATTTGAAACTCAACAAAAACGAAGAAGCCTACAACGCATTTCGTCACGCGGTGCAGAATTATCCGCTTTCGTATTACTCCTATCTTTCGTTGGTTGAGCTGGTAAACGCAAAGGCGCAAGTCAGCGATTTGGATCGCGGGCTGGTGGATTATTTCGCCGGTCAATACAGCCCGGCGCTGGCGGCGCTTCAGCGTTACATCGCGGCCGCGCCCAACGACGACGGCACGGCGCATTATTATCTTGCTCTTACGCAGGAGGCCCTGCAAAATTATCCGCAGGCGCTGAACGAGTTGGATTACTTTATCAAGAACTATCCCGCCAATCAGCATTGGTCGGACGCGTGGAACGAAAAGGCCACCATTCAATGGCAGGATCAAAACCTGTATCCCGATGCGGCCGCGACGCTGGAGACATTCGCCAGGTCCGCGCCGACTCCAAATGACAGCGCCGAGGCGTTGATGACGGCGGCGCGTCTGCTCGAAGAGGATGGCCGCTTCGACGAGGCCGCGCAGGTGTGGGTTCAGGTGGGAACGAATTACCCCGGTTACGATCTGGCTCCGACCGCCGTCTTCTTTGCAGGCATCATGCAATATCGTCAAGCCGATTACAATGCCGCCCTGCCGTTATTTCAACGCAGTCTTTCGCAGGCGAGCACGGCGGAAGATCAAGCCCGCGCCTATCTTTGGATTGGCAAGACCGAACAAAAACTTGGAAAGACTGCCGAAACACAAACCGCGTGGCAACAGGCGCAGAATCTCGATCCGGGCGGCTATTACAGCGAACGCGCCCGCGATCTTCTTCTAGGACAGGCGCCTTTCACGCCTCCGCCGGCCAGCAACTTAAAAATGGACCTTGCCGCCGAACGAAAAGCCGCCGACACATGGATGAAGCTCACATTCAATCTTCCGTCCGACACCGATTTGAACGGCCTCGGTCCACTGGCGTCGGATCCACGCGTGATTCGCGGAACCGAATTATGGAATCTCGGTCAATATGAAGATGCGCGCCTCGAATTCGAGGATTTGCGCAACTCATTAACAAATGACGCCGTCGGCAGTTACCGCCTTGGCAATTACATGATTGATATGGGTTTATATCGTTCGGGGATTTTCGCCCTGCGTCAGGTGTTGACGCTTGCCGGATTGACAGACAACAATTCGTCCATGCTGGCGCCGACTTATTTCAGTCACGCGCGTTACGGGCTTTACTATTCCGACGTTATCATTCCTGCCGCGCAGGCGTACGGTCTCGATCCTTTATTTCTGTTTGCAGTGGTGCGGCAGGAAAGTCTCTTCGAGGGGTTTGTCAGTTCGACGGCAGGCGCGCGCGGCTTGATGCAGATTGTCCCAAGCACAGGCATGGCCATTTCGGGGCAGGTCAACTGGCCTCCGTATTTCGACCCGTCACTGCTTTACCGTCCCAAAGTGAGCGTGGTGTACGGAGCCTATTACCTCGCCGCGAATCGCAAACTGCTCGGCGGCGACTTATACGGCGCGCTGGCGGCCTATAACGGCGGTCCCGCCAACGCTTCAGACTGGGAAAAACTTTCACAGGGCGATCCGGATTTGATGCTCGAATCGATCCGCTTTTCCGAGACGCGTCAATACATTCAGAATATTTACGAAATGTATGTTGTCTATAAACGGCTTTATGGAAGCGGCTCTTAACGCCCTTCGCGGTAAAAAAAAAACGACTCGCTTACAGGTCGAAGCGGGCCGTGAATGTATGAGCGGATTCGATTAATCAAGATGCGCGACAATGCGCTTATGAACTGCCTCCGCATCCATATCCAGGACGGAAATCAATTTATCGCGGCTGGCCGCTCCGGCAACGATCTCGAGCTTCGATTTGGGGACTTTCAAAATATCCGAAAGAAACGCCAGCAACTTCTCGTTGGCCTCGCCGTCTTCAGGGGGAGCCGCAATGTGAATTTTGACCGTGCCATCGTCCAGCAGTTCGGCAATTTTATTCTCGCTGGCGCGCGGCGTTACGCGCACCGCAATGGCTGAACCTTTCTTGCCGTCATGCAAATGAAAATTTCGTTTGGACATAGCCACCTCGCTATAAGGATAGAACGATGCTGATCAGGATGCGCGCCAGAAACTCAATCAGAATCATCAGAATCAGCGGGCTGAAATCGAACATTCCGGCAGGAGGCACAACCCGGCGAATCGGATTCAGCATTGGATCCACAATACGATCAATCGCGGCCCGCAAAGGATGATAGGGCGACATGAACCAGGAAAGAATAACCGACAATAATATTAGAATGGTCAGAAAATTTGCCAAAAAGCCAATGGCGTTCGCAAGTCCAATAAGACCCATTCAGCCTCCAGATTATGATCGAGGTCCCAAAATAGCCTGACCGATTCGAACCAGCGTCGCGCCCTCTTCGACCGCGACCGTGTAATCACTGCTTGTTCCCATCGAGAGCTCGCTCCAGTTTATCTGCGGCAGATGTTGGGCGAGAAAATCGCGCAGGCGGCGCAAACGTTGGAAATAAATCCGCGCCGCTTCCGGTTCGGTGGAAAGAGGCGGCATCGTCATCAGGCCGCGGACATCGAGATTCGGCAACGAAGCAATCGCGTTCACATCGGCAAGCAAAGCGGGCCAACGCGATTCGTCTGACGCTGGCCAGCCGCTTTTGCTTTCTTCGCCGCCAACGTTGAATTCGAGTAGAACCGGCAGTGTTCGCCCGGCTTCCCTGGCAAAACGGTCGACGCGTTGGGCAAGCTTTAGACTATCGAGTGAATGGAAAAGAGCAAAATAGTTGGCCACCAATTCCGCTTTGCGACTCTGGACGTGGCCGATCATGTGCCATTCTACCGCAGATTGATTAACAACAGATTGCGATTCCAGCGCAAGAATTTTTTGGACGGCCTCCTCGGCATAATTCTCGCCGAGGAGGCTCGCCCCTGCTTCAATGGCGGCCCGGACGACTTCAACCGGCTGAGTTTTCGTCACCACCACCAGGCGAATCGATTCGGGATTCCGCCCGGCCTTGCTGGCCGCGCTGGAAATGCGATCAAGCGCACGCAAGTATCGCCCGCGGATAGAAGAAACAAGATCGGACATCGAACGAATTTTACCCCGCGTAAAATCTAAAACGCGTCATCCTACGGCTGTAAAGCAATCAACGCGCCGAACCGGCCGGTCCTGCCTTTTTCGGCGCGGTGCGAATACCAATCGTCAAGGTGACAGGCTGTACAAATTCCCGAAACTTCAATTTGCTCCACGCCCGATTTTTCAAGCTGGATTCGATTGGCAGTCCATAAATCGAAATAGGTTTTTCTGCCGCGAATTTCGATGACCCGCTTCGCATCGCCGCCAAAAGCCTGCTCGGCTTGTTCGACGACATCCCGGCCGACTTCATAATGATCCGCGCCGATCGAGGGCCCAATAGCCGCCATAATATCCTTCGGCTGTGAGCCGTATTTTTCGCGCATCGCCTTGACCGCCGCCGCGCTGGCGCCGCGCACCGTTCCCAGCCAGCCCGCGTGCGCGATTCCAACCACACCGCGCTTCGGATCGTGAAAAAGGATCGGCACGCAATCTGCGAAGCGCATGTAAAGCGTGACGTTCGGTTTATCGGTCAGAATAATATCGGCTTTATGATGATCCACATTTGCAGGACGCGGCGCGTCGGCAAAGACAACGTCAGCGGAATGCACCTGCCAGACATCGAAGATCGAATCCAACGTCCGGTGCAGAGCCGAAAAGGAACGGGCGCGGTTTTCGCGCACGCGCTCTGGATCATCGCCGACCGTGCCGCCGACGTTGAGCGAAGTCCACGGCGCGGGACTGACTCCGCCCCGCCGCGTGAACACCGCCTGCGTCACCGTGCGCGGAAAAATATCAAATGTGAAATAACGGATTCCATTGTTGTTTGAGAATGGCATGGGATCAAGCCGGAAGAACCGCCGCAAATTTCTTGACAAAGAACTCGCGCGTCTCTTTCATTGACTCTTCAATGGCCGGATACGCAAACCAGGCGGTCGCAAAGCCGAACAGGAAACCGGTCAACACACGCTGAAAAGGCGTGCTCTCGTGATACGGCAGATAAGCCATCAGCCACGGCCAGTTGAATTCGCTGAATAATTGCCAGAAGCCGTCAACCGCAATCGGCACAATGCCGATCAAGCCCCATAACAACCAATGCAAAGGCGGAATGCGCCGGCCAGTCAAGGCAAAAATCAAACCGAAGAGAAGAATGGCGGCGTAGATGGCGACGTCGCGCTCGCAAAATGCAACTTTATATCCCACCGTTGGGTTGCCGATGTATTGACGCGCGTACAACCTCGAGACGCTGTATGGATTACCGAGATCGTTCAAGCCGCTGATCTGATCGAACGTCTGCACGCCCGCTACGCCAGCCTGCGTCAGCGGATAATAAGGCTGTTCGCCGAACAGAAAGAACGAACGAAAAGCAAACTGATGACAGAGCGGGCTGTACATCGTGTAAATGACGCGCGCCGGAATCTGCGCGCCAAGTTTCATCAATGTCGGCGCGGCGAACGGCAGACCGACATACAGGAACATGAACACGTTCAATACGGCGAGATAATGTTTGGAAATCCATAAATAAACGCTGTCGCTGCGCGAGAGCGTATGCTCCTGACGGACGCGTTCCTGATACGCCGCGCCGCCGACTTGTTGAAGCTGTCCGCGGCGGTCGCGCGCCGCGCCGAGCGTCATCTCCAGCGATTGTTTTGTGATCGGCGCCTTCAATTGATACGGGCCGATGTCAACGACGGGAATTTGTTCACCGTACTTTTCCTTGAGCATCGAATCGGAGTCAATGTTGATCTCAACCAGCCGATGCGGAAATTTCTCCCGCAGGTTTTCGAGATTCTTTTTGACCTCCTCACATAATTTGCAGTCCTCGCGGGTATAAAGCGTAACAGTAAGAATGTCTTCAGCCATGACTCACAATCCAAAGTTTACATAATAACCGTAGCGGGCGATCAACTCAAACACGCCGGCAAAAAGCAGAATGCCGACGATGACCAGAACAACGCCCATGGCGATTTCGACATAACGCATGACCTTGCTGTATTTACGAAGAATGTTCGTAACCCAGCCAATGCCATACGCGGCGACCAGGAATGGAATCGCCAGCCCGGCGGAATAAGCCGAAAGCAGTTTTGCGCCAAGCACAACCGAACCGCCGTTGATCGCCAGAGTCAAAATCGCGCCGAGCACCGGTCCAACGCAAGGCGACCAGCCCGCCGAAAAGAAAACGCCCATCAAAGCCGATGAAAGATAGCCCCATTTTCGATTCGGCGCGGTATTGACGCGCGTATCGTATTCCAAAAACGGGATGCGAAAAACGCCAATCATGTGCAGGCCGAAGATGACGACAACAAAACCACCGATCTTGGCCAGATAATTGCGAATATCAAATAGCAGTCCGCCCGCCGCCGAAACGGCCACGCCCAAAATAACGAAGACCACGCTGAATCCAAGCACGAACGCCAGTCCGTGCGTGACGGTTATCCAGCGGCTGGACTGGCTTTGTTCGCCGCCTGCGGCGCGCCCGCCCAAATATCCAACATACGCGGGAACCAGCGAAAACACGCACGGCGAAAGAAAAGATGCCAGCCCCGCCAAAAAGGCAAGACCTATCGTGACTTCTGAAATATTCATTGTCCTTCCATCATCCTGTGACTTTCAATTCGGTTACATCAACGACCGTACTGAACGCTCCGCCGACCTTCGAGAAATCGGTCTCACGCCACTCGCTCTGATCAAGGGATAACGCAGGCATGGACCAGCGAAAGATCCACTTTGCGTCTTCGGGCGAGACATTCACACAACCATGCGAACGGCGGTTGCCGAAATCGTTGTGCCAGAATGCGCCATGGATGGCCGCGCCCGCCGGCTGATTGAAGAAGATCGGCCACGGAACTGCCATCGTATCGTAACCGCTATCTGAACCGGTATTGGCCGCCATATGAATCGAAAAAATCTTCCATGATACGGCCTGCTTTCCCACCGGCGTCGAAAAGCGGTCGCCATATCCGGTTGAGACACGGCAGAAATAAACTTCGTTCTTGCCTTCAAAACACGAAAGAGTCTGGTGCTCGGCGGTGGCGTCCACGGTGATTGTCTTCGTGGACGGGTCCACATCGGGATGGATCGGCGAAACGTCATCCGGCGTCAACGGCCTGAACGCTGCGCCCTCCGCGAGAAATAAATCGCCATAACCATAGCCATGCCCCGGCGATTCGTTGAAACGATAAAGGATTGTTTGCCCATCCTGCGATCCAACCTGATCAATCCAGGCCACCTGTCCATAATACAAACGCAGAGGCTGGTTGGTCTGAAGTGTATATTTGACTCCCGGAGATATCGGCTGATTCAATAATTGAAGATCAACATAAGGGACGGTTACTTCCGCCCAAAAGCCCTGTTTGCCGGCGGGGATTGCGGTAATCGGCGTATTGGGCAAATTCCGCACCGGCTGAACATGCGGCGCATAAATAAATCCGTCTGGAGTTTGAACCCATGTGCGGCTGACGCCCCCGGCTGCGGTCGTTCCAAC
>JBHORD010000082.1:0-2301 GCA_042408355.1 Anaerolineales bacterium
CATCCGCTCACGCCGTACCAAGCCGAACTGGCGCGGATCGTCACACATTTTTCAGGCCAATTGAGCGAGGCGCAGAATCAGGAAAAGATTCGCGTAGCGGGCCTCGTCACCGCTGTCCGCCCGTACATGACCAAAACCAACAAGCCGATGGGCTTCGTCACCATCGAAGATATTCAAGGCAACATTGAACTCGTGCTCTTCCCGCGCACATGGGAAAAATATCAAAGCGTATTGGCGGTCGGACAAATCATCATCGTCGAAGGCAAAGCCGATACCGGAAGCACGCCGCCGAAAGTCCTGGTAGACGCGATCAAGACCGAGATGAAGATGGTTGAATCGGCGGAGGTGAAACCGCCTCAGACTCCGCCCGCGGCGGCTCCCGTTTCGAAAGTTGCAACGCGCCCCGCCCCTCAGCCCGTCAAAGCCGCGCCGAGGGCTGTCCCCACAAATCAAGTTGCAGAGAAAGCTGTAACTTACGCGGCCGGGCCCGCTCATCCGTCACCTCTGCCTGCCTCTCCTGCCGGGAAAGGCAATGGCGGCGAGGGGCAAATTCCTCCTCCGCCCGATAACTTTCCTCCCGATTGGGATACAGAATGGCAGCCGTCGTTTGAAGAAGACATCATTGCCTCACAGCCCGAGCCTTTCGACGAACACAGGGCGGCGTCCACAGTTGACGCCAGGCCTGTCAAGCCGCGTTTGGCGGAATCGCTTGAAGTCGAATCGGAAGCCGAAGAGCGCGAACCGGCTGATGTCCCACGCGGCGAAGCGGTTCTTCATCAGCCCCCCCCTGCATCATTTTCCAGAAAAACAGGGACGGACGGAGATGGGTTTGAGCCGCAGATTCCGCCGTCGCTGTATGTTCCGCTTGTCAGGGAAGAAAAAGATCAGGATCATCCGCCCAAACAAATCACGGTGCTTCTGCGCTCGACGGGCGACAAGGACCGCGATAAGCGCCGCATCAAAACCATTTACGGCACGTTGATTTCGTATCACGGCCGCGACAAATTTTCGTTCCACATCTTCGAGAACGGCAAGGGACATCTGATTGACTTCCCCAGCGATACGACGCGCATCTGCCCTGAAATGCTGGCGCGCCTGGGCAAGTTGATCGGCGAGGAAAGCTGGAGAGTGGAGGAGATCACGTTTCAGTAAAATGTCGAGGCGGCTGTTTTCATGAGGCGGAGGAAATGACGCTCCCTTACTTGCGCTGATCGTGTCGAAGTGACACAAAGGTCACGAAGGAGAACCGCCGTACGATTCAAGGTGTGTCTTCTTTGACACGGCTCCGTAGTCAGGCTTTTTCCCGTTGATTACGAAAGAGTCAACTGGAATTAGCGGACACAGTCATGATGATTTTGGGCGGGCTTCCAGCGTTTACGATAACATTTCTGCTTTCATAAAGCCTGCAATTGCCGTTGGAGGCAGGCCGTCAGCAGGGATTTTTTTGCCGCACAGACGTTATCAAAATTCCAAATCAATGATATATATTGAAAATCTATTTCATGAAAGCGAAAGGAACTTTGGCGAATGGAAAATACGCCTCAATACTGGGGACTCTCTTCCTGTATTGACCTGTACGAATGCGATCTCGGCTTGATGAAAGATGCGGACGTCATCCGCGAGTTCGTAAAACAGTTGTGCGATCGGATCAAGATGAAGCGTTATGGCGAGACGCAGGTTGTCCACTTCGGAGAGGATCCGCGCGTGAACGGATTCAGCATGACACAGCTGATCGAGACTTCGCTCATCTCGGCCCATTTTGCTGAAGCCAGCCGCGCCATTTACCTCGACGTATTCAGCTGTGCGCCATACGACCCAAAGGACGTGGCCGAATTTGCGCTGAAGTATTTCAAAGGCAAACACTATAACTTGCATGTGGTCGAACGAAAATAAAATCAAGACGCCGTGCGGCGTCTTTTCGTTTATGATGGGGCTTTGTACACAAAATCCCTTTCGGAGAATTCAATGAACAGCGTTATTGCCGCGATGCTCACCTTTGCCATCGCTCTCGGCTTTCTGCGCCTGATGGACTTCTTTGCGCATCGCGGCTGGATCGAAGCCCGCCTCAGCCGCAAACTGATTCATATCGGAACAGGTCCGATCTTCGTTTTGTGCTGGCTGATGTTCCCGGACGATCCCGCCGCTCGCTGGCTGGCTGCGCTGGTCCCGTTCATGATTGTGCTCCAGTTCGCGTTGGTCGGCCTCGGGGTGATCAAAGATGAAGCCGCGGTGCAGGCCATGTCTCGCACCGGCGACCGCCGCGAAATTTTACGCGGCCCGTTATATTATGGGATTGCTTTC
>JBHORD010000039.1:0-9792 GCA_042408355.1 Anaerolineales bacterium
CGCGGCTCTGGAACGCTGATCGCCGCCAATTGCATCAGCGGCGTCGGGGAGCCATAATAACTGATTGCCAGGCGTTCGACGAGAGCGGGGTTGGCGCGTCCGGTTCGAATGGCGGCAAGATCGTCGCTCAGGTTTTTGATCGCGCCTTGCATGCGATGTTCTGCGTCTTTCAGAAGGTCTTTAATCACAGCGGCCTCCGGAGAAATTGGTCGCAGTTAAGGATACACTAAAACGGGAAAATATGCTATGGGAGAACAAATGCAGGAGAGTCTTTGCCAGCAAGAAGAGAGACTCTCAAGAACGCGGAGGAAATGTTAGCCGCGCCGGAGCTTGCGAATGTAAAAAATCAAACGGGCTTATGCGGTTACAAGAGTGCCGACTCGCTCGCCATGCAGGGCATTGATCAACGCCTTCGAATCCCATAAGTTAAGAACCAGGATCGGCAAATTATTTTCCATGCACAAGGTGACGGCAGTGCTGTCCATCACTTCAAGGCGGCGATTCAACACTTCGATATAACTTAATTCGGAGAATTTTTTGGCGTCCGGATTCTTATGCGGATCGGAATCGTACACGCCGTCCACTTTGGTGGCTTTGATCACCACATCCGCGTCGATCTCGGAGGCGCGCAGCGCCGCGGCGGTGTCGGTTGAAAAGAATGGATTGCCTGTCCCCGCCCCGAAGATTACCACGCGTCCCTTCTCCAAATGGCGGATGGCGCGCCGCCGGATGTACGGCTCAGCCACCGCCCGCATTTCGATGGCGGACATGACACGGGTGTATACATTAATTCTTTCCAGCGCGTCCATCAAGACCATCGAATTCATCACCGTAGCCAACATTCCCATGTAGTCTGCCGTGGAGCGATCCATGCCGCGCTCGAGTCCCTGTTTGCCGCGCCAGAGATTTCCGGCGCCGATGACCATTGCCACTTGCACGCCCATTTCGTAGACTTCCTTCACGCGGCTGGCAATCGATTCGGCTTCATAGACATCAATGCCATAACCAGACTTTCCGCCCAGCGCCTCTCCGCTAAGCTTGAGCAGAATTCGTTTGTATTTTAGATTGGACATGAAAAATCTCCTCCGAATAAGATATACCCTTCCAAACGTTCCCTGCTGAGAGGTAGAAAAAAGGCCAACCGATGGTTGGCCTTTCCAAATGATTAAACTTCGCGCGTGCTCTCGCCCAATTCCCAGCGCTGAAAACGGCGCACAATCACATTCTCGCCGATGGCGGCAACGTTCTGCATGATAAGCTTCTCAACCGTCGTGGTCTCATCGCGAATGTACGTCTGGCGCAGAAGGCATACTTCATCCTTGAACTTTTCGAGGCGCCCTTCGACGATCTTGTCAACGACCGCGCCCGATTTGCCCTCCTCTTTTGCGCGGGCGCGGGCGATCTCGGCTTCCCGCTCCAACTCGGAAGCGGGGATGTCTTCGGCTCTGACATATTTTGGCGCGTTGGCCGCTATCTGCAAAGCGATCTCATGCGCCAATGTACGAAACTGCTCGGAGCGCGCGACGAAATCCGTCTCGCAGTTGACTTCGACCATCACGCCCACGCGTCCGCCTCCGTGAGAATACAATTCGATCGTTCCATTCGAGGCTTCACGATCGGCGCGCTTGGCCGCCGTGGCCATGCCCTTTTCGCGCAGCCAATCAACCGCTTTCTGAAAATCGCCGTTCGACTCCTGAAGCGCCTTGCGGCAATCCAGCACGCCGGCCCCTGTCGCGGCGCGCAATTCTTTGATCATGTCAGCAGTAATTTCCATTTTCCATCCTCATTCAAAAACACAAACTAATTCCCGGACTCGTCTTCCGTAGAATCTTTATTTTCCATCTCCTCGGCGGATTTCTCTGCAGGCGGTTCGATCTCCGCTGCGGTTTCCTCCGACTTGCGGGTGGCGCTTAACTTCGCTAAGGTTGCCGCGCCGAGCAGCGCATCTTCGTCAACTTCTTCATCAATGTCAACAACCTTGGGCGTCTTGCGCACGCGCGTTTTTTCCTGTTTGGCTTCCGCTTCGGCAGGCTTGGCTTCAACCGGTTCTTCGTCCTTGCGCATGGCTTTGCCTTCCAGCACTGCATCGGCGATTTTTGCAACCAGAAGTTTGATGGCGCGGATCGCGTCGTCGTTTGACGGAATCACATAATCAATACCGACCGGATTGCAGTTCGTATCCACAAGCGCGACCACCGGGATGTTTAGCAAATTCGCTTCATGCACCGCCGCATCTTCGCGGCCAACATCCACAACGAAAAGCAAATCCGGCACGCGCTTCATATTTCGGACGCCGGAAAGCCGAATCTCCAGGCGATCAATCTCACGCTGAATCAGCAGGCCTTCCTTCTTGGTCAGCTTGTTGATTTCACCGCTGTCGCGCAATTGTTCAAGGCGCTCGAGTTCCTGAATGCGAGCATACATCGTTGACCAATTGGTCAACATGCCGCCCAGCCAGCGCTCCGTGACGTATGGCATTCCCGCGCGCATCGCTTCCTCTTTGACAGTTTCCTGCGCCTGGCGCTTGGTGCCAACGAACAGCACGATTCCGCCATTCGCCACCGTATCGCGGACCACGTTATAGGCCTGATTCAACAATTTCACCGTTTGCTGTAAATCAATGATATGGATTCCGTTACGCTCGGTGAAGATATACGGCTTCATACGCGGATCCCACTTGTTGGTACGATGACCGAAGTGAACGCCGCTTTCGAGCAAAGCCTTCATGGATATAACAGACATTTTTCTCCTGCAAGTCCCGTTCCCCATACGCGCAGAATCGTTACTGGCGCGGAACGGAGTGAGTTTAGCGGGGATACAGACCCGCTCAGGGATGCTTGATGCCCATCCCAGGCAAGATAGGCGCCGCCCGCTTTAGAGATGATCGCGCGGCACGGCGCAGGAGTATACCACAAAAATATTCGCATCCCTTTTCAACGGCGCGCCGAACTTCATACGCCATGAAAACAAAAAAGCGGCGAACAACTCCATTTAAGCCAATTCCGGCGTAAGTCTAAGTAGCCGGTCGAAACAGATTATAAGACATGATACACTTTTGATATGCGAACCGTATACCACTCAAGCCAAAAGAATTAGCCGAAATTAAGAAAGCCATTTGGACAGGAAATTAAAATGAACGAGGCTGGCATTGCCTTGGGAATTCTATATCTGGCAATTCTGATGGGGCTGGCGGTCTATGGCTTGAGCAACCTTGTGACGGCATGCCTCTTCCTGATTGCGAAACAAAAATTATCCGACGAACCGGAAATCCCCGCGCCGGCAGAATGGCCGCGCGTCACCGTTCAGCTTCCCATCTTCAATGAAAAATACACATTCGAGCGCTTACTGGGCGCAATCACGCATTTGGATTATCCGCGCGACCGACTCCAGATTCAGGTTCTGGACGATTCGACCGACGACACATCCCTGCTGTCGGCGCGTTTGGTGGAAGAAAGCCGCGCCCGCGGCTTCAACATCCAATGGCTGCACCGAACGGATCGTTCCGGATACAAAGCGGGCGCGCTCGAAAGGGGCCTGGCCCTGGCGGACGGTGAATTCATCGCCATCTTCGACGCGGACTTCCTCCCCGAGCCGGACTGGTTGAAAAAAACAATCCCATATTTTCAAGATGCAAAATTGGGTTGTCTACAAACCCGTTGGGGACATACAAACCGGAAATACAACTCGTTGACGTTGGCCCAGGCGCTTGCCATTGACGGTCACTTTATCGTCGAGCAGACCGTGCGTTCGCGCAACGGATTGTTTCTCAACTTCAACGGCACTGCCGGCCTGTGGCGGCGATCCTGCATCGAGGAGGCGGGCGGCTGGCAATCCGATACATTGACGGAGGACCTCGACCTGAGTTATCGCGCCCAACTGCGCGGCTGGCGGATTGGATACGCGCCCAACATTGTCGTCCGCGCAGAATTGCCGGCTTATGTCGAGGCGTTCAAGAAACAACAATTTCGGTGGGCAAAAGGCACCTTTCAGGTCGTCAGAAAAATTCTTCCCGATCTGTTACGAAAACCAGATCTGCCCTGGCGCGTAAAGATTGCCGCGTTCCTGCATCTCACCGGTTATTTTGTACATCCGCTGATGGTTGCATTGCTGCTGATCACATTGCCGGTGGGATGGTTCGCTCCATATTTCTTTAACGTATTGCCAGTATCCATGATTGCGATGTTTGGCCCGCCGCTTTTGTATGCCGTTGCCCGGACCTCAGAGGCGCCTTCGACAAAGGAACGCATTCAGGTTCTGCCGCTGTTGACCATTCTGGGCTTCGGCATCTCGCTCAGCACAGCCATCGGCGTAATGGAAGGATTGTTTGGCAAAGGCGGCGACTTCGTCCGAACGCCCAAATTCAATTTGAGCGACAAGGACCGCACAAGGCCCGCGCTGGACGGCGCGTATATGCCCCGTATCAACCCCATTGTCTTTGCCGAAACCGGCCTGGGCGGCTATGCTTTGCTGACTATTTTCAACCTCGCGCCTTATATGGGCTGGAAAATCGTCCCATGGATGACGATCTATTCGCTCGGCTATTTTTACGTTGCCGGACTGAATCTCATCCAACATTGGCAGGTTCTATTACGGCATGTTCCAACGGCCGCCAAGCAAAGTATATGAAAGACAGTCCCGAAGTCGGGACTGTCTTTTTCAAATCACTGCGGCCTGCCCGTATAACTGTTGTTTTATATTGATGATTCGTTTTCGCAGATCGGGCTTGGTCTCGATTTCGTTGCTGATCTTCTCGATGGCGTACATGACAGTTGTGTGATCGCGTCCGCCCAGCACTTCGCCAATCTGCGGGAGCGACGAATCGGTTTCCTTGCGCAGGAGATACATTGCCACCTGGCGCGGCTCCGCCACCTTCTGTGAGCGGTCACGGCCAAGCAAAGCATCCACCGTAGTCTGCCATTCGCGGGCGACCAGTTCAATCACTTTTTCCGGCATAACATTTTGGCGCTGAGGCAGTAAATCAGCGAGCGCCGCCTCAACCAGCTGCGGCGTCAACGATTGGCCGCTCAAATCGGCATACGCAATAATTCGATTCAACGCGCCTTCCAATTCACGGATATTGGATTGGACGCGCCGGGCAATCATTTCCAGAATCTCATCCGGGATGAAGCGGCCTGTGCGTTCCGCCTTGGCGCGCAAAATTGCCAGACGAGTCTCAAGGTCGGGCGGCTGGATGTCCGCCGCCAGTCCCCATTCGAAACGGGAGCGCAGGCGTTCCTCCAGCGTAACCAACGCTTTCGGCGGCCGATCCGATGAGACGATGATCTGTTTGTCCTGCCCGTGCAGTGTGTTGAACGTATGAAAAAATTCTTCCTGCGTGCTTTCCTTGCCCGCAATAAATTGAATATCATCAATCAACAAAACATCAATTGAACGGTATTTCTCGCGGAATGCCTGCGTGGTGTGCGTGCGAATTGCATTGATCAGATCGTTTGTAAATTCTTCGGATGAAACATACAACACGTTCAAGCCGCGCGCGTAACAGGCGTTGCCGATGGCGTGAAGCAAATGAGTTTTTCCCAGCCCGACTCCCCCATAAAGAAAAAGCGGATTGTACGCGCGCGCCGGCTTTTCCGCCACAGCCTGACAGGCCGCGTGCGCAAGGCGATTGCCCGAACCAACGACGAACGTATCGAACGTATAACGTGTGTTAAGCGACGAATTATGCGGACGCGATTCGCCTGCTTCATTCTGGATCGGAGCAGCGGGTTCCGCTTCGAGGGCTTCAACCTCTTCGCCTTGCGCCACAACGAAATTAACCGCCACATTGGCGTTGAGTACGCCCACCAAAAGACGGCTCACTGTGCTGGCAAGCCGGCTGTCGAGCCAATCGCGAGCATAAGCATTCGGGACGCCGATGGTGAGCGTGCCGTTTTCGTACGAAAGAGGGTATGTATCGCGCACCCAGGTATCAAACGAAGCCTTTGGCATTTCCATCTGGAGCTGTCCAAGCACAGATTGCCATGCCTGTTTTGCATTCATAGTCCACTTCCTGACGAAATATAAAATAGGAGATATTAAACTAACCCGTCTTCATTCCACGGCTTAGTGGGAAGAAAATTATGATGTTGAGATCAACAAACTTTCAGGAATTCGAGATGTGATTTAGCGCCACATCTATCTCTCAGCGTCCCGCCTATTCTAGCAGAAATGCTTCATAATAAACAACACTTTTCACCTACGGCAAGTTAAAAAGTTCTGTTTTTTTAAGATTGGCCAATGTTAAAAAATCACCGTGCAACGGATGAAATAATCCGCTATTTATAGAACTGGCGTTTCAGCCAGAGAAACGAGGCGCCATAGAAGTCCCCCCCACATATGGGGCTTCACAAGTTTTATGGTCATATATCTCTGAACGCGCGTTAAAAAAATCGGCCGCGAAAGTTTTCATTTTCGCGGCGCATGAACGCCTGAGTTTGGCGATTCAAGGTTAAAGATGACCGCCGTAATGCGACTCATCGCTTGACGCCGCGCGGAACCCATGCAAGAATGGTCGTGCCGCCGCCGGGGGCCGAAGAAATATCAATATCGCCGCCAACGCCGCGTGCGCGCGTCTGCATGTTGGATAAACCGTGACCAATCGTCGTGCTCATCTTTTCGATGACAAAACCTTTTCCATCATCGCGGATTTCCATTAACACCCGATCAGAGGTCGTCCAAACATTGATGTCCACCTTTTTTGCCGCCGCATGTTTGGCGGCATTGGCCAGCGCCTCCTGGCAAATATGGAACAATGCCAACGCGTTAACTTGTGGAAGGTCCTCCAGGCCCTTCTGCGGTCCTTTCAAGGAGACTTCAGAAAAAGTATTGGCGCGGTATTCCGTGGCGAGGCGCTTCAAGCCATTCATCAACCCATCGTTCCCCATCTGACGGGGACGCAAATCAAGAATATAAGCGCGAATATCACGAATTACCTGATTTAAACCCTCGATGGATTCCTTGATCCGCACCTTGGCAAGGCCGGTATCTTCATCCACTGTGTGCAATGCGTTTTCCAGCGACAATCCCACCCCATAAATGGATTGGATAATGCCGTCATGCAAGTCCATGCCGATACGGTCGCGCTCCTCAAGAACCGCCAACCGCCGCGAATTTTGATGCAGACGGGCATTATCCACCGCCAGGCCCGCCCAATTCGCCACCGCGCTCAATAATTGCAAGCCGCTCTCATCCAGCGGTTCGACCGCGCGGGTTGCCACGCTCATCACGCCGATTAGATTCTCGCCCGATTTCATCGGCAGATAAACCATTTGATGGAACCCTGCTTTGACAACAGCGGGGCGCAAAAATTGCGCTTCCTGCGCCAGATCCGAACTGATTTCCGGTTGCCCCGATTGAGCCACCCGGCCGATAACGCCCTCGCCGATTTGGAACCGGTTCCGGGTCCAGAACGCTTCGGCGGCCTGCCCGCGGTGCAAAACCATCCTCAAGGTCTGCTTATCGTCTTCAAGTAAAAAGATTTCACCGGCCTCCACTTTCATATATCCCATAATAGAGGCCAGCGTTTTATTCAAAATTTCGTCCAGCTCCAGCGAAGACGTGAGCGTTGTGGCAATCTCGTTGAGCAAAGTCAAATCTTCGCTTCGACGCGTCAGCGCCAAATCGCGCTGTTTCATCTGCTTAACCAGCCGGGCATTTTGAATGGCCGCCGCGGCATACGCCGCCAGCATTTGAATAATTTTCTCATCATCAGCAGTGAATTCGGCCGCATCAATCTTATCGGTTAAATAAATCTGTCCCAATTGATGATCGCCCGCCCGAATCGGAACCCCCAAAAACGAAGTCATATGCGGATGATGCGGCGGAAATCCGACAGAACTCGGATGATTCTGAATCACCGGCACGCGCAGCGGCTCCTCGGTATTCATCAACACGCCGATCAATCCTTTGCCGCATGGCAAATGCGCTATCTTCTTGATGTCTTCCTCTGTCATTCCAATGGGAATGAACTTCTCAAGTTTCCCCTTCTCATCCAACACGCCCAGCGCCGCATACCGCGCTTCGGCCTGCTCGCGCGCCAAAGTTGCAATTCGCTCCAGGAGATGCTCCAAAGAAACATCCCCGACAAGTTCCAAGCTGGCGCGATGCAGAGCAATTAAACGATCCTGTAATTGTTCACGAGTCAGGAGCATTCAAAGACACCTCCATATAATTATAAACCACAAAACCTGATAGATTTTGGCAGAGGCGCTCCATAAAATTGTAATCTGCCATCGAAAGGAAACCATGACCGCATCCCGCATTCCCGGCTTTTATAACCTGACTTTGGATGAACGCCGCGCAAAATTGGCTGACGCGGCGGCTCTTTCTCCGGACGACTTGGCGGCGTACGCTTCAAACGGCGGACTCAACGCTGAAGCCGCCGACCACATGATCGAGAACGTGATTGGCACGCACGCTTTACCTTTGGGCATTGCGTTGAACTTCATGGTCAACGGCAAAGATGTTCTCGTGCCTATGGCAATCGAAGAACCATCCGTTGTGGCAGGCGCATCCTTCATGGCGAAACTGGCCCGCGCCGGCGGCGGATTCACCGCCACGGCCTCCGAACCATTGATGATCGGACAGATGCAGGTCATCAACGTCGTCAACCTGGAAGAAGCCAAACTGAAATTATATGAACACAAAGCCGAATTATTAGCCGAAGCGGACGCGATTGATCCCGTCTTGAAAAAATTCGGCGGCGGCGCGCGCGACCTTGAAGTTCGAATTATCGAAGACTCCCCCATCGGCGGATTTTTGGTTGTGCATTTGATCTACGATGTGCGCGATGCGATGGGCGCCAACGCCGTCAATACCGCTTGCGAAAAGCTTGCGCCGCATGTTGAATCCATCACCGGCGGGCATGTTCATTTGCGAATCCTTTCAAATTTGGCCGATAGACGAATTGCGCGGGCGCGCTGTATGATTCCAAATAAGGAATTGGCGTTTGATAATTACAAGGGTGAAGAAGTCCGTGACGGCATCATCGCCGCGTATGCCTTCGCCGCAGCCGATCCATATCGCGCCGCGACGCATAACAAAGGCATCATGAACGGCGTGGACGCGGTCGTCATTGCCACCGGCAACGACTGGCGCGCCATCGAAGCGGGCGCGCACGCCTACGCGGCGCGTTCAGGCAAATACACTTCATTATCAACTTGGAATAAAGATAAAGATGGCAATTTAGTCGGCACGCTCGAAATGCCGATGGCGGTCGGGATCATCGGAGGCGCGACCAAGGTTCACCCCGCCGCGCAAGCCGCGGTAAAACTCATGGGCGTGAAAACTGCGTCTGAACTGGCGCAAATTATCGTGGCGGTCGGACTCGCTCAAAACATGGCGGCATTACGCGCCCTCGCCACCGAAGGCATCCAGCGCGGACACATGTCGCTACACGCAAGGCAGGTCGCCATCGCCGCGGGCGCCAGCGGTGACCTGATCGAGAAGGTCGCCGTGCAAATGGTGGCGGAGAAAGTGGTTAGAATAGATCGAGCGGAAGAAATTTTGAAAGGAATGCAAACCTCTTGAACCACAAAGGGCACAAAGAACACGAAGAAAAAACAAGGCACGGGATAAATCCCTGCCTCAGTTCATGGAAGTCAGATAAATCTGACTCTATGCAGTCAGCCCAAAGGGCTTCCACGTATTGAGCAGGGATTTCAATCCCGCTCACAAAAAGGTTTATTTTATGACTAGTCACCTGACAGTTTGCTCAATAAGAACATAAAGGCAGCGAGAACGTTTGAGCATGTAACAAGAACCGTTCCATGAGGCGCAAGCCAATCTGAAAGA
>JBHORD010000088.1:0-2199 GCA_042408355.1 Anaerolineales bacterium
CCTCCCGCCTGCGCGGGCAATCCGCAACATGAGCCGGAGGTTGAACCCTCGTCCCATGTGATAATAATCAAATATGGTTTCTTCGCCGCATCCAGCGCGGGCTGTATCTGATCCATGAATTTCTGAAGCCATGCGTCTGCAGAAGATACCTCGCACGAATGGGCATCGTCGCACATGTTGGGGGTGATAAAGGAGAAGTTCGGCAGTGCGCCCGTGGAAACGTCGGAGGCAAGCTGAGTGTAGGGAACGTCGCTTTTCGCGCATCGCGCCGGATCGTTGCGAATTGAGTTGTAATACAGGAATGGATTATGCTTCATGTAATACAAACCGTCGCTGGTCCCCAGGAAACACGGAGAAGGCATATTTTCTTCATAAGCTTTCCATGTGCGGCCGCTTTTTTCAATGAGGTCTGCGATGGAAGGAGAATCCACAAAACAAGTCAAGCAGTCGGATGTGGCGCCGAACGTATCTCCACCGGTCAATGCAAGGTAATTTGGAACGCTTGGATGCCGGATCGCAAAATCCTGCGTAAGCAACGTATAGGATTTTGCCAATTGATTGAAGAATGGCATTTGTGGATTGTTGATTACACTGCCGAATTCTTTGTTTTCGAGCACGACCAGAACGATGTAATCAAAATTGGGAAGGTCTGCGGCCGGCACGGATGTCACTTCTGTGACCGGCGGGTTGCTTTGAGGAGTGACCGTCAGCGTCGGCCCGGAGGCTTGCAGAGTCGGCGTCATCGTCACAATCACAGGCTGGCCAGGAGTCAGAGTCGCTGTCGGCTTGTTAGTGGACAGAGGCGTACCGCAAGCAAAAAGGAGCGGAATAACAAGCAATACCAAAACAATCGAGCGCGGAGACATGTTTGAAACCTCCATTGAATCAGCAGCAAAGTAAATTCATGCAGGCAAGCCGGTTATGGCAAGATGCCTAAAATAACAAGTCTAGATTGTCATATTAAGCGGCAAATTAAATTCAACGCCGCGGCTTATTTCCCCGCCCGGCGTAAAAAACGATTATGAAGACTGCCACACACGCCAAAACACCCAGCAGGAACGGTACGCTGAAGCCGGTCAAAAAACCGTTGAAGTCCGTGTGAGTTGCCGGTGTGCCGATAGCTTCATCCGCGCTGGTGGCTGTCATAGAAACAGAAAGGTCGGCATTGGTGGTTGGAGAGGGAGGAATCGCCGCCGTCGGCGTCTGCGGCTCGACGTGAGCAATGAATATATTGCTAACCTCGACCTCATCGAAGACAACATCGTAGATATCAGCGTCCTTGTTGTCGCCAAGCTGGAGCCGGCCAATCGGGGCCGAGTCTAGCGCTTCCGTTCGACTTAACGATTCAATCGGCTGACCGTCCAGCCAAATTTCAACCTGACTTGCATCATCAGCAATCAGTACATGGGTCTCCAACTGATGCCAGACGTTGTAAGTCACGCGCGGACCCGAGGTGTTGATCACAGCATTTACATCATTTCGGTAACCGAGTCTGCCCGTGTTGCTGATAAACACGCCCAAGATGGCGGCGTTTTGAATCGTGCGAAAACGTTGAAGATACACCGAAGTTGACGAATCGTTGCTGAGAACCTTGAACCACAGACTGTAATAAAGATCGGTCTGAGGATCCGCCAGGGTTTTAATGGCGTAAGTTGCCAGCGAACCGTTGTTCGTTCCCCGCACGGCAAAGGCACCCGAATGAACTTCTCTTTGCTGTGTTACCAGATTGCTTGCCGACGTCCATTGAGATAAATTCCCGCTCTCGAAATCGTCGGCAAATAAGATTGGCGAGGCAGTACCGGTCGGCGCGTTGAACGGCGCGGACGAATTGATGGCGGGCGCCCGGCGCGAAAAACCCATGATACTCAACAACAAAATACCCGCCATGGGCATTGCCACAAGCCATCCAAATGCGAAGATCGGGCCGCGTGGTCCTTTCATAGTCAAATTATATTGAAATTAAGCTTAATGTAAATTGTAAGACGCATTGATCGCACCCGGATTTTTGTTTCTCGTTTTCATCAATCCTGCCGCTGTTCCAACCGTCAACGCGAAAGAAGTTACCAGTAAAAAAACAGAATATTTACGCAGAACGAATCCCATCGGTCAGCGCGAGACGCGAATGTTTGATAACCTATGTTGTTGTCAGCAACTCACCTTACGCAGCAGGGTGAGATTTTGCTACAGGGAGACTGCGCA
>JBHORD010000090.1:0-13762 GCA_042408355.1 Anaerolineales bacterium
GCAATCAAGAATTAAATTATGAATTTTGGTCGTCAGATCCATATCAAAAGCCCCGAAGAATTGAAGATCATGCGCGAGGCGGGGCGCATCAATGCCGAAATTTTGGCGACCGTTAAAAAGTTGATACAACCCGGCGTTTCAACAGCCGACCTCAACGCGGCTGCTGAGGAAGTGCTGAAGAAACACGGTTGTTATTCGCCTTTCAAGGGCTATGGCCAGCCGCCGTATCCGGCCTCGATTTGCACAAGCGTGAACGAGGAACTGGTTCACGGCATCCCGAGCAAGAAGCGCATTTTGCGCGCGGGCGACATCATCTCTGTGGATTGCGGGACGGTGTACCATGGCTTTGTGGCCGATTCGGCTTTTACAGTCGGAGTTGGAGAAGTCTCAGAAGAGGCGAAACGCTTGATGGAAGTCACACAGGGCGCGTTGCAGGCGGCCATCGAAAAGATGCGCGTCGGCAATCGCACAGGTGACATTTCAGCGGCAATTCAAAATTATGTCGAGAGCCGCGGCTTGCATGTTACGCGTGAATACACAAGCCACGGCGTCGGGCGGCAGATGCACGAAGGGCCGATGGTTCCGCTTTTCGGTACGCCCGGAACCGGAATGCCTCTCCGCCCGGGAATGACCATCGCAATTGAACCGATGGTCCTGGTTGGGACGCACGAAACACGCGTCCTGCGCGATCAGTGGACAGTAATCTCGGCGGACAAGTCATTGACAGCCCACTTTGAACATTCGGTGGCTGTCACCGAAGGAGATCCCCTCATCCTGACTGTCCCATGATTTGTCCGATAGAGAACTGTTTTGACTGGACGTAATGCAGAACAACTCGTATAATCATCAATTTGCTGATGGCAGGTTTCTTTCCTGCCGCTATGAAATAAGCAAGGAGTTATATCATCATGAAAGTTTCGCCCTCTGTACGAAAGCGATGCGCCAAGTGCCGTATTGTGCGGCGCAAAGGCCATGTGTACGTCATTTGCGAAAATCCCAAACATAAGCAGCGACAAGGGTAACCACTATGGCGAGAATCGAAGGTGTGGACCTGCCCCGCAATAAGCGGGTGGAAGTGGGTCTGAGATATTTATTCGGCATTGGCCCGACGCGCGCGCGGGAAATTTTGGCCGCCACCAAAGTCAACCCTGACACCCGTGTCAAGGACCTGACGGAAGGCGAAGTCACCGCCATCCGCGAATTTATTGCGAAGAATTACAAAGTCGAAGGCGATTTGCGGCGTGAACAGCAGATGAACATCAAGCGCCTGATCGAAATCGGCTCCTATCGCGGCTTGCGTCATCGCAGGAACCTGCCTGTTCGCGGACAGCGCACGCGCACGAATGCCCGCACGCGTAAGGGCAGTAAGAAAACGGTTGCCGGACGCGGACGCCGCCGCGGCGCAAAGAAGTAATTCAGGAGTTGATATTTTATGGCTCAAAGTGTACGTTCAACGCGGCGCGCCTCAGGCGGCGCCAAAAAAGGCAAGCGCAGTCTGTCCTCGGGGCAGGTGCATATTTTTGCTTCCTTCAATAATACGATTGTAACGGTTACGGATTCGGAAGGCAACACGGTCGCTTGGGGCTCTGCAGGTTCGGCCGGTTTCAAAGGCTCGCGCAAGAGCACGCCGTTTGCGGCTCGTCTTGCGGCGGAACAGGCCATTAAGGCCGCCCAGCAGTTGGGCATTCAGGAAGTTGACCTGTTTGTCAAAGGGCCTGGCCCCGGGCGCGAAAATGCGATACGCGCTGTGCAATCCATGGGCTTGAAGGTCCGTTCGATGTCTGACGTGACGCCGATTCCCCACAATGGTTGTCGGCCGCCCAAAAAACGCCGCGTTTAATCGAATGAGGTATTGGTAATATGGCAAAAACACTTAGTCCGGTATGTAAACTTTGCCGGCGTGAAGGCGAAAAATTATACTTGAAGGGTGAGCGTTGTTTCACCCCCAAATGTGCATTTGAGAAGCGCAGCTTTGCTCCGGGACAGCATGGGAAAACCTCCGGCCGTGGCGGCAGCGCGACCCGCACAGGTCAATCAGACTTTGCCCGTCAATTGCGCGCCAAGCAAAAAGCGCGGCGCATTTATGGCGTGCTTGAGCGGCAGTTCCGCCGCTATTACGAGACCGCTTTAGGACGGCGCGGTTTGACTGGCTTGAATCTGTTGCAAATTCTCGAATCGCGTCTGGATAATGTTGTCTTCCGCCTGGGATTTGCGTCCAGCCGTTCGCAGGCGCGGATGTTGGTGACACACGGCCATTTCACAGTCAATGGCCGCCGCACGGATGTCCCTTCGATGCTGTTGAAGGAAGGCGATGAAATCGCCGTCCGTGATGGTTCTGCCAAACTAACCTATTTCAAGGACCTGCCGGCTGTGGCGGAAAAACGCACATCGCCGGCCTGGCTGTCTCGTGATCTTAAGAAAATGGCAGGCTCGGTTGCGCGTATGCCGGAACGCGCCGAAATCGAAGGCGCTTTGAATGAGCAACTCATTGTTGAATATTATTCGCGCCGTTAGTGCTTGGGCTGCGCTGGAACAGAACGAAAACTTCTGTCAGTATGCATCCTTTCTACAAAGGGAGAGGTGAACCGTGACAGGTATCACGAACATGGTTATGCCGAAGATCGAGCGCGAAGCAGAAGCTCGAAATTATGGCAAATTTGTCATCAGCCCGCTGGAACGCGGTTATGGCGTCACTCTCGGAAACGCTTTGCGCCGCGTCCTGCTTTCCTCATTGGAGGGCGCGGCGATTACTTCAATGCGCGTCGGCGATGTATTGCATGAATTCAGCGATATTCCCGGCGTACGAGAAGATGTGATTCAGGTGATGCTGCAAATCAAGCAGATCCGCTTGAAATTGGACGGTGTGGACAGCACACGGATGCACCTTGAAGTGCGCGGCGAAGGTACGGTAACAGCCGCCGATATTGTCGCGCCCGCCGAAGTTGAGATTGTCAATCCTGACCTTTATTTGTTTACAGTGGACAGTCCCAAGACCAAACTCGATATCGAATTCACGGTCGAGCGCGGCCGCGGCTATTCTCCGGCTAACGAACGCAGCGGACACATGCCGATTGGCGAGCTTCCCGTGGATGCGATTTACAGCCCCGTTAAACGCGTCAATTGGGAAGTGACCTCGGCCCGCGTAGGTCAGAGCACGAACTATGATAGATTGAATCTTGAAATCTGGACGGACGGCACAATCTCCCCGGAACGCGCCCTCAGCACCTCCGCCAAGATGATCATTGATCATTTGCGTTTGATCGCCGGCATCAACGAAGAAATGCTGACGGTCGTCACGGAGCGTGAAGCGGGCGGAAGCCGTTTGTCCAGCGAATTGGCGGAAACGCCTGTGGAGGCTCTTGATCTTTCGGTGCGCGTTTTCAACTCATTGAAGCGCACCGGTATCACGACTGTCGGCGATGTGCTTGAATTGCTCGATAAGGGCGAGTCGGCAGTGATGTCCATCCGCAATTTTGGCGAGAAGAGCCTGGACGAACTTCGTCAGAAGATGCGCGAAAAGGGCTTCCTCAAAGATGAACAATCATCGGAGTAATGAGAGATGCGACATAATGTAGCAGGTTATAAACTGGATCGAACCAGCGGCGCGCGGATTGCTTTGCGCCGAAATTTGATAAAGCAATTCTTTGAACATGAACGCATACATACTACCAGGGCAAAGGCCGCCGCGATTCGCGGGGAAGCGGAACGTATCATCACCATTGCGCGCAACAGCGCCAATGGAACCGAGGCGCAGAAGGTTGCCGCGCGTCGGTTGGTGGCGTCCAAGCTCGGCGATAATCGCGTCATCAAACGCATCTTTGAAGAGATCGCGCCGCGCTTTGCCAATCGCAATGGAGGTTATACGCGTGTGCTCAAACTGGGGCCGCGCCTCGGCGATTCGGCTGAGATGGTAATCCTTGAACTGGTTGAAGAGTAATTAGCGATTTGCGGTTAGCCGTTAGCCCTTTGGCTAAAAGCTACATGGCACGTTACAAACTCATCCTTGCCTACGACGGCACCGGCTTTGAAGGAAGCCAGCGGCAGACGCGATGGCCGGGCGGCCTTGCCGGGAACGAAGCAAAGCAGAAAGGCGCATCGAAACCGAGAACTGTGCAGGGTGAACTCGAGTCCGCCTTGCGCAAATTGGGCTGGTCCGGTCGTTCTGTGACGTTGGCCGGGCGCACCGACGCCGGCGTTCATGCCTCGGGACAGGTGGCCGCCTTCGACTTCGAATGGCCGCACAGCCTCGAGAAGTTACGCGACGCATTGAACGCCAATCTCCCCGTTGATCTGGCGGTTCGAAGCGCCGAGGTGGCGGACGCAAAATTCAATCCGCGTTTCGATGCGGCTTCGCGATGCTATCGGTATCGTTTGTTTTGCCAGCCTATCCGCGATCCATTACGCGAGAAACTGGCCTGGCGCGTGTGGCCGGCGATTGACGAAGGCTTGTTAGCCGGAGCGGCGCAAATTTTTTTAGGTCAACATGATTTCGCCGCTTTTGGTTCAGCGCCGCGCAAAGAAAGCGGTACGGTTCGAACGGTATCGCTTTCAGCGTGGAGAAAGCTCGAAGACGAGTGGCAATATGAAATCCGGGCCGATGCGTTTTTATACCGCATGGTACGGCGAGTGGTTTATGTTCAGGTCGCCGTTGCGCAAGGAAGATGTTCAAATGAAATTGTGGCTAAGGCGCTCCATCAGCCGCAGTTCAAAAATCAAATCCCTGCGGGATTGGCGCCCGCACATGGATTGACTTTGGTCGAAGTAACTTATTGAGGTTGTCATCGCGAGGAGCAAAAGCGGCCAGGCAATCCCCTCGCAAAATCCAAGATTGCCGCGTGACGCCGAAACGTCACTCGCAATGACATAAAACGGAGATAGAAAGTGTACAAATCGTACTATCCGAAAGCAGGCGAAATCGAACGCAAATGGTATGTCGCAGACGCCAATGGTCAGAACCTTGGACGTTTTGCGGCGCGCGTTGCCCGGGTTTTATTGGGCAAGCATAAACCCACATTCACGCCGGGGGTGGAAATGGGCGATTATGTGGTGGTTGTCAATGCCGAACGCGTGACCACCACCGGCACGCGCTCGCATCCAAAACTGGATACGAAAGTGTATCACCGCGTCTCGGGCTATCCCGGCGGAATAAAAAGCGTCACTCTGCGGACTCAACTGCGCGAACATCCCGACCGCGTTTTACGTGCCGCCGTTTGGGGCATGTTGCCGCACAATAAGATGGGACGCGCTCTGATGAAACGATTGAAGATTTACGTTGGCCCTGATCATCCGCATAAACTGCAAAACCCTGAGCCGCTGAAGTAGAAAGGAAAGAGCATTCATGTCTGTTCAATATTATGAAGGTGTCGGCCGCCGCAAGGAAAGCACTGCGCGTGTACGCTTGATGAGCGGCAGCGGCAAGTTTGTCGTCAACGAGAAGGACGCTCCCGCTTATTTTACGCGCATGGGCGATTTGTCAAACATCCTGTTGGCGTTCAAGGCTTGCGGCCAGGAGCCGTCTCGTTACGATGTGGTGGTCAAAGTGAGCGGCGGCGGCGTGACGGGTCAGACCGACGCAGTCAAACTGGGATTGGCGCGCGCATTGGTTCAAATCAATGCAGATTGGACTTCGTCCCTGCGCAAGCACGGCTTGCTGACGCGCGATGCCCGCGTTAAAGAACGGAAGAAGCCCGGCCTCAAACGCGCCCGCAAAGCCCCAACGTACACCAAGCGTTAACCGCTCAACACGCAAAGCGCAAAACGTAAAACGCATGACGCGATGCGCCGGATGCGTTTTACGTTTTGTATTTAACGAGGTTTCTATGTCTGGAATCGTGCTGGTGGGACTCGGTCCCGGTGATCCAAACCAACTGACACGTGAAGCATGGGACGTGCTTTCGTCGGCTGATGAAGTTTATCTGCGCACACGCGAACATCCAACGGTCAACGGCCTTCCGCCCGCCGTCAAGATTCATTCTTTTGACGGCTTATATCAAAACGGAAATACATTTGAGGAAGTCTACGCGGCCATCACACAAAAAATCCTGGAATTGGGACGGCGTGAACAGGGCGTGATTTACGCCGTGCCCGGACATCCTTTCGTAGCCGAGGCGACTTGTTCTGAGATTGCCCGCCGCGCGCGGGACGAAGGGCTGGCTCTGCGAATCGTGGAAGGTTTGTCTTTCCTCGAGCCGGCTTTCTCTGCCCTCGGCCTCGACCCGTACCCGCGCATGACTTTCTTCGACGCGATGACGCTCGGCGCGGCGCATACTCCGGCCTTTGCGCCCGACATGCCCGTCCTGGTCGCACAGATTTATTCACGGCTGATTGCGTCCGAAGTTAAATCCACGTTGACGACGATCTATCCGGATAAACATCCGGTTAAGTTAATTCACGCCGCCGGGACCAAAAATCAAATCGTGGAGGAACTTTCTCTGTATGAAATTGACCGCAGTCCGCACATTGGATTATTGACCTCGCTGTATGTCCCGCCGTTGGGCGAGGGCACTTCGTTTGAATCGTTTCAGGAGATCATCGCGCATTTGCGGGCGCCCAATGGCTGTCCGTGGGACAGGGAGCAAACCCACGAGTCGCTCCGCAAACATCTGCTGGAAGAAGCGTATGAAGCCATTGCCGCGATTGATTCGGGCGATTTTGATTCGATGCGCGAAGAGTTCGGCGATTTGCTTTTGCAAATTGTGTTGCAGTCACAGATTGCCAGCGAAGAGGGCGAGTTTACCATCAACGATGTCGTCAAGGGAATCTATGACAAAATCATTCGCCGCCATCCGCATGTGTTCGGAGATGTCAAAGTGGATGGCGTCAGCGGCGTCCTGCAGAATTGGGAGAAGTTGAAAGAGAAGGAGAGAAAGGCAAAAGGGGAAACGGAAAAGGGATTGCTGGATGGAGTGCCGATTGCATTGCCGGCGTTGAGCCAGGCGCAGGAATATCAGGACCGCGCCGCGCGCGTCGGCTTTGACTGGCCCGAGATCGAAGGCGTGCTGGATAAAATTCAAGAAGAAATTCAGGAAGTAAAAGACTCGAATAATCAGGAAGAACTTGCCGCAGAGCTTGGCGATTTATTTTTCGTTCTCGTCAATCTCGCTCGCTGGAAGAAAGTGGACGCCGAAGCCGCGTTGCGCCGGACGAACATCAAATTCAAGAAGCGCCTCGCTTATATCGAATCAAACGCAAAGAAACAGGGACGCAATCTCTCGGATCTGAAATTGGAAGAGATGGACGCGTTATGGAATGAAGCGAAGAAGAACGACTGACGGCGGGCGCGGATTTGCAGGGTAATCGCATGTGGATTTTTTATCGGCCAAAACCTTAAGGATTTTGTCATTATGGATTTGGCTTGAGGCGAGGACGCCGCAGAAACCCGCCGATCCTGAGCCGCGTTGATCATCGGAAGTGATCGTCGAACAAGCGTTGAATTTGTTCGCGGGCGTTTTTCCAGCGCGGGGAGACGACTTCTGCTAATTTTTCTAAAAAGGCGAAACTGATTTCAGGGTTTTCCTGGCGGAATCTTTTTAGATCGTCGCAATGAGCGCGGAGCGTTTCGATATCGGTCACCGCGAGCGCGCTCGAAGTGTACGCATTATTTCCCACGACCGCCGACCAGCCGAAGACATCGCCGGGGTGGAGATGCGTCAATGTGATGAGCGATCCATCGTACGGTTTGTAGCGGATGGCAACGTTCCCGCTCACAATTAGATAAAGATAAGAAGTCTGTTCGCCTTGTTCGAAAATAATGGAGGAGGCTGGCGCCCGAAACAGCTCAAACAGCGGCACAATCGTGTGCAGTTGCTGTGGTTCGAATTCCTTCAGGAATGTTGAGTGAAGCGCCAACGACATAATCTGTGTAATTGAACTTTTATCATTAAAATTCATGATTGTCCTGGATGAGGCACCTTCCTTCGCGCCTCAGCGATAAGATTATTCGCATGTTAACGCGCCTCCCTTCTGCGAAGATAGTAATAAACATCCTAAATGCACAGACATTCTTCCCGTCCTTGTTCACGATTTTCCCCGTGCGCGTTATACTCGATTTATGCCGTCGAAGAAGAAAAAGAAATCCACGGCGCGGAAAAAGCGCCTCTCAGATTTTGAATTGCTGTTGGCCGGAGGCGTGAAATTGCCGTCTGCCGCGCCGCATCGCGCCGGGGACAAATGTCCCCAATGCGGCAAAGGCAGGTTGGATTACAATGGCGTGCTTGCCCTCGAATGTCCGGTCTGCGGATATACCAGCACGGAAGGCGGGGGCTGTACCTGATAAGTTTATGTGTAAGCCCCGTGCGGGCGGTTGAAAGAGAGATTGCCAGATGAAAGCAAATCCGCGCTTCATTGCGCTCGGCATTTCTGGAATCGGTTTGATCCTGTTGGGCGCGGCAGTCGCGTTTTACATTCCTTATCTTCAAGTCAACGCGAATTTATCGTCGGCGACGACTGTGGATATTTCGGCGGTTCCGGCCAAAGTCCAGTTCGACGCGCCCTCGTTGTCGCTGGCTGACTTGCACGGCGTCCGGCATTCATTGTCCGATTTTCGCGGTCAGGTTGTGCTGGTCAATTTGTGGGCCACGTGGTGTCCGCCGTGCAAAGTGGAAATGCCTGCGCTTCAGGATTTTTATTCGAAATATAAAAACGAGGGTTTTAACGTGATTGCAGTGGAGGACGGCGATCCGGCTGGGGAGGTGGCCGCGTTCGTCAATCAATTCGGCCTGACGTTCCCCGTTTGGCTCGATCCAACGTATCAGGCTACGGATCACGCGTTCAAGACGGCGAACCTGCCGAGTTCTTATGTGATTGACCGAAGCGGCAAGGTAAGATTGGAGTGGGTTGGAGCAATCAGTGAACAGAATCTCGAAACGTTCGTTACACCCATCATCAAGGAGTAAGGAATTCGCAAATGGAAGCAAAAGTCAGTTGGCAAAACGGTTTGAATTTTGTGGGCTTGGCTGATAGCGGTTATCAGGTGAAACTGGCGAGTCACTCCAGCCCTGAAGAGGGGGTGGGACCAGTTGAAATGGTGGCGATCGCGCTGGCGGGCTGTACGGCAATGGACGTGATTTCGATTCTGCAAAAGAAACAGCAAAAAGTCACCAATTTCGAAGTGCAAGTCCATGCAGATCGCGCCGCCGATCATCCCAGGGTCATTACGCACGCGGCGCTTGAATATGTCGTGTCTGGTCGTGGCGTCGAGGAAGCGGCGGTCCTGCGCGCGATTGAATTGTCGCTGACGAAATATTGCTCCGTTCACGCCATGGTCAGCAAGGCGTTTCCCATTGAGGCGCGTTATTCAATCTACGAAGACGAAGGATCGGGAAAACAAACGCTGGTCAAGCAGGGAAGTTTCCATCACAACGGTCATTAGAATGAGTTTTATTGGATTTAATCGGCTTTACTGTTTTTAACGGGAAGGCCGTTTTCAACCATAAAGGCCTGTACTTGACTGGCGAAGCCGTGCCGAAGCGCAGGCCTTCGCGGCCGGGCGCTTTTCCCGTCAATTACGGAAGAGCCGGTTTAATTTTTATCCGCCAAGTTCCCCAAAGGGACACGGCGCTTCCTTGTTTTTGTGCAAAGGCGCGTCTCCGCGCTTTTGCAATAACGTCGGTGAGTGACGGCACAATGAAGCCCGCCGTTGTTTTATGGCGCTGTATCTGATGTGATCTCGCTGTGAAAGTCCGAACATTGACAGGCCGTGACCGTTGCGCCGTTGCGCGTCATGGTTCCCTGATATGCAATGCCACTGCTGTGAACGATCCAGCCCGATAAATTAAACGGGAGGGCGCCATCCGCAGGAATCCATTCGCCGTTGTATTTTCGGGCGATATGGATGTGCGTGCCTGTGGCCTCCCCGCCCCGGCAGGAGGGATAGCCGATGAAATCACCGGCGTGCAATTCCTTGCCCACCGGCGCGCGCGTATCAGGCGCCAGATGAAGATAAAAGATATCCCAGCCGGTGCGTTCATCGCCATCGCCATCGAGGTCGAGCATCAAACCGTCAATGCTCGAACGCACTACGATTCCATCTGCCATCGCAACCGCATAATTTTGCGGCTCGGGCATGAAACAGCCATGAAATTCGGAAGGAGGCGCGAAGTCAATGGCTGAGAACGGAACGCCAACGCCCCAGCCGGTGTGAGGTCCGCCGGTATATGTCCAGGTTTGACCGGGCTGGAATGGCAAGCGCAGTGGAGGCTGTGTCAAACTGCCGGGGATGAAGTTGATGTTTCCCGTCCACGGATCGCCGAACAGGGATTTATACGTCTTTGCAAATCCATCCGGTCCCACTGCCGCATCATACGCGGACCCGGAGCTGATGCGCGAGAAAAAATATTGGATTCCGACCGAAGCCGCGTTCTGCCATGGATCGGGCCGAATGATCGAACCATCGGTCGCGTCGAATTCCGTCAACGAGCCGGATCGCCATCCATAATAGCCGTTGTTCAGCGTATTTGCCGCAAGCACCAATTGCAGGTAGAGCGTGTTGTAATATGGCTCTGGATACTTGAGGATGGCATTGTCGTTTGGCATGGCAGGATTGGTCAGCGCATGGCTTTGATACTCGAGCAAAGCCAAAAGCAGGCGCGGGCTGACGCTGTAATTGGTGGCAACGTAATCCACAAGTTCGGCGCCGGTTTGCGAGCCGCCGCTTCCGATATACGCGTGATAATTTTTCAACCAGCCTGGCTGTGAATCCACGAATGCGGATGTGTTGAATCCGACCTGCATCGGTCCGTTGACGAAGGCCGCGTCCGGGATAATCTTGAACGGATTCGCCCACAGCGCTTTGTAGTAAATCGGGATTTTCATTGGAAAGCCGGGCGGCATGGTCGTCGCGTCATTCGGGATGATTGGATTTGCCGTTCTGATTTCAGCGACGGTGGTGTTGAAATGAGCCGCCAGCGCGGGAAGCGTATCGCCGGGCTGGGCGATATAATCCACAAGCTGGCCGGGTTTGTATGCGGGGCGAGTCGGGAGCGGAGTCGGCGCGTCGGAAGCGGTATCCGTTCCACTTCCGGGCTGAGGCGGAGCGGTTTGATTTCCAGTTAACGAAGGCGAAGATGAATAGGTGCAGGCGAATAACGCCATCGCTATCAGAACGACGGCGGAGTAGATGCGTTTACGGATCATTCAGGGTTCGTATGATGATAGAGCGGGCCTGTCCAACAGGATCGGCAATGATGGTTTGATTGCCCTTCGTCAAGGTCCCAAGGTATGGCTGATCGCCTTGATGGGCAACCCATCCGCTTAAGATGAACGGTAACGGCCCATCTGCGGCGACCCATTCGCCGTTGTATTTGCGGACAAAATGCAAATGCGTTCCGGTGGCAATCCCGCCTTCGCAAGACGGATGGCCGATGTGGTCGTTGGTCTTGACCCACGTTCCGAGCGGGACGCGGTCCTGTGTAGCAATGTGCAGATACAACAGGTCCCAGCCGGTTTGTTCATAACCGTCGCCGTCCAAATCTTCGACAACGACGCCGTTGCCGGAACGAACAATCAGGCCGGGCGCGGCGGCAGTCACCCAATCCGGCGTCTGTTCGCATCCGCCGTGATCCGTCGAAGGCGCAAAATCCAACGCGGCTAATGAACCGTCGTGCTCCCAAGCGCCGTGCGGACCTCCGGTAAAATTCCATTGCACATTTGGGTCGAACGGAAGCACCAAAGTTGGCTGGGTCAGGCCGGGCGGAAAAATCGTCACGGTTGCGCCGCGCGCCCACGGATCTCCGAACATTTGCGTGTACATGGCGGGAAAGCCGTTCTTGGGGTCAATGATTTGCGCCCATTGCGATTGGCTGTGAGTTTGCGCGAATAAATATTGCACGGCGACGGTGCCCGCATTCAAACGCGGGTCAATGCGGAGCGAAGTTCCATCGGGAAATTTAAGTTCGGTTAAAGCGCCGGTGCGCCAGCCATAATATCCGATCGAAAGCTGATTGACAGCCCATACCAGTTGGCTGAACAAGCCCTTATAAAGAAGATTCTGATAACCCATTGGATAATCCGTGTGCAACGGATCCACCGGCTGACCGCGCACCCAGCGGCTTTCATATTCGAGGACAGCCAGCAACAAACGCGGGTTGATCGAATTTTCATAAGCCGCGCGTTTGATTTCATCGGCGCCGCTGGTCCACGCAGTAGAGCCGAGATATTCGCGATACGTGCTGAGCATTCCGCCCGCATTGTTTACATAAGATGTGATGTCAAAATTGGTGGCGGTCGCCGAGAAGACCAATTCGCTGTCAGGAATAATCTGAATGTTCGGTGTTTTCTTTTCCTTGATGCGATCAGGGATGACGAGCAAGGTGCCGGGAGCGATCAAACCGGTTTCGGGCAGCGCCGCATCGCTCAGGATTTCAGACGCGTCGACGCCGAACCGCGCCGCCAGCGCCGGAAGCGTATCTCCGCTTTGTGAATAATAAAGAATGGATGGGACGCTTGAAGTTGGGGTGGCCGCTGAAATCGGGCTGGGGGTCTCGCTTGAGGCGGTCATGGAATCGGTCGGAAGAATCGCCGCGTGTGTTGGAGTGGAGGCGGGCGCCGCAGTTGGCAGTGGAAACGTTGAGGTAACGGTTCCCGATTGAGCGGCAGAAACGGCCGCGGTCGGGTCGGACGATTCGCTCGTGGGAGTCGCATACGTTCCCCATAACGAAGGGACTTGTCCGCAAGAGGTCAGCAAAATGATGGCGATGAGAAAAATGGGGAACAGGCGCTTCACAGAAAATCCGTCTGCTACATTATACCTGTGATGATTAAATTATCCTTTGGATCGCGTTCAATCACCTGTACAATTCTTCAGGCAGGAGCGCGAATTGCCGCGCAATTTGATATTCGATTTTGGGAAGCTCGGCGACGATTTCCGATAAGATGGCGAAAGATAGCCGCGCGCCGACAATGGCGGCGATTTGTTCGTGCATGGTTTTCAATATTTCCCGGTATGTCCCGGCTGCGGCCTGCGGCGCCGGAAAGATTTCGCGGTCCATCAATTGCCTGCCCGTGATGTTGATTTCCGCTGATTGGCGCGAGGCGGCAACCACCAGCGAACGAATTGCTGAATCCACCACCGCGCGGCCCGTGATTTTTTCGTAGCGTAAAAAGGCGCGCTCGCAGATATCGGCAAATGTCCGCCGCAGAAAATATTCCTGCCATGCGGGCTGACTTATGTTCATCGAAAAAGATGTGACGCTGACTTGCGGGTCGCCCCAGCGCACAATACTGTCCGTGATTCCCGGTTCGTCCACGAGGCGTGCAGGCATGAAAAAGACCGAATATTCTTCACGCTTTACGCCGGCGTAGAAAATCAGTCCTTCGGCAGTTTTCCAGCTCAGGTGATACAAGGCCGGTTCGCCGGACAATCTCCATGTGCCCGCGAGCGAAGCGCGCAATTCGATTGCATTCATTTGTGCGGCATGTTCGCTTTGTCCTTCCGCGCAGAGTTTGAACAATTGCAGCGCAAAGGTTGACAGCGGTATCAGCCGCGCATAGGCTTCGGGCAACGATGCAATCGTCTCCCGCCAGTTTTCCAGCCGCTGGCAGGAGTCTTCGTTGACTGAATATCCGTTTAAAACCGCGCCCCGGCGAAACAACAAATAAATTTGTCGTGCCGTCGAATACGCCAGGCGGATCAAACCTGTCCGCTGACGCTCGCGATGAGTCGCCGCCAGCGACTCGATGCGCGCCGGCGGGAGTTTGATTTCATCCGGATAAATGGTTTGAAACGGAAGAGTCACGGCTTATAGTTTGGGCAGGACAATGGATT